>CAYPWB010000565.1:0-3665 GCA_964414315.1 uncultured Planctomycetaceae bacterium | reverse complement strand
AGGCAACGACTCCTCCGGCCGCAGGATCTGTTGCCTCATCCACGACGTCGGGTTTCGGAAAGCGATCCTGCCGAACCAATGGCTCCTTTGTCGTCGCCAGATTGCTCATGCTTCTTCCGCCTTGGAGACATGGCTGAGGGTTTCCTGCAATTGACGCAGGTATCGCGGGATTTGCTTCACGCCGGTGTAACGGTCTTCCTCCCCAGACTCAAGGTACATGAACAGAGCGTCAACGACGGCGTTGCCGAGCAAGCGCGACAGGATTTCGACACTTCCCTGAAGTTCCTCGAAGTCCTCGTCGCTGATGAGTCGATATCCACTGGGCGTCGGGCCCGCATGGACCGCGGGGGAAGCGACGAGGCCGGCAAGAGGCACCGAGCTGTTTGCTGAGTCGATAGGAGGATCGAGATCGTCGGTATCGGCGTGGGATTCCCGTCGCCTTTGCGCTTCCGCCAGGCGGTAAAACAATGCAGCGGTCAACTCATGCTCGGACTCGATTGCGGCTTCGATGGCGGTGCTGAAAATTCGATCGTCTAGCGACGCGATTTTTCGGCAACGCGAAGCGAAGTCTTTCTTCAAATTAAAGTCCTCCAGTTTCAAACTCGCAGCGTGCGAGTTTGATCTGCGGTTGCCGCCCCGCAGGTTCAGTTCCCTGAGCTTAAGACCGATTTTTCGCATGATACGAAGCCGAAGCGCTGCGGCCTCATTGAGCTTCGCCAGCGATGCGGAGGATTGCCGCAGCAGGTCCTTCAAACAATCCGCCGCGGGCAAGCCGCGCTGCAATTCGGCAATGTCGTCGCACTGGGCGATCGCCACAGCCATGGTGCCCACCAAGGCGGTGCCCCCGTCCACTGAGCCTCCCAGTGCGACCGTCTGCCCTCGTGCCACGCGGTTGATGGTCGCCAAATCGCGTCCCGATCCGACGTCGGCGACGGCGCTCGCGGAACCGCTTACCAAACTCGCCGTATCGTGCATAAGGATCGCCCCATCGGTTCATGCCAAATGATCTCACATCTCAAAGTTGTAGCGGACGGGGGTCGAGAACGCGACTATTTTTCGGGGGGGGTATTGACAGTCAGGTTGTCCAGCCAGCGTGGCAAGCCGCCGTCATTCGAACGCGATTTTGATGCACAGTTTCGGCGGGCGTGATCGCGGGATGACGGCGAGTAGTGTCAAAACATCGAGATCGGACAGTGAAAACCCGAGTGACAAACCATTTGCTTTGAGGGCGGCCGGCGACGTGACCAGCGACGACCTAATGGCAACCCCGAGACCGGAACCGATTTTCAAACTCGCAGCGTGCGAGTTTGAAATTGCCGCCACCCGGCTTCGCGGTCGTGATCGTCCATCGTCGATCTTGCGACGCTAAACTTTGGAGATGCGAAGACAGATCAACATTCTCCGAATTTCTGCGGCAAGACCGCTTGGGCTGGTTGCTCTCGGGTTGGCCGCGCTGACTCTTTGGGGGCTACAGGTTGTCCGCTCGGGCTGGTGCAACGACGAAGCGGCGCACATTCCCGCCGGGCTTTACCATCTCGAAACGGGCCGGATGGATGCCTACCGCGTCAATCCGCCGTTGCCGCGAATGATCGCGGCGATTCCGCTGCTGCTCGACCGGCCCGATGTGGATTGGCACTACTCGGAGTCACGCTATGTCCGAAACGAATACCAGTTCGCCCACCAGTGGGTGCAAGACAATCACGAAAACCTTCGTCGTCATCTGATCCTGACGCGCGGCACCATGGCGGGCTTCTTTGTGCTGGGGCTTTGGGTGGTCTGGAAATGGGCGAGCCGGCTGTATGGCGAACGCGCCGGCTGGGTCGCCGTAGTGCTGTGGAGTTTCAATCCGGACATCATCGCCAATGCAGCCGTGGTTGCGCCGGACTTGCCGGCAACGGCCAGCGGACTGCTCGCCGGCTATCTCTTCTGGAGTTGGCTGATCCGGCGAGAGCGCCCGTTTCCATGGTCGGTCGCCGTGGCGGTCGCGTTTGCGTTGCTGTGCAAGTTCTCCTGGCTCTTTCTGTTGCTCGGATTGCCGCTGGTCACCTTGATCTACGACGCGCTCTGCAAGCGTACGTCAGCCGTCGGGGAGCTTCGATCGCGGGGCGGAGCCTCGATCGCACGGCGGTTTGCTGGCGCAGCGAGTGACTCCTTTCGCCTTTTGCTCTCGTTTTCGCTGACGGTGCTGTTAATCAATTGGTGCTATGGCTTTGATGGAACGGGGACGCGTTTGGGTGGTTTTGAGTTCATCAGCGAGTCATTGGGCGGAGCGGATATCGCTTCTGGGCAAACGGCCAATCGATTCGCAGGCGGCTTGTTTGCTGGGGTTCCGGTTCCCTTGCCCGCCGAAATGATCCGTGGCCTGGACTACTTGAAATGGGAATTCGAGCAGGGCATGCCCTGCTACCTTCGGGGCAAGTGGCAGCACGGCGGTTGGTGGTATTTTCACCTGTACGCGATGGCGGTGAAGATGCCGCTGGGTTACTGGCTATTGATTGCCGCCGGGCTGGGTAGCCTCGTTCTCGATCGGTTTCGTGGCGTCAAACGCTTTCCGCTGGAATGGCTGCCGGTTCTGATTGCGGTCGTTTTTGTGGCGTTGATCAGTTCTCAAACCGGCTTCACGCACCACGTTCGCTACGTACTTCCGACGTACGGATTTCTGTTCATCGTCGCCTCTCGGGTGGCGGTGGCGACACCGAAGCAACTAGCAATCTCGTTAGTGGCCGCCAGCCTGGCTGGTGCGTTCCTGTTCCACGCGACCCACCTTGGTCTGGCTCACACGTTCTTCAATTCACTTGCCGGAGGCCCCAACAACGGTTGGCGGCACCTCAGTTACAGCAACGTCGACTGGGGTCAAAGCACGTACCGGATGGTTGACTATGTCAAAGAGCATCCAGCGCAACGACCGATGACCGTGCTATTCCGTTCGAAACTTGGAAATCCCGAGCGACTGCTGGCCGATGAGGCCGAAGTTTTTGCAAAGCTCGAGTGGGGACACCAACCGAAAAAAGCCGTGCCCCTCCCCTTGCGGTCCGGTTGGTATCTACTTTCGTCGTACCAAATGACGCTGGAAAAGAACCGTTATTTCAGGAACAAGACGCCGATCCAGCAGTCGGATCCGGATACCTTCCTGTTCTACGTGAATGATGCGATGGCGACGTTTGCATCGGCTGACGCCGAGCAGTGATGTCCTGCAGGCATCACCCCACTTTCAAGCGTTGCTTGCCTATAAAGTTGACAAAAGAGCCAAAAGTAAGAACCGACAAAACCAAACTCGCAGCGTGCGAGTTTGGTTTTGTACGATGGGTCAATGGCAACAGTCCGCGGACCAAAACCTGCGAAGCATGTCAACTGGTACTGACCTGTGATTATAAAAACGATCGACAAAACGGGAAGCGAGATAGGTTCACTCGCCAAGACGAAGCACCAGACGCCGTGAATGCTTGACCATTCGGCCGCCAACCTTCAGCACGAAGTCAATGAACCGGCGCAGATCCCAACCGCCACCGGCGGCACCTTCGAGTTCGCCGCGGCAGATCGTGTTCAGATTGAAAGCCAGTAACGCCAACAACATCGTCGCTTCGTTCTCCTTGAAGCCCTGGGAAGACAAGTGAACGCCGATCGATTCGTTGAATTCGCCTAGCCGGTCCTCGAACGTGCCCCGC
>CAYPWB010000564.1:0-3666 GCA_964414315.1 uncultured Planctomycetaceae bacterium | reverse complement strand
GCAGCCGTAGCCGCAGCCCGTCCAAATCGGCCAGTTATTGATTCGCGGGCCCTAAACCTTCGCCGAAGGTGTATTGCCTCGCACTGTTCGAGTTCACACTTCACCTACCGCTACCCGCGGCCGACACGGCCCTGCACGTACACGTCGCCGTCGAGGATTTGGATTTCGGGCGAAGGGAGCAGGAGTGCGTCGGCCATGGCGGCAAGCCCCAGTCCGGCGATGGGGCTCGGCGCGTCGGCCCCGCCAAGCAGCTTCGGCCCGATGAACACGTGCACCTCGTCGATCGCTCGGGCGTCGAGCAACGTGCCCAGCACTTGGGCGCCGCCTTCGAACAATACGTTGGTCATGCGGCGGCGGCCCAATTCGGCCAGCAGTGTGTCGAGGCGATCGGCGTACGATTCGCCCGGCAAGGTCAGCACCTCGCAACCGGCGTCGGCCAGTGCTTTCCGGCGGACGGAGGAGGCCGCCGGGCCCGCGGCCACCAGCACCGGCGTTTCCCGAGCGCTGCGCGCAAGCTGCGAGCCGGGGGAGAGCTTTGCATCCGAATCGAGCACCACGCGGGCGGCCGGACGGGATCCGGGCGGGCGGGCGGAAAGCAGGGGATCGTCCCGTTCGGCCGTGCCGCGGCCGACGATGACGGCGTCGACCCGGCCGCGCAGCCGGTGGACCACCTCGCGCGAGGCGGGGCCGGAAATCCACCGGCTTTCGCCCGTACGCGCGGCCAGCTTTCCGTCGAGCGTCATGGCCCACTTGGCAATCACCCAGGGCCGGCCCGTTTCAAGCAGCTTCAGGTACGGCGCGTTCAGCCGGCGCGCCTCGGGCTCGCGCACACCCACCTCAACGCGAATGCCGGCCGCTTCAAGCTGCGCGATACCTTTGCCGGCCACCTCGGGGAATGGGTCGCGCTGGGCAACGACCACGCGGGCCGGCGCGGCGCGGAGCACGGCCTCGGTGCACGGCGGCGTCTTGCCGTGATGCGAACAGGGTTCGAGCGTCACGTACAGGGTGGCCCCGGCGGCGCGCGTGCCGGCGATGCGCAGCGCCTCCACCTCGGCGTGCGGACCGCCGTATCGCCCGTGCCACCCCTCGCCGATGATCTCCGCCCCACGCGCCACGACGCATCCGACCATCGGGTTCGGCTCGACCAGCCCCTGCCCCCGGGCGGCCAGTTCCAGCGCGCGGTCCATGTGCCAGTTGTCAAGTTCCATGTCTTACTGCCGCGGCTTCGCTTCCTCGACCAGTTTGTAGCGGCGGATCTTCCGGTCGAGGGTCGACCGCTCGATGCCCAGGATGCTGGCCGTGCGGCTCTTGTTCCAACCGGTGTGCAGGAGCGTGGCGCGGATGTGGTCGCGTTCCATATCGGCCAGCGAGGCGGGGGAGAACTCCTTTCCCTCGCGCGCCGCCGCGCTCAGGTCGGTCGTGTCGCCGGCGGTGGCCAGGTTCGTCAGCAGCAGGTCGTCCCGGTCGATCTCCTGGCCGCGGCACAGCACGACCGCCCGTTCGATCACGTTCTTCAACTCCCGCACGTTGCCCGGCCAGCGATAGCGGAGGAGTTGATCGCGCGCGGCGGGCGTGAACCCCCGAATGCGACGGCCGGTCTCCTCGTTGAACTTCAGCAGAAAATAGTTGGCCAGTTCGACGACGTCGTCCGGGCGTTTGCGCAGCGGAGGCACGACGATTTCGACCACGCGCAGCCGGAAATACAGGTCGCGGCGGAAGTGGCCCTCGGCCACGTCCTTTTCCAGGTCGCGGTTGGTGGCGGCGATGACGCGCACGTCGACGGTCACCGGTTTGCTGCCGCCGACGCGTTCGAACGGGTGCCCTTCGAGCACGCGGAGGAACTTCGCCTGGAGGCTGGGGCTCATCTCGCCGATTTCGTCGAGCATGAGCGTGCCCTTGTGCGCCGCCTCGAACTTGCCGATCTTCCGCTCCGTGGCCCCGGTGAACGACCCTCGCTCGTGCCCGAACAGCTCGCTGGCCAGCAGGGTTTCGCTCAGCGCCGCGCAATTAAGGCACACGAACACGTTGTCTTTCCGCGCGCTGTTGAAGTGAACCGCCCGAGCGACCAGCTCTTTCCCTACGCCGCTTTCGCCGCGCACCAGCACCGTGGCGTTCGTGCCGGCCGCGCGGCCGATCTCTTCCGTAACGGCCTTGATGGCCGGGCTGCGCCCGATGATCTCGCTGCGCACGCCCAGCCGCTCGCGAAGCTGCACGTTTTCGGTGCGCACCTGGGTGAGGTTCTCGGCCAGTTCCTGCCGCCGGTGCAGGTTCTCCAGGGCCACGGCTACCGTGTCGGCCACGGCGAGGGTGAACTCGAGGTCGTCGGGGTCGGGCACCAGGTGCTCGTCGGTCGAATAGAGGTGGATGACCCCGAACACGCGCCGGCCGCGGCGTATCGGCGCACAAATGACGCTCGTCGTGTAAATTTCCCCGGCGCTGTCGCGGCTGCCCAGCGCGCTGTCGCCCAACACGTTGCGGGCCATGACGGCCTCGCCTTCGCGCATCACGGTGGTCGATAGAAGGTTCGACACGCGGTGGTACCGCCTCGACGAGGTCGACTGGGAGGCGATCACTTCCAGGTCGTCGCCCGTGGCCTCGCCCTGGAAGTCGCGCGGCACCAGGAGCAAGGCCGCGGTGTCGGTTTGGGTTCCTTCGACCAGCCCGGCCAGCGCCAATTCGGCCAGGGCGACCAGATCGGGCGCCTTGGCCAGTTCGAAGGCCAGCCGGCACAGCTTGGCGGCCGCCACGCCGATCTTCGACGTGCCGCTCGCGTCTTCTTCGCCCGCCTCCAAAAACTTCGTTTGGCCGCGGCGGTGCGTGATGGTGGTCGGCTCGCAGGCGGCGAGAACGCTGGAATCGTCGTCGCTGGGCGGCTTCAGCCTGGGCTTGCCGCCCACCGGCCGGGTAATGACCGTGCTGGAATCGGAGAACGCATCGGATAGCCGATGCACAAACACCAACTGCGAGCGGCCGATGCGGATGATGTCGCCCGGCGTCAAGGGCCAATCGGTGGTCACCCGCGTTTCGCCCACCATCGTGCCGTTGCGGCTGTCCAGGTCGCGCAGGATCCACTTCCCGCCCGACATGAACAACTCGACGTGCGTCCGGCTGCACCGCTCGTCCTTGATGACCACCTGGTTCGTCGGCGCACGGCCGATGGTGATCGACTGGCCCGGAACCAGCCGGAACACGTCGCTCCACTTGGTGCCTTCGCGGATAACGAGATATGCAAGTTCCGACACGGGCATACTCCCGAGTGCATTTCCAGGCGGACGGCCCCCGCCGATGGCGGGCATCGTGCGACGGCACGCCGTCTGCGACGCAGGAGAAGGTCGCACGCACGGCTCGCCGGAGTGAAGCGATTTGCAACAAATCCAGCATCGCCCCACGCGGGAAGCCGTCCTTCCATTCATTAGTCTAGCGTTCCGAGCCGTATCTCTGCAAGCAGTGTTTCAGAATGCGCGGCTATAAAGAGGCGTATAACACCACCCGCTGGAGCCCTCCCGGGCTCAAAGGGAACTTGGATCCGACTCGATACTGGGCAGCGGGTTCTCGGCGGCTCCGAGGGCCCGGAACAAAACCCGAGATCGCATCGACATAGTCCTTCCGAATGGCCTGCAATCACTGTAGGTTTTGCTTGCAGCCTTCATGTCGACTAATTAGTCT
>CAYPWB010000563.1:0-3668 GCA_964414315.1 uncultured Planctomycetaceae bacterium | reverse complement strand
GTTTCGCACGCTGAAGCGTGAACTCCAACAGCAAGCTCATTCCTGCACCCGCGGCAGCATCCGAACGGCCTGCGGCGCGACTGACGATCCGGTCGGGCGGCACCAGAAACAGCGACTCGGATGCCCGAAGCTGGCCCTCGCGGTAGGTTTCGCGCCGGGCCGCTTGCTCCGCCGCGGCAAACGATCGGAAACCGCCGTCGGGCATGGGCAGGCGAACCTGGTCGACGAGGCTCTCCTCGCTGCGGCCCGCCTTGCCCGGCATCACCACGACGCGCGTGAACTCGTAGTCGCCGGCCGGCCACGGGGTTGCCTTCGCTCCGGCCAGCCGGGCCACGGCCCCGCGCTCGGTGGCGTCGACAATCACCTTGGCCACAACCGCCTGCCTGCCCGCCCGATTGGCCATGACGATGCCGGCCGGGCGGCCCTGAGCGTCGCGGAGCACGTCGGTGGCGTAGCAGCCGAAGAGGAAGTCGACGCCGGCCTTCACCAGCGCCTCGTCGAGCACGCGTTTGACGGCCAGCGGTGAGGCCGAGCGCCCATTGCTGAAGATGCGCTGCGCGAGCGGATCGTCGAGTTCTTGCCCCGGTTCGAGTGTCAGCCGGAGCGTGCCGGCCAGGTCGTCGCCCAGGTAGGGTCGCGGTGCGGCGAGGAAGACGGCCGCACCCGCGTCGGCGGCGGCCGTCGCCGACGTCACGGCCCACGTGTTACCGCCCACCACGACCACGTCGACCTCGAAGGCGATGGGAAGCTCTCGGGCCGACTCCCGGACGGCGGCTTCGCCGGGTAAGGCGCCTGCCGCCGGAAGTAGCCACACGGTCAGGAGGGTTGTGATCGTTGCCGTCTTGCGCATCGGTCTATCTCGGCTTGTTGGAGTTCACGGGGGACTGTCCCAATTTTCGCGGCGGAAAGCGGATTCCTCGTGAATAACGCGCTTTCGCCGCGAAAATGGGACTGTCCCCTTCGGCCGGCACTTGCTCACTGGTGTTTCTCCGCATGCGGTTCGCACGCCAAAGCGTGAACTCCAACAACGCCACGGTCACCTCCAACCGGCAGACCGGCGGCCAATCGTGCCACAGCTTAGCGAGTCAACTCGAAGACAATCGGTTCGTTCCGCCCCGGGTGTACTTCGACTTCCAGGCCGCTGGTGGCGTACTGGGCGTACCGTGCGGGAATGAGCATCCGTCCTACGGCCGGCTCTTCCGACATCGACCCGCCGGCTCCGGGCGCTTCGGTTTCGTAGCAAGTGATGCGCACGCGGCACACCCCCACCACGGCGCCCGGCCCCTGCCCGAGGGTCTCCATGGTGAACGTTCCGTCAGGGCGAATGCGGGCCTGAGAGGGCTGCCCGCTGGGGGGCTGGAACATGACCGTGCCGAACTCGAGCGGCTTTCCTTCGAACAAGACCTGCCCCTCGACCGGCGTCCGCTCCGGACCACGACCGCACCCGACGAGAGCCAAGGTCAGAAGAACGGAGCCCCAATACCGACGGTTCAACGTCATGGCACTCCCTGCGTAATTTCGCCGCCGTTGATGGTGGCCACGGCCTGGTAGTCGTCGAAGTTCACGTTCTCGGAAATGAAATGCACGCTGCCGTCGGCAAACAGCACGTTCATCCCCCCCGGGTGTACGCTGCTCATGCTGAAATGATTGAAAGGAATCGTATTCCGGGAAAGCAGCGAGTTGGGCGGATGCTGTATGACCTTGAAGGCGTATGAGCCGTCGGAGTCGTTCGCGCCGAGAATCCAGGGCCGCACCTGGCCCTGGAACCCTTCGCAGCCGTCGGCGGTGCAATGCTGGGAGACGAATTCGGCGATCGCCATCGTATTGCTCAATCCGTCGCGAACGTCGCCGATGCGGCGCTGCGACGCCCAGCCGAAGACGCCGTTATTGGGGATATCGCCGAAGTTGGTCGGGCTTTTCACGCTTTCGCCCCGGTCGACGATCGCCCCGCCCACGCCCTGGTACGTCGTTAATGCGCCCTGCATGTAGTGCGGAAGCGACTGGTCGGTCACGATGGGGTCGGCCGGATAACTCGGGCAAATATAGGTGGCGACGCCATGATACCGGTTCACCGTGTCGTTGCGCGTATCGCCGTCCAGTTCGAGCTGTTCGTAGATGCTCTGCTGCTCCAGGAACGGCAGCATATAGGTGAACAGGCCGTGCCGATTGCTCCCTCGCGAACCGACGGGAAAGTACTCGCGGTGCGCCGTCGCGTAGTTGTGGATCGCCAACCCCATTTGCTTGAGGTTGTTGCTGCACTGCATGCGACGGGCCGCCTCGCGAGCGCTCTGCACCGCCGGCAACAAAAGCGCGATCAGAATGCCGATGATGGCGATGACCACCAGGAGTTCCACCAAGGTAAAGCCGCTCGGCTTTCGCATTGCCCGGTCCCTCGGGTTCGTTACCTTCTCTTTTCTTTAGTGGCAAGCGACTCCCTCGATTACGATCGTCGCCGCCTTCTCACCCCCAGCAGCAATACCGCACCCATCACGGCGAGTACAAGTGTTGAGGGCTCGGGCACCGCGACGGCCGCTGCGACGATGGCCACATGCGAATTGCCGCCACCGCCGTCTGCCGGCATAACATAGTCGAGCGTCAGGATGTCGCCGGGGGTATCGGGCGCCACATCGAGGGTGTACAAAGTCATTCCCTTCAGTCCTCCCTCGCTGCCGTACATGCCGCTGGCGTCTGTGTAAGGGTCGGCTCCCGGCAGGCTCGCCGTAAGCTGTCCGTTGCTATTGTAGTTGGCCACCCAGAGGTAAACGGTCCGTTCCGCGAGGGTGGGAAGTTCCACGGCCAGACTTGCCCCGCGTCCGGCTGTATCGAGCCCAGTATTGAACAGCCCGGTGAACTGCGCGGGGCCGCCGCTGACAGGACTCGTGCCACCGGTGAAGCTGAACAGCGTCGCAGGCTGGGTCGTCGATGTACTGCCGCGAAGATTGCCGCCGCCCAGCGGCGCCATGCTGCCGATCATGTTCCCACCGGCCTTCCAGTTCGTCGGCGAGCCGGACGGGGCAGGGTTGGCCCCGGTGTTCCAATAGGCCCAGTCGAGTGAGCCGAAGTCGGAAAGATTCGCCGATGCCGTGGGATTCGTGTCGACCGAGCCGCTGATGATGGCGGCCGTACACAAGGCCGGCACGGCGCCCATTCCTGCCATGCATGCAATGCCCGCAGCCAATAGTTTCCTGGACTTGACGCTCATGAGGACACCTCACAGAAAAGGGGGTCTTGCGTTTCTAAGTGCGAACACGGGGCAAAACGGCAAACGCCATGGTTTCGTTTCGAGCGACTTGCGGCGTAGGCACGGAACGCCCGCTTCGCCGAGCCGGCCCGACCACCGGCACGAATGTTAGTTTAGCGACTCGGGAGGATGCTGTCAACTATTTTGTGAGACTTCAGGCGCGTCTACTTGGGACCGCTGTTCGGAGCTGGTCGATCATATCGCGAGTGGCTGCCTCGACCGCTTCCTGCCAGCGGGCGGGACCGAACTTCTCGGCGTAGGGCTTGCGCGCGTGGGCGAACAGAATGCCGCGCGAGTTGTTCACCACCGCGCCGAGCCCGTTCGCGTCGAAGGCGGCGGCCACGTCGGCCGCCCCGCCCCCTTGAGCGCCGTAACCGGGCACCAGGAGCCAGGCGTGCGGCATCGCCGCGCGAAGCTCGGCCAACTG
>CAYPWB010000562.1:0-3676 GCA_964414315.1 uncultured Planctomycetaceae bacterium | reverse complement strand
GAGGAAACGCCTCCTCCCGCGACTTCAG
Organism: uncultured Planctomycetaceae bacterium; assembly: GCA_964414315.1. Taxonomy (GTDB): domain Bacteria; phylum Planctomycetota; class Planctomycetia; order Pirellulales; family Thermoguttaceae; genus PWXP01. Next base: position 3,648 of record CAYPWB010000562.1, on the reverse strand, counting down.
TTCCTGCAGGCACACGATGTCCGGCTCCGTCTTCCGGAGCCATGCCAAAAGCCGTTCGAGCCGGGCACGGACCGAATTGACGTTCCAGGTGACAATCTTCATGGCAGGAGTTGGAAGGCTTGTTTGGGGCCGAACCTCGCCAGGACGGTTCCCATTATAGTGATCGCAAACGTGGTGCCAACGAATACGGCCAAATTGACCCAAACCTTGTGCCTGCTATCGCGGATTGTGCTCGATCGGGGGGGCGAACGTTTTCCTATCGATGGCAAGAGCCTCGTTGGGAAGGGGCGTTGCGGTAGCCCCCACAACGGGGCGTTTGCTGAGACGGTAGGTCGGTGAGATTTATCTAAGCACCTACTTGTCATCGACCTAGAAACGGTTTGCTGCCGTGCCCGAAATCCGGTCGCGGGGGATGGCGTACTACCAGATGGGTGTATGTTGTGTCGAAGTGCCTGCGGCCGAGAAAGGTACGAGTCGCATATCGCAAAGCCTTGTCTCTGGGTGATTCTTTCGCGGTGCAAGCCTTCGGCAAACAGCGGCTTACGCGCCCCAGGGCTGCCGAAACGCCGCCGAGCGTTTGGCAAAGCTTATCTGTTTCTGCTAAACTAGCCCCGTTTCCCGAGTGTTTGCAGGTAGAAACGGAGAGGCCAAATTGCCTATCACGAAACGCCAGCCAATTTGCCAATCGCCGGGCACGCGGGGAGGTGGCGATGTTACGATGGAAGGCAGGGCATGCCTGGAGCGGTTTTCAAGTTCGACTCAGTTCAAGCCGAATGGGACGTCCGGGATTGAACAGCCGTCGCGAAATATCGAGAGGAAGCGGAATCGGATATGGAATCGAAAAGCACGAGAAGAGAGTTTTTGCAGCGGGCATCGGCAAGCGCGTTGGCCCTTGGGTTGGCGGGGCACGCCGGCGGCTCATACAACCCGGCAACCGATCTCTCTCCTGAAATACCTGTATCGCTAGGCCAAGCGCATAAGGGCACCCCGGCGATCGACCTCGACTTGCTCGACAGCTATGGCAAGCCGCCGGAAGGGGTTCGGCAGTTCTTCATTGCGGCACGCGATCTGTTCGAGAACAACCAATTCGCAACATTCGGCAATCATGCCGAACTCAGTGACGCCGCCCGCCAATTCGGTTTGGCGCATTACGGCGGACCGATGTTGGGTCAAGTCAGCTCCGAATGCGTATCGGTCTGGCTGAGAACCCTCAAGCCTGCGAAGGTTTCGGTAAAGGTGGTTTCGGAGAATGGAGAGGCGAAAAGCTTTGGACCGGTGCAGAGCACCATCCCTAGCGATCTGGCTGCAATCGTAAGGCTTGACGGCTTGCGTCCCGACACGGAGTATTGCTACAGCGTTTGGGTTGATGGGCGCGAACTTACGCTGAACGATTCCCTACGGTTCACTACTCTACCGCCTCCCGGTCGCGAAACGTGTCGCATAGCATTCGGGTCCTGTTTCCACAAGGTGGGGATCCATAATCCGCATCTGCTCTCTCAGGTGAAGTCGCGGGGCAATCGGGCCATGCTGCTTCTCGGAGACCTGGCGGTCGACGACCGCAATAATCGGGTTGGACTGCACCGCAGCGACTACCTCCTGCGCGACCTGTCGCTTGCCTGGCGGGAATTTGCGGCATGTGTCCCGCTGTATGCCGCCTGGGACGACCACGACTATTTCGACAACGATCTCGCCGGGATTCCGAACGGCTATACAGCGAAAGACGCCCTCGCGGTCAGAGAAATCTGGACCCGGAACTGGAACAACCCCGCCTATGGCGAAGACGGCGAGGGCATCTATTTCCATACCCGCATTGGCCCCGCAGACCTGATCATGCTCGACACGCGCTCGTTGCGGAAAAATCGCAAGAGAGTGGAAAACGCTTATCTTGGCGATAAACAGACCGCATGGCTGAAGAGAGAATTGTTGAAATGCGAGGGGCCGTTTGTCATCATCACCAGCGGCACCATGTGGAGCGATAACATCTCCAACGGCAAGGATTCCTGGGGCGTATGGGATCCGAAGGGGCGTGAAGACCTATTCCAGTTCATCGAGGACAAGCATGTTCCCGGTGTCCTCTTCCTGTCGGGCGATCGTCACGGTGCGCGCGGAATCCAGGTGCGGCGCCCCTCCGGCCACACGTTCTATGAATTCGAACCCGCTACGCTGGGCGGGATGACAGGACCGCCCGCCTGGGGTGAGGACAAAGATAGCCAGCTATTCGGACGAACCAAACTCAGGGCTTTCGGCGAGTTTACCTTCGACACCAAACCGAGCGACCCCACAGTGACCTTTCGTCTGGTCGACGAGAGCGGCGCTGCACTTGAAGAAGTGGTTCTTCGCCGGAGTGAATTGACGGGATAGTGGTCATCGGCGGCCGGCTTTGAAACGCCAACGCAAGAAGAGTCTGAAGTTGTTCGGCGAACCGATTATCTGGCGTGCCCGAATGCCGACCTTTGTCCCGCACTACGCTTTCTGGGCGCCGTTTACATTCTCACGGCTTTCAAAAAGCATTTCCTGGTTGCGAAGCAATGTCGGCGTTGCTATTGGGAGGGCAGAAGTCTTACCTGCCTCGTTGTCCGTTCGACCGGCTTTCCAACCCGCACCACAACCTTGCCGTCTTCGCCTACCGCCTCGGCGTAATCCGGCACATCCTTTGGATACAGGGCTGTTGCCGATGGGCTCTCAACCGCCTCCCCATTGACTCGCAGCTTGCCGAAGGTCACCGTTACTTCGGGAATCTCCTCGACCGGAATCCTCGGGCCGTAGATTTCGACGAAGCTGGCAAGCGATTTGTGTAGGACCAGGTTCTCGCCGGGGAAGCGGAGAGCACCAACGAAGATGTTCTCGTCCTTCTCATGTGAGTGGACGAATGCGCCCACCCAGGTGAACGCCCGCTCCCCGACCGCCTCTCGGTCCATACGGACGACCCGGTAGGTGTACGTGCCCTTGGTCCACTCGTAGGGCCGCCGAACGCTGACGAAATCACCTTCGTGACCCGAACTTTGGAATAGGCCGCCCACCGAGGGTCGGATGGCCTCCTCGCTTCGCTCGTCCCACATCGACATGAGAAAGCCGGGGCCGATCTTGCGGAGCCGTCGATTCTGCTTCGTGTAGCCATCGGTCATTGTCTGGATACCGCCGTACAGCTTCGTCCCACTGAGGCTGGCGATCCCGATTGGGGCGAGGTAAAGGCGCACACTCGATGGCACGTCCTCGCTGATTGTCACGTCGATACTGTAGCTCTCGAAGGCCCGGTCCTCGCCTGTATTCCACCAGATGTCCACGAGATGCCAGGGCGGTGGTTTGGACGGTTGCTCGGCGGCCAAGGCCGGCCCGGCAATGAGGGCCAGGAAAAGGCAAAGTCGCAGCATTATGGGTTTCCGAGGGGTAGGGCGATGGACGAGAATACTACTTGAACCTCCTCGTTCCTACCTTCTCAATTGCCCATTCTTACCGGGCGGCTTTTCAGACGAAGGCGGAGGCGTGGCAGGAGGTGAAAGGGGCAGCACTCCCCCTTTGCTTGCTTGCTCTTGAGGCCGTGCTACCAACCGCCGGAAGATGGCCTAGGTCCAAATTTAGGCGATAGTTATATCAAATGGGCGGCACTGGACTCGAACCAGTGACTTCCACCGTGTGAGGATGGCGCTC
>CAYPWB010000561.1:0-3690 GCA_964414315.1 uncultured Planctomycetaceae bacterium | reverse complement strand
GCCGGCGGCCGTCGAGGTGATGGACGAACCGTCCGGCGCGTGGAACGTCACGTCGAGCAGCAGGCAAGTTCGGGCGATGACCTTCTTGTCCTTCTCGAATGTCGTTGTCTCGCGGTCCCGTACCGCAACGGACAGGGCAACGCCGTGCCTGGTCAGAGCACCGTGTAGGTGGTTCAGCACCTGGTCGACGGACCGGAACGCATAGTTCTGCTGGGCGTTCCTGTTGTCCTTGCCGATCGCGCCCACGTCGCGTGCGACCTTCGGTAGCAGGTCGAAGATTTGTTTGGGGGTGGAATCGGGCATTGGTGGGGCTCCTGAATGGAATTGTTAGGGGGTCGGGTAGGTCCAGACGATGGCCTCGCGGCCGGAGGAAGTCTTTCGGCGCTGGCCGGAATCGTGGATCAAGTCGGCCTTCTGGAGTTCCCAGCGGCGGGGGCGCTGGGTATCGCCTGCCAGGCCCAAGGCGGCTTGGATTTCCTGGTCCGTGGCTCCGGCGGGGCCACGCGATTGGATGTACCGCAGCACTGCTTGACGCAACCGCGCGGCGTCGGGCTTGACGGCCTCCGCGGCGGCCCGCGATGTTTCGGGTGGCGTGTGCGGCGGGTCGATGACTGCCGCCCGTTCGGTCCACGGATCGAAAAGAAGCATCTGGTCTGGCATCGGGAACTCTACGGTGTGGATCGGTTAGAAGCCGTCGAAGGGCTTCGCCTGTGGGTGGGCGGCGATGGTCTGACGCGCCGGGTCGAACGAGGTTCGGACGAGCCATTCGACAATCGGCCGGTTCCTGTTTTTGGTGATCTTGATTTCGTAACTGTGCGGCTCGTGCTTTTCGGGGTCGGCCTTCCAGGGCCATTTGACGATGGCGATGCTGTCGGCGTCCTGCTCAATCGCGCCCGAGTCGCGCAAGTGGTGGCTCTCGGCATCGCCGCGGGCGGCTTCCCGGGAAAGCTGAGATAGGGTGATGACCACCGCGTTGTGCTCGACGGCCAGGGCCTTGCACCTGCCCGACACGTGGGTGATCTTCTCGTAGCGCGTCGCGCCCTTGCTCGAATCGGTCAACTGGGCGTGATCGACGACGATCATCGACACGTCGAACTCTCGGGCAATTTCGGCGATTTCCTTTTCGATCTGGGCAATGTCGCGGCATTGCTCCAGCACGAACAACTGACCGCACGATGCCCAATACCGCTCCGTGTCCGCCTCCAGCCGGTCGATGACCGCCTCCCACTGCTCGGGTTCCAGCGCGGTGCGGCTCTGGAGCATGCGTTTGGCAATCGAATGGCTGCCCATCTCGTGTGAGATAAGCACTCCATGCCGGCCGGCTTCTGCGTTTGCTCGCAGGGCCTGGAGCCCGCAGACGCTTTTACCGTGCGAGGTGAGCCCAGCAAGCACCAGCATTTCCCCGCGCTCGACGCCGCCGCCCAGCGCCCGGTCAAGCGGCTCGATGCCGGTCGACAGGAGGTTGCACTTGCCAGCGGCCAGCGCCTTGAGGTAATTCCGCTCGGCCTGTCGGCAGGTGAGCTTCATCGCGCGGGTTTTCCGCTCCGGCTTGGGCGGTGCCGTGCCGTAGCCCAATTCAGCCAGGCGGCTGGCGGCGGCCTGGAAGTCGCCGCCGTGATGCAGAAGTGCATGGGCTGCGAACTTGCTGTACGCCACACCAGGCCGGCCCGATTCGTTCACCCCCTCGAATGGGTGCCCGTTGCTGGTGAAGCAGACGAACAACTCCGTTCCCTGCCTGGAAAGGATGCCGGTGGTAGCCGACACGCCGGTCGTCTTGCCAGGCCGCCGCCACTGCTTGACGCCGTGCTCGCCGATGCAGGTCCAGCCCGCGGGCTCCAGGATTTCCGGCCACGTGGCCCGCTCGTTGAAGATGGTTCCGGGCAGGTCCGCAGGATTGCGGCCTGGTGGCCCCTGTGCGGGCTCCCTGTGCGTCTCGGCCACCGACCGATCGAACATGCGTGCGATGCGGTGGAGCGTGTCACGCTCGCCCGGGGAGAGCACAGCCAGGTATTCGAGCGGCGGCCCGTCCACGTGCCGATACGTGTTGCCGGTCGGGTGGCACTCCGGTGAGCAGCCGGGAGCCAGGACGTAGCCGCCTTCGCCTCGCGTCTCGATGAGCGTGCGAGGTTTCGGGGGCTCGCCCTCCGGCTCCGACAGGGCCAGCTTCGAATTGCCAGTTACCGCGCCCTCGACGCGGTAGTACACGTGCAAGCCGGCCTGCCCGGATTCGTTCCGGCGCGGCGTCTCCACCAGCGTCAGGCGTTGGGCCAGAGCGCAGTCGGCCCGGGCGACGGCCTCGACGAACGGACGCGCAAGGGTCGGCTCGTCCACGTCGATGACCTCCAGGTTGCCCGACACGGCGCCGCACACGATAGCCACGCCCTTGTAGCGTTTCGACCAGCCGGCGGCCTCGTCGGAATCGACGCGGTTCTCGCAGAACGACTTCCACGGCACGGCCGCGGCCTTGGAGCCGTCCGCACGGATCGGGAGGACGCTGAAGCCGACGCCAAGGTAAGTTTGGAAGTGGGAGCTCATTGTGAATCACTCGCCTTGAAAACGTAGGGTTTGGTTGCTGGAACTCGGAAACTGGCCGCCGGCTTGCCGTTCGGCCGACCGTCGTACTTGCCCTCCATGATCTTGGTCATGGAGTCCGGCCGGAGGAACCAGTCGATATCGGCCTTCCACCCGCGGTCGTTCTCGCCGGTCAGGAACGGGGAGGCGGCCACCCGCTCGAGCGCGGCGTCCACCTGGTCGACCCAGCCGGCTTCCTTCACTCGGGCCTTGAACGCGCGTTGGCGGTTGGCGGTCATCTTCTGGCAATGACGGATGCCGGGGGTGGCGTTCCACTTTTCGACAAGCTTCTCAGCAAAAAAGTCGGGGCCGATCTTCTCTTGTTCTTGGTGTTTGTTCTCTGGTGTTAATTCCCCGGAAGCCAGCTTCCGGTCTAAACGGTCGGATTTTTCCGGTCTTGGGCCTTGACCGGTTCCAGGTTTCCGGTCAAGAATCGGCCCTTGATCGGAAGCAGGTTTCCGGTCTTGGGCAATAGCTTGATCGGAAGCAGGTTTCCGGTCTTGGGGCAGGACGTTATACAGCGTGGTGTCTCGCCGGCGGCGGTGAGCAACGATCAGTTGGGCCGCCTCCAGCACGCGGAGTGCCGTCCGCACGGTCCTGTCACTCACCCCGACGATACGCGCGATGGTTTCCAGCGACGGCCAACACGTGCCGTCCCGATCGGCGTGGGCGGCGAGCACCCCGAGCACCGCGAAGGCGACGGGGCCGATTTCGTGGATGCGGTCGATCGCGGCGCGGGGGATTGCGGCGTAGCCGGAATGCGTCATGTTGGGTCCTCCTCGAGCGCCTGCCGAATGAGCCCCGCCAGCTTTCCGGCGACGAGGTCCAGGGTCACCAGGTCGTGGCGCACCAGGGGCGGCAAGTCGGGGTAATCGGCCTCCAGCCGGCGGCATCGGACAATTTCCGCATGGAGGCGATGGCGGAGCCCTGCCAACTCGGCGCGGGCGCCAACAGAGAGCGGTTGGGCCGGGGCGGGCTTAATCGGCATCGTTGGCACCTCCAACAGCCGGGCCGGAATCGGAGTCGGGACGCAGTTCCACCGCGCGCGGCGCCTTGCCGTCCATGACCTTGCCGGCCCTCAGGCAATGGGAGCAGAACACCTGCCTCTGGTCGGTGGCG
>CAYPWB010000560.1:0-3693 GCA_964414315.1 uncultured Planctomycetaceae bacterium | reverse complement strand
GGTTCGGCCTTTCATCGCCATGTTCTCCATCAGTACGCCCAGTCTTCGTGTGCCATTCCCATCATTGAACCAGCAGCCCGGAAGCAATCTCTCACCGCAATCGATTTTTCGCCGACGAGTGCTGTTCGACAACTCGCAGCTCCGAAACGCCACCTGCAAGCCGCGATTTTACCCCTTGCAGGGAATGTTGGTAACCAGCCGGCGAGCCCTCACCGGGGCACCAGCGGCGGCGGCATGTCATCTGCCTCCGGTTGTGCCGGTCGGGCAAACCGGGCAGCCGGCGGCCCAATTTCGGCCAGCCAGGACCAGCTTACCAGTGCGGTCTCCCATATCCCGTCTGAACCTGTCTGAGTCTTCCCGCATGTCTTCATCAATGCCCCTTACTCTTCTGCCTCTCACAATTATTATGTCACTCCAGGCATCCTATCTCGGTGGTCTCGTACTCGGGCGACGGTCCGGCGACTTGCTCGATTCCGGGCCAGACTTTCCCGACCCTTGGTTGTAGACCGCTAACAGCGAGCTAAACTCCTGCACGATTTCAGCCCGCAACGAATCCGGTTCCAGAACGACGGCGTGCTGCCCGAAGCTCATGATCCAGCGTTTGATCTCCTCGGTGTTCGACAACTGGAACTCGGCCACGACGCTGCCGTCCTTCTGCGGCGTGAGCTTCTGGCTTTCGTGCCAGCGTGATTCACTAACGTACCGGGTGACGGCGGGAGCGAATCGCACGCGAATTTTCACATCGCCGTCGCCGTGATAGACGCCGAACGATTTCGACAGGTGCTGCTGGAGGTCGAACTCTTCGGGCCGCTGGAAGGGCACCTGGGTCACTTCGGCATCTTCGATCCGGCTGACCTTCCAGTGGCAAATCTCTTCACGATGCGGCGACCGGCCCACCAGGAACAGGGCGCCACGATGGTAAATCAGCCCGTAGGGGTACACGTCGTAGGTGACCGGCTCGGTGGCCCGCAGCGATTGGTAGGTGATGAACACGGCCTTGCGGTCTTCGATGCCGACCATCAGTTCATCGATCAGTTCGGCCTTCTTCGTGTAGTCGGCCGCCCCGACCATCGTTTGGTGGAACATCGTGCCGAACTGGTCGATGTACTTCAGGGCATCGGCCCCCAGCATGGCGCGAATCTTCTTGAAGGCACGCTGGGCAGCTTCCCAGAATACGGTCCCGGCCAGCGGCTCCAGGAAGCGGCGGCCCAGGTAGAGGGCGATGGCCTCATCGAAGGCGAAGTGCATGCCCGGTTCGGCCTTGCCCGCCTCGATGCGCCATTTCTTGCGGCCAAACTCCTCCACGGTTTCCTTCACGGGAAAGCCGGCCGCCTGGAACGTCTCCAGGTCGCGGCGGATCGTCTTGTCGCTGACGCCGAGTTCATGGATCATGTCCTGGACGGTCACGCCGTAGTGGCTGGAGCACAACTTCCGCAGCAGAATCCATTGACGCACCAGGGGCAGTTGGTCGGGCATGGCGATGTCCGTTCGGTTGAGGCAGCATCGAGTCAGGATACGAGCATAATCCACCGTAGGCGGAATGTCCAGTAGAACAGTGCTCATTTCCGGCGCGTGGTTCATCATGATTCCCCGTCACTGAACGCCGCCAGATGGCAGATCCCACCGTCGTACATCAAGGCCGCCCCCACCAATCCGTCGCTGGCGATCTCCATTTCCTCGCCCAGGGCCAAGGCCGGAACCCGCGGCGTGGCCACGTCCCCAAGCCGCTCGACGAACCGCCGGGCATGATCGGCCGGCGTGGGCGGTGCGGCAGCCGGATCGCGGAGGGCGTCGAAGAAGTAGGCGTCCGAGAGCCGCCCCCACAGCGTCTTGAGCGTCGATGGCGAATCGAACAGGTCCATGCCGATGATCCGGTCGTGGCGCCCGACGAGGACGCCCGCCGCCCCCGCGGGCAACACCATGCGTTTGCAGTGCTCTTTGAGCGTTTCCTCGGCGTGCATGAAGCCATCGGTCAGGGAGGCGGTCGCCGACTGCGCCTTCACGTCGTCCAGGCACTGCCGCACTTCGTCCCACACCTCGCCCTGGTCGCTGATTGCGGCGCCGCTCTCCGCACGGTTCCTCTGCACGGCCTTCAGCTTCTTGTTGCGAAGGGACGGCGGGGCGCAGAACTTCGACTCGAAGTGGCGCGACTGATATCGCCAGCGGCCCGCCTCGACGCAACTGACCGGCAGGACGAACTTCACGCCTGCCGCCACCAGGACGGTCACGTTGATGACCCGGTTCTGCTTGGCCCCGATGAGGATTTCGCCCTCGGGAATCAGTAGCGGCCGTTTCGCCTTGTTGGTCACGGCCAGATTGGGGACGCTGCCCGACTCGGTGACCTCTTCGATCACGGCCTCGCCCTTCTCGATCGCCGTGCTGAGGAGCGTATAGGGCGGCTCGCAGGTTTGAGGCCACCGTAGCGGGAAGAACGTCAGGTTGTGATGGTGGGCCGGCGGGCCGATGGTCAGCGTCCCGAGCAGTTCCCGAAACTTGACCATCGCCAGCATGCCTTGAGCTGTGCGCGCTTCACGGGCCATTCCCGGCAGCAGCGCCAACAGCAGCCGCGTTTCGGGCAGCAACTGCTGTTTCTTCAGCGGCTGCAGCCCCTCGACGAGCCCAACGATCAACTCGGGCTTGCGGTAACCCTGGGCGCTCTGGTACGCCTGAAGCACCGTCTGGTGCAGAGCGTCAAGTTTGCTCTTGGGTTCGGCCTTTTCGAGCAGGCCACGGCCCTTGTCGCACTGAAAGACCGTCAGCATCAACGGGCAGCGGCCGGGCTCCTCGTCGCTTTCGACGTGGTTTTGTGGCACATAGCCCTCGACACGAATCTTGCCGTGGTCGATCAGGGGGGCCAGCCACGAAGCCATCTTCCGGGGCAGGTAGCCCACCGGCTCGAAATGGCCGTTCTCCACACGGATCGCACGCCGGTCGTGGGCATTCTTCGATTCCCGCTCGACGTGGATCTGCTCGCCCGCCTGAATCTCGGCGTCGCAATACTGCATTCCCACGACCTCGGCCTCAATCTCGCCCAGCAAAGCATCTCGCACGCCACCTTCTGCAACGGATGTCACCATTTCCGGCTCCTCGAAACCCTGGGTTAGTCAATCCTCTTGCCGCGCTCAAAGCGGTGGTCCGTATGGAACGACGCCGCCTTCACATAGAGCGGCGAATCCACGGGAAAGTGCCAAATCTGGAACAGGATGAAGGCCATGTCCTCGGCGGCAGATTCCTCGTCCCGGTAGATGTAGACCTTCTGCAACGGGTTCAACTTCACCATGTCCTCCCAGTTCGACCGCACCCAACGGAGGTCCGTCCGATGCCTCGCCCAATAGAAGCCCCGGCGGCATCGCACAATCTGCTCGACCTCTTGGGGAAGGACCGTGCTGTTGGGCAAATCCAGATAGAAGCAGTCCCGCATGAAGACGAATTGGATGTAGCGGGAACAACACTTTCTGGGTTGGCGGCGTTTGGACAAGCGGCGGGATTCCCTGTGCCCGATCGATCCCGAGCCGCCGTCCGTCCGGCAATCGGCCTGGATGGCTGCCGATGCCTTGGGATTGCGCGACTCCTCGGGAGGCGATTCGTCGAAGATGACGAAACAACTGTTCTTCACGACCTTGTGGGCACGTAGGCCCACCAGGCGCAGGTACTCGGCAAACTGGTCGACGCGGCGGCGTTTTTCATCGAGAT
>CAYPWB010000559.1:0-3702 GCA_964414315.1 uncultured Planctomycetaceae bacterium | reverse complement strand
ACCTGGAGGTCGAATTGCCCGCTTCGCTCCTCGACGAGGACCTCGAGGCGTTGCACCGCCACGTTCGCGGCGCCTACACGGCGTGCCGGCAGGCCGTCCACGACGAGCTGGCCCGTTACCAGGGCCCGCCCGGCGGGAACGGTTCCGCCGGGCAGGCGACGCCATCCGACTCGGCCGCGTCCACGTCCGCCGAAGGTTCCCGGCACGCCGAGGTCCCGCACGAGGCCGACGGCGGCAACGAAGCCTTCGAGGGTGCCGCCCACGGCAACGGGGCCAACGGCAATGGGGCCAACGGCAACGGGGCCCGTGGTAACCGTGCCAACGGTAACGGCACTCGCGGTAACGGCACTCGCGCTGCCCACCGGTCCCCAGCAGGCCAGACCGCTGCGAGCCCGTCCGGCGCGACCCAGGCCAGCGCACCCTCGTCGGGCGTGACCCAACGGCAGCTCGACTACCTCTGCCAGCTTGCCCGGCAGGTCCGCGGGCTGGGCACGCGCCGGCTCGACGCGCTCAGCGAGCAACGGCTCGGCAAGCCGATCGCCGCGCTGACCGGCCGCGACGCCTCGCAGCTGATCGCCACCCTCCAATCACTCCGCGACGGCGAAATCGCGCTGGAGGACGTTCTTGACGGAGGCGCGCCATGAGCACCGGACTGCTTTCCCTCGACCCGAGTCCCCGGCCTCGCTATGGCGGGGTGTGGGACTACGTTTCGCCGAGCCGGTTGAACTGTTGGCTCACCTGCCCGCTGCGCTGGAAACTGACCTACCTCGACGGGATCCGCGCGCCCACCTCCGCGAGTCTCTTTCTGGGGCGCCAATGCCACCAGGGGCTCGAGGTCCACTATCGCCACCGGATGCTCGGCACACCGCTCGTGCCCGACGAGGTGCTTCGGCGTATGGACGCCGGTTGGGAGCAGGCGGTCGCCGAAGAGCCCATGGTGTTCGCGTCCCTGGCGGAGGAAGCGGCCCTGCGCCGTCAGGCGGGCGAACTGGTACGCACGTACCTGGCCTCCGTTCCGGCCGACGAACCGCCGCCGCTGGCCGTCGAGTCGGCCATGGAAGCGGCGCTGGTGGACCCGCACACCGGCGAGGACCTGGGGATTCCCCTCTTGGGAATCGCCGACCTGGTGCTCGACGCGGCGGAGGGGCCGTTGGTGATTGACTTCAAGACGACCGCTCGCGCGGCTCCGCCGCTGGAGATCGCCCACGAGGTGCAGTTGACCAGTTACGCCTACCTGTTCCGGCGGACCACCGGCCGCCGGGAGGCGGGCCTGGAGATCCGCAGTCTCGTCAAGACCCGGCAGCCGAAGGTCGAGGTGCACCGCTACCCGCCGCGGACCGAAGCACACTTTCGGCGCCTGTTCGCCGTGGTGCGCGAGTACCTCGACGCGCTCCATGCCGGGCGGTTCTCCTTCCGCCCGGGCTGGTCCTGCGGGATGTGCGAGTGGCGCGAAACCCACTGTCGGCACTGGGGCGGGTAGGCGGCGGCCGGTATCTCAACTCGCGCGGAATGGAATCCGCGATGAGTTGCACTTGCCGGCCGTTTTTCCGTTCCATGGCTCGCAGTTCGCCGGTTTCCTCCAGGATTCTTAGCCACGCCGTGTGGAAGTCAATTTCAAACGTTCCGGTAATCAGGGCGCTGGCCTTGGCGGTGAGCAGGTCCTATTCCGTCTGCACACGAGCGAGTAGCGAGTCCCAGACGCACCGGCAGCCACAACGGCGGCTCATGCAAACGGATCAACGACGTGAACGCCATCGTAGTCGGTCCTCGAGTCGAGGTCTTCAGAGTATAGGGACTCAACGCCGGCGTCCAGGCAGGCAGCAATCACAAGACTGTCCCAGTGCGACAGGCTGTAGCGCCCACTCACGTCCAATGACACCTGGAGAATGGCGGGGGAGGGCATGATGATCGGTAATGGATCCAGGAGCCCGCTCTTGTACGCCAGCGTATCCTCTCGCGCCAGTCGGCCGGCAGACTCCCACCGGCGGAGGCACGCGATGAACTCGACCGCAACCTGCCACAAGACAACGAGGCGCACCGGCTGTGCGCTTAGTTTGTCGAGTAAATCAATGGCTTTGGCCTGCTTGGTGGGTTCGGACTCGTCGATGGCATAGACGAGCACGTTCGTATCAACGGCGCTGATGGAGTTCGTCTCGTGTGAATCGCAAACCCTGGGCGCGGATCGGTCGCTCCCGACGAAGTCGATCCAACTCCCTCAGCGCGGTTTTCCAGCCGTCGTTTGTCGCGCTTAGCGACTCCACCGTCACCCGAACTCGACTTCTGTCGGGCAACGCGAGGGGCGTGTCGAGTTCCAACGATCCGCCGATCACCGTTGCGGTCAGGTCGGTTTTCATAGTTCACCCTGATGCAGTTTCCTCCAGTATATCGCGCAGCGCTACGGGTGGCTACCCGCATTTCGCCCCCCCAGCAGGGACTATCCTGTCGGCGGCGGTGCGATCCCGGGCCGTTGGAACTTGTGGCCACTCCCAGCTTTTCGGCTCAGACATTTGGTTACGGCCTCCTGCCATGAAAACCCTCTTCCCGAAGGAGAGAGAACCCATGCCCTTGAAACTCAACGTCGGGCTGAGCAGGAAACTCGGCACACCGCGCATGCCCGACGAAGTGCTCCGGCGTATGGACGCCGGTTGGGAGCAGGCGGTCGCCAAAGAAAACGTCGCGTTCACGTCGAAGGCCGAGGAAGCGGCCCTGCGCCGTCAGGCGGGCGAACTGGTACGCACGTACCTGGCCTCCGTTCCGGCCGACGAACCGCCGCCGCTGGCCGTCGAGTCGGCCATGGAAGCGGCGCTGGTGGACCCGCACACCGGCGAGGACCTGGGGATTCCCCTCTTGGGAATCGCCGACCTGGTGCTCGACGCGGCGGAGGGGCCGTTGGTGATTGACTTCAAGACGACCGCTCGCGCGGCTCCGCCGCTGGAGATCGCCCACGAGGTGCAGTTGACCAGTTACGCCTACCTGTTCCGGCGGACCACCGGCCGCCGGGAGGCGGGCCTGGAGATCCGCAGTCTCGTCAAGACCCGGCAGCCGAAGGTCGAGGTGCACCGCTACCCGCCGCGGACCGAAGCACACTTTCGGCGCCTGTTCGCCGTGGTGCGCGAGTACCTCGACGCGCTCCATGCCGGGCGGTTCTCCTTCCGCCCGGGCTGGTCCTGCGGGATGTGCGAGTGGCGCGAAACCCACTGTCGGCACTGGGGCGGGTAGGCAGCGGCCGCCTTCGGCGTTGCGGGGTCGCGTCCCATTCCCCCACGGAAGCCCGCGACGTGGGAGCCGCCGGTCGGAAACCGGCTGGCGGCTCCCGCCCGTGCGGCCTGCTGGCCGCGTGGAAGATCGACACTTGAGCGTAGAAAGCGCCGTTGCCGGGGGCGGATGCGAACGGTCTGCGCAGGCGATGCGCGCCGGGAGGGAGAACCGCCGCCACGCACCGGCAGTTCAAAGCGGCAGGTCCTCAAGCGACTTCGCGTCGAGCACGGCCAGCAGCAACGCGTCCAGCCGCTCGGCCGAGTGGATTCCCCGAATGCGCTCCTTCACGGCCTCATCGAGTTGGCCGAACCGCTTCTCCAACTGGAGAATCAGCGCGTCCTGACGGCCCTTCTCGATTCCCCTCTGTTCGTAAACCGTGACCATCTCTGCTACCTCCGCGTATTGTTGATCGCCCGCGACGATCTGTTCAAACTCGCTCTGCTC
>CAYPWB010000558.1:0-3715 GCA_964414315.1 uncultured Planctomycetaceae bacterium | reverse complement strand
GGGCAGATCGCCCTTTGTGCCGCGAAAATCGGGACAGTCCCCTGTGAACGGTTACTGCCGCTCCGCGACATCCCCATCATGGTAGCCTCTGAGGCCGCGGGCAGATAGGAATCGACTATGGCTTGCTCGAAACAGGACCTTCTGCGCAGGATTCCGTCCGTCGAGGTGCTGCTGAGCAGCCCAAGGTTGCAAACGCTCGCCGAGACCATGCCCCGCCCGCTTGTCGTCCAGGCGGTACGCGACGCGACGGACGCAACTCGGGTCCGAATCCTGCAAGGTGAGTGGGACCAACCCGACCCGGCGTCGCTCGAAGAAGCGATTCTCGACCGGGCCGTCGAACAAGCTGCGTTCACCTCGCGGCCGCAGTACCGCCGGGCAATCAACGCCACGGGGGTTATCCTGCACACCGGCCTGGGCCGCGCCGTGCTGGCGCGCGAAGCGCTCGACCAAATCGCGACGGACCTGGCCGGTTACTCGGTGCTCCAAATGGACCTGGAAACCGGCCGTCGCGGTGCCCGAACTGAACGCATCGAACGGCTGCTCCACGAGCTGACCGGGGCGGAAGCCGCCACCGTGGTGAACAACAACGCCGCGGCCACGTCGATCGTGCTCAATTCGGTCGCCGCTGGGAAGGAAGTGATCGTGTCGCGGGGGCAGCTCGTCGAAATCGGCGGCTCCTTCCGGCTGCCCGAGGTCATGGAGGCCAGCGGGGCGAGGTTGGTCGAGGTGGGCACCACCAACAAGACGCACCCGCGCGACTACGAACGGGCCATCGGCGAAAACACGGCCGCGCTCATGCGGGTGCATCCGAGCAACTACAAAATCACCGGCTTCACCTCCGAGGTTCCGCTGGAAACCATGGTCGAGATTGCCCGGCGGCACAACCTGGTGATGATCGACGACGTGGGCGCCGGGTCGCTGCTCGACGTTGCCCAGTTCGGTTTCGAGCCCGAGCCGACCCTGATGGACTCGGTCCGCGCCGGCGCCGATTTGATCACCAGCAGTGCCGACAAGCTGATCGGGGCCGCACAGGGCGGAATCATTCTGGGCCGGAAGCCGCTGGTCGACGCCGTGCGGAAGAATCCTTTGGCCCGAATCGTGCGGCTCGGCAAGCTGAGTCTTGCCGTGCTGGAGGCCACGCTGGCGCTGTTCCTCGACCGGGAGGAGGCGGTGCGACGGCTGCCGACGCTGCGAATGCTTGCCCGGCCGCTGGGCGACATTTCCGACCAGGCCGATCGCATTGCCGCATCGCTTCGGCAGCGGGGCGTTCGGGCCGAGGTGGCCGTGCTCGACGGCTTTTCGCAAATGGGCAGCGGCTCCCTGCCCTCGCAGAACCTGCCCACCCGGCTGGTGGCCCTGGCTCCCGGCGGCCTTACGGCCGGCGACCTCGCCCGAAGGCTGCGGCTGGGCACTCCCAGCGTTGTTGCCCGCGTGAAGGCCGACCGCGTGCTGATCGATCCGCGCACGCTACTCGAAGGCGACGAACCGGACCTGATCGACGCGATCCTCGAAAGGTGCGCCTGATGCCGACCGAGCAAGTCAACATCACCTTGGGGACGGCCGGACACATCGACCACGGCAAGACGGCGCTGGTAAAGCTGCTCACCGGCTGCGAGACCGACCGGCTGAAGGAGGAGAAGGAACGCGGCATGTCGATCGACCTGGGGTTCGCCCCCTGCAAGATTGCCGACCTGGAGGTCGGGCTGGTCGACGTGCCGGGCCACGAGAACTTCATCAAGACCATGGTGGCCGGGGCCACGGGCATGGACGCCGTCCTGCTGGTTGTCGCGGCCGACGACGGCGTGATGCCGCAAACCCGCGAGCACCTCGATATTCTCACTTTGCTGGGCGTGCGGCGCGGCTTCGTCGCGCTGACGAAGATCGACCGCGTCGACGCCGAGCACCGCGAACTGGTGCTCGCGCTTACGCGCGATTACCTCCAAGGAACCTTTCTGGCCGATGCGCCGGTATGTCCCGTATCCAGCATTACCGGCGAGGGCTTCGACGCGTTCTACGAAACGCTTTGCGGCGTGGTCGAGTCGATCGAGCCGCGCCGGCTCGACGGCGTATTCCGCCTGCCGGTCGATCGGGCGTTCTCAGCCCACGGGTTCGGCACCGTCGTGGCCGGTATTCCGGTGTGCGGCTCGGCCCGGGTGGAGGACGAAGTGGTCCTGCTGCCTGCGGGCCTTTCCGGCCGCATCCGGCAAATCGAGGTATACGGCCGGGCGAGCGATACGGTTCGGACGGGCCAGTGTGCGGCGATCAACATGCGGCACTGGGATGCCGGGGCTATTCATCGCGGCCAGGTGCTCACCCTGCCCGGCTACTTCGAGCCGCAGGAGTGGTTCACCGCGCGGCTTCGCATGCTCGGCGATTTGAAGCAGCCGCTCAAGAGCGGCACCAGGCTTCGGCTGCACACGGGCACGGCCGACCTGCCGGCCACGGTGTACCTGCTGGAAACCGATCCGATGACGGCCGGCGCCGAGGGAATGGTGCAATTCCGCGCGACCGCCGGGCTCGTGGCCGGCCCGGGCGATCCGTTCATCGTGCGGCTCCCCTCGCCCGCGCGCACCATCGGCGGGGGAATGCTGCTCGAAGGCGGCCCTCGCCGGCTGAAACGAAATCGGTCCGACGTGATCGAGTCGGTTCGCGCGTGCGCGGAGGTCGTGGGCGACCGGAAGCGATTCGTCGCTTACGCGGTGCGCACCGCGCCGGCGGGCGCAGCCGGCCCGGCGGAACTGTCGGTGCGCACCAAGACACGCCCGGAGGAACTGGCGAAGCTCCTCGCGGAACTCGCCGGTGACGGGACGATTGTCGAAGCCGGCGCCGAACTGTACTTCCACCGCGAAACCGTAGCCCATTTGAGCGAGCGGGCATTGGAGTGCGTCGGCGGGTTCCACAAGCGCGCGCCCGAAAGCCCGGGCATGCAGCCCGACGATTTGCAGCAGGCGCTCGGGCTCGATAAGGCGGTTTTTGCCGGGCTGATGAGCCTGATGCTCGCCGAAGGCCGGTTGACCGAACGCAACGGGCTGCCGGCTTTGCCCGGACATTCGGCCATGTTCCAAGGCGACGACGCCCGGCACGCCGAAGCCGTCGAGGCGATGTTCATCGCGCGGCCGTTCCAGCCGCCAAGCGTGGATGAGCTCTGCTCGCACACCGGCGCCGATCGGGCCACGGTCGAACGCATCACGACCGTGCTGCGCCAGCACAAGCGGCTGATGCGAGTCGAAGGCGGCATGCTGTTCCACCGCGATGCCGTTGAGCAGGCGAAGCAAAAGCTCGTCGATTTTCTCGGGCGCGAAGGCCGGCTGGAGAGTGTCAAGTTCAAGTACTTGCTCGACACCACCCGCAAGTTTGCCATCCCCCTGCTCGACCACTTCGATCGCGTGGGCGTTACACGAAGGGTGGGCAACACGCGGTACTTACGGTAGCGTGGTCCCCCCTCGACCGTGCCGGGAGTCTTGCGCAGGCCAGCCGTTTGGCACCTCACGCGGAGCGTGAGGAGTACATGTATTCTTCACGCTCCGCGTGAAGGCCACGCAAAGGCATATCATGGCGCGACGCTCAGAGCCACGCCCCGGCCGACCATGCCGGAACCTTGCGCAACCCGGCCGGTACGCACGCCGTCCAGTTCGCACCTCACGCGGAGCGTGAGGAATCCATGATCACACTCCGCCTGAACCTTGCTCCGCACGCCCGTAAACCAGCCAGTACA
>CAYPWB010000557.1:0-3721 GCA_964414315.1 uncultured Planctomycetaceae bacterium | reverse complement strand
GGTGTAGGTGTTGGCGCCGGTGAGCGTCAGGGTGCCGGTTCCCTCCTTCTCCAGTTGCACGCCGCCGCCGTTGGTGCCGCTGCCGGGCGCCGTGCCCGCCGAGTTGTTGCGGATCACGCCGTCGAACGTCGAACTGCCGTTCGCCACGCCAACCACGAGTTTCTCAATGAACTGGGCGCCGCCCGAGTAGCCGCTGGCGTTGCCGTAGTTGTTCTGCACGAAGCCGTTGCCGGTGATCTGGTCGACGTAGATCGGGTCGGCGTAGAGGTCGAGAATGGCGCCCGCGGTGATGTCGATGTCGGCGGTGCTGGCGCTCCAGTTGCTGGCGTTGTTGTTGTTGCGAAGCGTTCCCTCTTGGATCAGGAACTGGCCCGTGGTAGTCAGCGTGGTGTTGGCAAACGTGGCACGGCCCGCCCCGGTCTTGATCCACGTTCCCGCTCCGGAGAGGGTCTTGTTGTTCTGGATGGTGAGACTGTCGCCGCTGGTGGCATGGAGTTCGACGGTCGCGGAGTTGGCGATCGAGCTGTTGAAGGCCCCGGTATCGGTTAGCTTGAGAGTGCCGCCGCTCACGGTCGTCTGTCCGCTGTAGGTGATGTTGGGGCCGGTGAGTATCTGCGTGCCCGAGCCGCTCTTGGCCAGGCTCAGTGTGCCATTCCAGTTACGGACGTAGCCGTTGAACGAGTAGGTCCCGCCGCCGTTGAGAACCAGCGTCGAGGCGCCGCTGTTGGCGGGCGCCAGTTCCCGGTTCTGGATGACGCCGCGCCCGGTGCCCTCGTTGGATACGCCGGCCAGCGTTTGCGTGGTCCCCATCAGCTCAAAGCGGGCGTGGCTGCCGGCCCCGCCGCTCATGGTCAGTACGCTGCCTGCGGCAAACTGGTTGTTGGCCGTGGTGTACAGCACGTTGGCGTCGTCGTTCACCATCCTGACGTTGCCGCCGATGGCCGCCACGTCGGCCGACTTGGACAGGACCAGGAAATTCGGCGAAGCATAAGTTCCCGTGCCGTTCACCGTGGTCAGGCCGGTGTAGGTGTTGGCGGAACTGCCGCTGAGCGTCTGCGAGCCGCTGCCGATCTTGGTCAGTGCGATATTCCCACCGGTGCCGAGGATCGTTCCGCTGAAGGTGCCCGAACCGTTGTTCACGCCGACGGTGAGCGTTTTCATCCCATTGGGTGCGTAACTGTTCTGCACAACGCCTCCGCCGGTGAGTGCATCGACCGGCACGTCCTCGGAGAACATATCGAGCATTGCTCCGGCTGCAATATTTACGGATGCTTTGTTGTTCGCCCACGCGTTGCGGACATGGTCGTTCTGGATGATACCTTCCTGAATGTCGACTAACCCGCCACTCATATTGATCTTCACTTCCCTGCCGCTGGCCCCAATTGTCCACTTACCGACGCCTGATTTCACCAGCGTGCCATTGCCGCCAATCGAGTAGGCGCCGGGCACGGTTAACGTCCCGGCAGTCACTTTCATCTCCAGCGTGCCGCTACTACCGATGGTGGTTGAACTTCTGAATCCGGTCGTGTCAGTAAGTTGCAGCGTGCCGCCTGTGACGCTGGTCGTGCCGTTGTAGTTGATGTTGCCGCCGGCGAGCGTCTGGGTGCCGAGGCCATCCTTGACAAAGGAAAGCGTATCGTTCTGTGCCCGCAGATAGCCGGCGAAGTAGTAGTCGCCGCCGGCGGCGACGTCGAGGACGAGCGTCGAGTGCGTGCCGACGGCAAGCCCCGCGCCGATGCGTTCGCGATGCTGGATGACGCCGCGATTGCCGGCACCCGTGTTGTCGATTCCGCCGAGGGTTTGGGTGGTTCCCATCAACTCGAAACGCACGTGATCGCCCTGGAAGTTCTGAAAATACATGACGGCGCCGGGGGCGAACTGGTTGTCCTGCGTGGTGTACACCACCGGGGACGGGTTGTTCACCCCGATGAAGTCGCCGGAGATTGCATAGGCGCCGCCGGTCTTGGCAAGGTGGAGCCTGCCCGCCTGGAGCACGGTCGGGCCCGTGTAGGTGTTCGACTGGTTGCCGGCCAGCGTCAGGATGCCGTTGCCCGTCTTCGCCAGGCCGCCGCCGGGGGCCCCGCCGTCCGCAATGACGCCGGAGTAGGTCGTGTCGGCATTGGCGTTGCCGACGGTCAGCCAGCCGCCGCCGAGTCGCACCTGGCCGGTGGCGTCGCCGGCCAGAGAGCCGATGGTCTGGTGGACGCCGTCCAGATCGAGCACGCCGCCGCCGGTAATCGTGACGGCGGTGGTCGAAGGCAGCGGTCCGTACCACTTCGCTTGCAGGTACTGTTCCATCTGCACGCGTTCGGTGTCGCTCAGCGCGCGGTTGAACACCAGCACCTCGCCGATGCTGCCGAAGGAGGTCTCGTTATAGCCTCCCGACCCAAGCTCGAGACCGTTCGGTCCCTGGAAACCGCCGGTCGGCCCGGCCAGCAAGGTGCCGTTGTGGTAGAAGCTGGCCGTGCCGCCATTGAGAACGGCCTCATAGATTCGCGTCGTGTAGTCCATGACGTTGGCGGGGTTGTGCAGCCAGGCGTTGAAATGCGCCTTGTCGTGGCCGCCTCCGTGGTAGCCCATCAGCCAGTTGTTGGCTACTCCTCCCACCAGCCGCCGGTTCTGCCCGCCATCCATGCGTCCCGCAAACATGACCGTGGCGGTATTGCCGAAGTTGGTCGTATTCCTCAACGTGGCGCTGTTGTTGAACTTGACCACGGGCAGGCCGTTCAGCAAGTTGCCTTCGGAGTGGAACGTCGGCTGCGTGCCGCCCGTGACGCCGAAATTGCCCACCGCGCCCTCTGTAGCAAGGTTATTCCACGTTGCCACGTTCGAGCCGTCGGTCTGGGCGATTTGGGTGGCGTCCAAATGCACGATCAAGCCGCCGATGCCCGGCAAGACGGTCGTGGGCGGGGTCAACGTGTACGTTCCGCCGTCGATCGTGATGGCCCGGGCCGGTTGGTGGATGGAAAGAAGACACAAGCCTCCGAGGAGGCCCACGGATAAGAGGTAGCGAGTCTTCATCTCAGTTCCCCAACGTAATGAGTTCGTTCTGCCGCTGCTCGGAGCCAACACCAGCAACACGCCGGTTCACGTTGCCGGGCGCGACGAACGCAGCTCGATGCCTATCGATCTTATCAAGACCTGACGCTTTTGTCAAACTTCCTGTACAAGCTTTCGGTTACACGCCCCGCAACACACAGGGGCAGGCTGCACCCGCAATAATCGCCCCCCCCTCATGGCAACATGGAGCGAGATGGCTCGACGCCCCGTGGCGCTTCCTTTCCCTGGACTAGGATGGCTTGGCCCCGCCCTGTCCGCCGCATCAAAGCTGCCGCAAGGACACCAAAGCGGTGTCAAACGGATCGGTGGCGCAGGCTGTCTTCTCCGCTGCATGCGAAGGGGACAGTCCCCTGTGAACGGTTACGGCCGCCGCACTCCAAAACCCCGCCTGCCCTACGACTCCTGGGCCGCCCAAATCCACCATCACTTCGCCCACCGTCGCAGCAGCAGGCGGCAGGCCGCCGCCGCAAGCAAAAGTAGCCGGGTGCCCAGTTCGGGGATCACGGTCAGGTTGCCGATTGCGTGGTGGGGGCCGTGGTGGTGGAACTGCCCGACGGCCTGACGTTCTCGGTCGGCACCGGCTTCAGCGATGCCCAGCGGCGCAATCCGCCCCCGATCGGCAGCCGCATCACCTACCGCTACCAGGAACTGACCGACCGCG
>CAYPWB010000556.1:0-3729 GCA_964414315.1 uncultured Planctomycetaceae bacterium | reverse complement strand
TTCGTCTTGGTCGCCGCGTAACCGTCCCCGGTCGGTATCGCGGGGAAAACGGGATACGGCGCGGGAGGGGAAACAGGACAAGGCCCATTCGCCGGAAAGGCCCGCAGGGGGCTCCGCACAAATCGGACCCGTCTCGCTTTCCCCTTCTTTCCTCTATCTTGCCCTAACCGGCGTCCCGAGTCAAGATTACCGGCCCTGCCGCTTCCTTGCCCGAAAACAGGCGTCCGGGTATAATGGGCTGCCGCCCGTCGGGCCACACCAAGCGTCGTAAGCGTCGTAACGAGGGGGACGACCTGGTTGGAGTTCACGCTTGCGGCGTGCGAACCAAGGCCAAGCGACTCCGGCACACTGAACCGCGAACTTCAGCATTGCGCCGCCGGATTCGTGACGAAGACGAATATGCTCCAAGGCACCCTATTCGATATCAAGCGATTTGCCGTCCACGACGGGCCGGGCATTCGGACCACCGTGTTCCTGAAGGGCTGCCCGCTGGCCTGCGCCTGGTGCCACAATCCGGAAAGCCAGAAAGCAGGAATTGAGCAAACCACCCACCCGAAGGAAAGCACCCCGCTCGGAAGACAGGTTGACACAGAAGGGCTCATGGACGAAATCGTGCGGGATGTGCCGTTCTACGACGAGTCGGGCGGAGGCGTCACCTTCTCCGGCGGCGAACCGCTGGCCCAGCCCGAGTTCCTCATCGCCATGCTCGACCGGTGCGGCCGCCGCGACATCCATCGGGCCGTCGATACGTGCGGCTACGCCCCGCGGGAAACCCTGCTGGAGGTCGCCCGCCGCACCGACCTGTTCCTGTACGACCTGAAAGTGCTCGACTCCCGGCGGCACGCCGAACTGACCGGCGTGGGCAACGAAACCATCCACGCCAACCTGGCGGCGCTGTGCGCGACGGGCGTGGGCATCGAGTTGCGGTTTCCCGTCGTGCCCGGCATTTCCGACACCGGCGCGAACCTTGAGCAGCTCGTCGCCCTGGTGCAATCGCTCTCGCGCCGGCCGCCCGTGCGGCTGCTGCCGTACCATCGGGCGGCGATGGACAAGTACCGGCGGTTCGGGCTGCGCGTGCCGCTGCCCGACACGCCGGAACCCTCGGCCGACCAACTCGCCCATATCCGCCGCACCCTCGCATCCTCAGGACTCGTGGTAGCCCCATGAACGCACGCGTCGAACGACTCCGGCAGGAGAGCTACGAAACGCCCGTCACCTTGTCGACGGAACGGGCCCGGTGGATCACCGAGTTCTATCGCGAGAACCTCGGCCGGTATTCCGTGCCGGTCATGCGCGCCCGGGCGTTCGCCTGGCTTTACGAGCACCAGACGCTTTACCTTGGCGACGACGAGTTGATTGTCGGCGAGCGCGGCCCGCGGCCGAAGGCCGTTTCCACCTATCCGGAACTCACCTGCCACTCGGCCGACGACCTGCGCATTCTGAGCACGCGCGAGAAGACCCCGTACCTGGTAACCGACGCCGACATTGAACTGTACGAACGGGAGATCATCCCGTTCTGGCGCGGACGCACCATGCGCGAGCGCATCTTCGAGGGGCTGTCCGACGCTTGGAAAGACGCCTACGAGGCGGGAATCTTCACCGAATTCATGGAGCAGCGTGCACCGGGGCACACGACGCTCGACGGCAAGTTCTACGCGCGCGGACTGCGCGACTTCCAAGCCGACATCGCCGAGGCGCTCGACCGGCTCGATTTCCTCCACGATCCCGAGGCCGCGGCCAAGCGCGAGGAGCTTCAGGCGATGCACATCGCGTGCGACGCGGTCATTCGGTTTGCCCAGCGGCACGCCGAGTTGGCCGAGGCCCGCGCCGCCGAGGAAGCCCGCCCCGAGCGGCGGAAGGAGTTGGAGCGCATCGCCGCCGCCTGCCGCCGGGTTCCCGCCCACGCGCCCCGCACCTTCCGCGAGGCGCTCCAGATGTACTGGTTCATGCACCTGGGCACCATTACGGAACTGAACGGCTGGGACGCGATGAACCCGGGCCACCTCGACCGCTACTTTCATCCCTTCTACCATCGCGACCTGGCCTCCGGCGAACTGACGGAGGAGGAAGCCCGGGAATTGCTCCAGTGCTTCTGGATCAAGTTCAACAACCATCCCGCGCCGCCGAAGGTGGGCGTGACGGCCGAGGAGAGCGGCACGTACAACGACTTCACGAACATCAACCTCGGCGGTCTCCTGCCCGACGGCGGCGACGGCGTGAACGAGCTGTCGTACATGATGCTCGAGGTGATGGACGACATCCACCTCTTGCAGCCGCAGGGGAACATCCAGCTTAGCCGCAAGAACCCCGACCGGTTCCTCAAGGCCGCCTGCCGGGTCATCCGCAAGGGCTACGGCTACCCGTCCGTCTTCAACGCCGACGGCGTGGTCGAGCAGATGCTGCGCAGCGGGAAACGCATCGACGACGCGCGGGAAGGCGGCACCAGCGGCTGCGTCGAGACGGGCGCCTTCGGCAAGGAAGCCTACATTCTGACCGGCTACCTCAACCTGCCGAAGATCCTGGAAATCACGCTCCACAACGGCCTCGACCCGCGCACCGGAAAGCGCATCGGCGCCGCCACGGGCGACCCCCGGGCGATGCGGTCGCTCGACGAGCTGCTCGACGCCTTCGGCCGTCAGTTGCGGCACTTTGTCGACATCAAGGTAGCCGGCAATCAGTTCATCGAGCAGATGTACGCCGCCCGTATGCCGGCCGTGTTCCTGTCGGTGCTCATCGACGATTGCATCCAAAACGGCAAAGATTACAACGCGGGCGGGGCACGGTACAACACGAGCTACATTCAGTGCGTGGGCATCGGCACCATGACCGACAGTCTTTCGGCCGTCGGCAAGCACGTATACGCCGACGGATCGATTTCGATGGCCGACCTGCTCGACGCGCTGGCCGACGATTTCCAGGCCGATCCCGAGCTGCGCACGCGGCTCGCCGACCAGACGCCCCGCTACGGCAACGACGACGACGAGGCCGACGCGATCATGCGGCGCGTGTTCGACATGCTCCTGGACGTGATCGACGGGCGACCGAACACGCGCGGCGGGGTGTACCACGTCGACATGCTGCCGACCACCTGCCATATCTACTTCGGCTCCGTGCTCGGCGCCACCCCGGACGGCCGCAGGACGGGCAAGCCGACCTCCGAGGGCATTTCGCCCGTCCAGGGCGCCGACCGCCGCGGCCCGACCGCCGTGGTCAAGTCGGCCGCCAAAATGGACCAGCTTCGCACCGGCGGAACGCTGTTGAACATGAAGTTCCTGCCCAGCGTGCTGGCGGGCGAGGAGGGCCTGACGAAGCTCGGGCAGCTTGTGCGCACGTACTTCCGCATGGACGGGCACCACATGCAGTTCAACGTGGTCGATGCCGAGACCCTGCGCGACGCTCAGCGGCACCCCGATCGGCACCGGCACCTCATCGTGCGCGTGGCCGGTTACAGCGACTACTTCTGCGACCTGGGCCGCGAATTGCAGGACGAGATCATCGCGCGCACCGCCCAGGGCGAGGCGGGGTAAGACGCGCTGGTTCTATTTGTCGAACATGGCTCCACCAACGCAAGGTCGGTGGTGGCATTTTCCGTTTGAGTTCTCTGGTAGCCCTTACCCGGCGTTCTGCCTCCGCGCCGTCGCGCCAACCGGCATAATCGGCACTTCCCGCGCCCGGTAACCGTTCACGGGACGGATATCCATGGCAGGCAGCCAGGGCGTTTTGAGCACG
>CAYPWB010000555.1:0-3730 GCA_964414315.1 uncultured Planctomycetaceae bacterium | reverse complement strand
ATGCCGGCAGCCCGGAAAAGTCGCCCTAATCGACCAAGTCGTTCGCCTCGACGCGATTGCGTATTTCGTCCAATAGGCCGGGCTGCAAGGCAAATCGACCCCATTGCGCTAACGGGGGGCCTCCGGTCTTCCCATTCCAGCCCGCATGGGTTTCACAGCTACAACCCTGACAGGACACCCTCGGATGGGCATCGCGCACTCGGACGTGAGGCCCTCTCGGGGGGCTTGCTTCCGGGGCTCCAATCGTCCACGATGGTCGCAGAGGCGGCCAGGGTGCCGAGTTTGACGCAACGGCAACTCCCGCTTCTGCACCGACGACTTCCCGGAGGCTCAACGCCATGAGAACCATCTTACACATTTCTGCCAAACCGGTCGCGGCGTTCGTTTGCGCGGGGCTTTTTGCCCTGGCGCTGCCTGCATCGGGCGAAGAGGTCGCAGGCCCAGCGGAGACGGCCAGCGACATCCTGACGCAAAGCGGGATGGACGGCGGGTTCGTAGTGCACTTGAACTGCGGCGACGGCGCGTTGACCGCCGCGCTGCGGAAGGACGAACGCTACGTGGTGCAGGGGCTCGAGCGCGATGCGGCGCAGGTCGAGCGTGCCAGGGCGCATGTGGCCTCGCTGGGCATGTACGGCCCGGTTTCCATCGACCGCTGGGACGGGCGGCTCCTGCCCTACGCCGAAAATCTGATCAATCTGATCGTGGCCGAGGACGCGGGGCGGGTTTCCGAGGAGGAACTGCTGCGCGTGCTGGCCCCGCGCGGCGTGGCGATGGTCCGTCGCGACGGCGCCTGGGCGAAAACGGTCAAGCCCTGGCCCGACGAAATCGACGAGTGGACCCATTACCTGCACGGTCCGAGCAACAATGCCGTGGCGGCCGACGCGCGGGTCGGGCCGCCGCGGCACATGCAGTGGGTGGCCGGGCCGCGGTACGCGCGGAGCCACGAAATCAACTCCAGCATGGCCGGCATGGTGAGCGCCGGCGGGCGGGTGTTCACCATTTGGGACGAGGGCCTGACCGGCCTGACTGATCCCCGCTTGCCCGAAAAGTGGTCGCTGCTCGCCCGCGACGCCTTCAACGGCACGCTCCTGTGGCGGCGCCCGATGCCCGACTGGGGCTGGCGGAAGTGGCACGACGCCTCCCGTTGGGACGACTTCCGCGAGCGGGCGAGAATGCTCCGCCTCCTGCCGCCGACCCTTCCTCGCCGGTTGGTTGCCACCCCCGAGCGGGTGTTCGTCACGCTCGGTTACAACGCTCCGGTGACGGTGCTCGACGCGGCGACGGGTGAAACGCTTCGCACCTTCGAAGAGACCACGCCGACCGATGAGATTCTTTGCCTCGGCGACGTTCTGGTGCTTCGGGTGCGCGTGCCCGACAGCCCGCCCGAGCCCGATGTGTGGGACAACATTCCCGCCGAGCCCCGCGGCCGGGTGACGGTAGTAGACGCGGCCACGGGCCGGCGGCGCTGGCAGGCCGAGCCCGACGCGATGGTACCGTTGAGCATGGCCGCGTGCGACGGGCGTGTCTATTACTCAAACTACCGGGAGATCGTTTGCCTCGACCTGGCCACCGGTGAGGAGCAGTGGCGGAGCGACCCGGTCGAAAGCCGCCTCGGGCAGCGGGGCACCGGCGGCACGCTGGTCGCGCAGCCGGGCGTCGTGCTGTACACGCCGGCCGAGCGGGGCAACCAAGGGCGGGTCCACGCCTTCTCGGCCGAATCGGGGGAACTGCTGTGGCGCGGCCCGATGAGCATCGGGCCCGGCATCACCAATCCGACCGACCTGTTCGTGGTCGACGGCCTCGTGTGGACCGGCGAGACGAACCTGGAAAACTACCAGTTCAAAATGACCGCCGTCGAGCGGCAGGGATTCGATCCGCAGACGGGCGAAGTCGTGCGCGAGGTTTCCGTGCCCAAGCTCAAGAGCCCGGGGCACCATTACCGCTGCTACCGAAGCAAGGCAACGCAGCGCTACCTGCTGCTGCCGAAGCGGGGCGTCGAGTTCCTCGACCTGACGGCCGACGACCACATGCGGAATGATTGGCTTCGGGCGCCTTGCATCTACGGCGTGCTGCCGGCCAACGGGACACTGTATGTGCCGCCGCATCAGTGCGTCTGCTATCCGGGCGTGCTGATGTCGAACTTCAACGCGCTGGTGGCCCACGTGCCGGAGGAGGCGGGCCCGCCGGCGCCGGCCGCCGAGGAACGCCTCCAGCGCGGCCCGGCCTGGGGCGAAACGGCAGGCGAGGAAGGTGCAGTGGCCGACGCCGATTGGCCCACCTATCGCCACGATGCCCGGCGCAGCGGCAGTGCGGGCACGCGCTTGCCCGAGGCGATTGGCTCGGAGCCGCAATGGCAAACAGAGCTTGGCCCCAGCCTGACCGCGCCGGTGGCGGCCGGCGGCCGCGTGCTGGTGGCCGAGAAGGACGCGCACGCGGTCCACGCGCTCGACGCCGAGACGGGCCGCAAGCTGTGGAGCTACACGGCAGGCGGCCGGGTCGATTCGCCCCCGACAATCCACGGCCCGCTCGTGCTGTTCGGCGCGGCCGACGGCTGGGTGTACTGCCTGCGCGCGGCCGACGGCGCGCCGATGTGGCGGTTCATGGCGGCGCCGCGCGAGCGGCGTATCGGGGCGTTCGGGCAGTTCGAGTCGGCATGGCCGGTGCACGGCAGCGTGCTGATTGCCGACGATGTGACGGCCGACCCCCCGCGGCCGGTCGCCTATTTCACGGCGGGCCGATCGACGTTCCTCGACGGCGGCATCGCCGTGTACGGCCTCGACCCGCACACCGGCGAGCTGCTGCACCAAACCACCTTGAGCGGCCCCTGGCCCGACCCGTTCGAAGACACCGGCATGGCCGGCTACATGGACGGCGCGAAGTCTGACATCCTGGCAAGCGACGGGACCGACCTGTACCTGTTCCAGGAGCGGTTCCGGACCGACCTCACACGGTTCCCCTCGCC
The DNA here is from genome assembly GCA_964414315.1 of uncultured Planctomycetaceae bacterium. Taxonomy (GTDB): domain Bacteria; phylum Planctomycetota; class Planctomycetia; order Pirellulales; family Thermoguttaceae; genus PWXP01. Next base: position 768 of record CAYPWB010000555.1, on the reverse strand, counting down.
CATGGAGCAGATGGGCAAGGAAGGGGGCGGCTGGCGCATCTACCCGCCCGCTCCCGAGCGAGGCTCCAGCGGAACGCGCCTGATGACCACCGGCGGCTTCCTCAACGATGTGTACAACGAGGGAGTCTTCTGGACCTACAGCGACCGATGGCCCGGCTGGGACCGGAAAATGGGCCGCGTTCCCTGCTACGGGCAACTGCTGGTGTTCGACGATCGGGCCGTGCTGGGCGTCGACGTGTTCGTCGACAACATTCGCGTGCGCCGCGGGTTCACGCCCGGCGAAAAAGGCTACCGCCTGTTCGCCCGCGAACACGGCGAGAACAAAGATGGGTGGTCGGTGTTCGTTCCGGTGCGAATTCGGGCGATGGCGCTTGTGGGCGATCGGCTGTACTTTGCCGGCCCGCCCGACGTCGTGCTCGCCGAGGACCCGTTGGCCGCGTTCGAAGGCCGCCGAGGCGGCGAGTTGTGGGCCGTGTCGGCCGCCGACGGTGAGAAGCGCCAAACGATCCGGCTCGACAGCCCGCCCGTGTTCGACGGCCTCATCGCCGCCGCCGGCCGGCTTTACCTGACCACGAGGGACGGCCGCGTGCTCTGTTTCGGCGCGGAGCCGGACTGAATCGGCACAAAGCGGCAATCCATCGGGAACGAGAGATGTGGGATAGGCTGCCAGCCTGTCTTTTCCATCGACAGGGGGGGAAGCCTGTCCCGTAACCGTTCACAGGTCGGCGGCGCGGGCTGTTTTCTCCGCTGCATGCGAGGGGGACAGTC
>CAYPWB010000554.1:0-3751 GCA_964414315.1 uncultured Planctomycetaceae bacterium | reverse complement strand
ATCGACTCACGGTGGGCGAGGTAGTAGGCGATGGCCCCAACCACTTGCCCAAGCGTCAACGTGGGAAAGCACTCTACGCAGATCGTCTCGGGAGCCAGTCCCTCAAGGAAGGCCCGAACCACCGAATCGAGCGAAATCCGCGTGCCCCGAATCCAATAGCCGGCGTCGCGATACTCGACGTACTCGTTTTCCATGGATGTTCCTGTTGGGGGGCCAGGTGTCTTCGGAGATCGGAGTTGGGGGAAAAGGCGTCAGGTGCCCAAGGGCAGGGGGCGTTCACGACAAACCGAGCGCGGCTCTGAGGCATTCGTCAAGGCGGGAGAGTAGGGCGTCGGGCATGCGACCAATAACGCGGCCAATGCGGTCTTCGCGAACTGTGGCCACATTGTTGCAGGAGATGACCGAATCGTGGAGCAAGCCCATTTGCCTTCCTTCGTGAGACGCCCCCATCACCAACAGGTGAGTCGGCTCGGCCGCTCTTTGCGTATTCGTCGTTATCTGAGCAATGATGGTGTTTTGCATCCGCGCATTGTCGCGATCATTCTGGATGACCACGGCAGGACGCCGCGATGCGCCTGTACCGGACGAGAACGGATACACCGCCAAAACGACATCACCTCGATGGACGTCCATCACTCAAGCCTTCGACCATTCTTCGTACTTGTCGTAATCGGCCATACCGGGCGCCTCCCAGTCGTCGCGGAACGATTCGTCGATCAGTGGGTACGCCCTTTCAATGTCCATGGCCGCCTTGACGGCTGTCGGATCGGGCAACGTGCTTGCGCGAATGGTGATTTCCCCTTCCCGGACGGTCACTTCGAGCGGGTCGTGGAGGCCTGCCTCGGCAAGTTGCCCGCTGTCGATCCATATACCCCGCTGGACAGTCAATATGGTTCGTTCGCTCATGACGCTGAGTGTCAGGTGTCGGGTGTCAGGTATCAGGGGGAGTTCGGCGTTCCCGACTCCCATCTTCCCAGTATAGCCGTCTTGCCTCTGGCCGGCAAGCGAGCGGTATGGGCTACCCCGGGTCGGCATCGAGCGGCTGTTTGGCTTCGCACAAAGGGGACGCCGCCGGGCAACATGCCATGATCGCGTCGGCCACACGCTCCTGCTTCTCCTCCTCGGTAATATCGTAGTCCATCGGCAGGCGGAGGGAAGCAAGGTGGGAGATGGGAGATGGGGGGAGAAGGTGTCAGGGGGAGAGATGGGAGACGCACGGTTGCGGCCCGCCGGCAGCGTCAGCGCGTCCCCAACTCCCATCTCCCAACTCCCAGTTTCCTGACACCTTCCCTCACGCCACCCTCTCTTCGCGGGCACGGCGGCGGAGCACGGCCTCGACCGTGGCCCGTTCCTCCGGCGTGTTCACCCCCAGCGCCTCGCAGGGCGCGAGTACGTGGATGGCCCGCACCGCAACCCCCCGGGCGATCATCGCGCCGGGGCAGTCGGTCAGGTAGTATTCCCCCTGGGCGTTGTGGGTGTCGAGATGCTCCAGGGCGGTAAGCAGGTGCCGCGGGTGGAAGACGTCGTAGCTCATGTTCACCTCGCGGATGCATCGCTGGGCGGTGGTGGCGTCCTTCTCCTCGACGCTGCCGAGGAACTCGTCGCCGTCGCCGCGAACGACGCGCCCCAGGCCCCGCGGATTGTCCTTGGTCACCGTGCCCAGGATGCACCCGGCCGGCTCCTGTCGGTACGCGGCCCGTGCCGCACCCGGCAGACCAACTCGGGCGTGCACACCCGGAAGAACTCCCGCCACGTCGCCTCGCAGCCGGGCATGATGCGTCAGCTACGGACCCGAGCGGCGCTGCGCGAAACCGCCCGACGCCAAGGGGGTTGATCTTGTAGGAAAAACATGATAGTTTTTCCTACAGGAAGAGGGTCTGGCCATGACGCAAACCATTGAAGACAAGGTACTTGCTAGGATTTACGGCAGGGGAAGGGGCTGGGCCTTTTCCCAAGTCGATTTCGCCGGTCTGGGTAGCCGCTCGGCCCTCGATATGGCCCTGATCCGGCTGACGAACAAGTCGACGATTCGGCGGGTGATCCGGGGCGTGTACGACTATCCCCGCCCCGGCGACCTGCTCGGCGAGCCGCGGCCCCCCGACGTCCACCAGGTGGCCCAGGCCCTGGCGCGGAAGTTCGGCTGGCGAATCCAGCCCGGCGGGGCCGCCGCACTGAACTTGCTGGGGCTCTCGACGCAGGTGCCCGCGCGGTACGTCTATCAGTCGGACGGCCCGAACCGCACGTACGAAATCGGGCGTACCCGCCTGACGTTCAAGCACGTCGCTCCGAAGGAGGCCGGGTTCCGCCACGGCGAGAGCGGCATCCTCGTTCAGGCCCTGAAGGCGCTGGGCGAGGAGCACGTGAGCGAGGAGGCGATCGCACGAATCCGCGCGTGGCTGCCGCCGGGCAAGCGAGCCGCCGTGTTGAAGGACACGCAGCGCGCCACCGGCTGGGTCTACGCCGCAATCCAACGAATCTGCCGGGAGCCGAACGATGGATAAGGTGGCCGCCTTGCCCGCTGCCCAGCGCGGGGAACTGTTCGAAGCGACCGGATCGGCGCGGGGCATCCATCCGGCGATCATCGAGAAGGACTTCTGGGTCTGTTGGGTCCTTTAGAAGCTGTTCGCCTCCGACATGCTCCGCGACAACCTGGTGTTCAAGGGAGGGACGTCGCTCGCGAAGGTGTTCCACTTGATCGAGCGGTTCTCCGAAGATATCGACCTGGTTTTGAACGGGGAGTTGCTGGGCTATGGGCCGAGAGGTCGGGACCCGTGGGAGCGGCAGACGTCGAACCCCCAGCAGGACCGATTCAACCGGGACGTCAATCGCCGCGCGGCCGAATGCATCAAGCATCAGCTCGGCCCCCATGTGGCGAGCCTGCTGGGGGCGGTGCCAGGGCTCCGGTCGATGGTGGCGGCCGGCGAGCCGCAGGTGATCGAAATCCGATATCCGGCTCACCTTCGATCTGCCGGCACTGCGTCCGGAGATCAAGCTGGAGATCGGCCCGCTGGCGGCCTGGGTTCCGTCGGCGCGGTATTCGATCCGGCCATACGCGGCCGAGGCCTTCCCCGGGGTGTTCGAGGATTCGGATTGCCCCGTGGTGGCGATCAAGGCCGAGCGCACGTTTTGGGAGAAGGCGACGATCTTGCACCAGCAAGCCCATCGCATCACCGCCATGCCCCCCGGGCTGTCGCGGCACGACTACGATCTGCACCGACTGGCGGGAGACCCGGTGAAGGATCAGGCCCTGGGCAATCTGCGCCTGCTGGCGGATGTGGTCCAGTTCAAGCAGCGTTTCTATCGCTGCCCATGGGCGCGATACGAGGACGCGAAGCCGGGTACCTTTCGCCTCATGCCGACCGACGCCGGGCGGAAGGAGTTGAAAGCGGACTATGGACGAATGGGAGCGATGATCTTCGCGACACCGCCCACCTGGGGCGAAATTCTGGATTCGCTCACCGACCTGGAAGATCAGATCAACCAAATGGCGAGGGGAAGTCGGACATGAGCACGCGGTCGGTCGGCCTTCTCTTTAGCCGTGGCTGACTCGTGCGTAGCCAACGCCGTTCGCATCGCGGCTTGTGGACAGAGCACGTGCTCTCCCCGATCGGATACGGGCGGTGGGGGCGTCCAGCTTGGGCGGTCGCGTGGGGGCCTACGGCCACGCCTTGCCCGCCCGCGATCCACAGGGATGGCTTCGTTGACGTTACGGCTTGCCGGCCGATTGGTCCGGAAGCGGTTTCGCGTAGAT
>CAYPWB010000553.1:0-3760 GCA_964414315.1 uncultured Planctomycetaceae bacterium | reverse complement strand
GAGCTAACCGAGGCTTCGAGGAAGATCCAGGCGGCTGTTCGGGCAGCGAACGTCGGACTCTGGGATTGGGATATTGCCACGAATCGAGTGCACTACTCCGCCGAATGGAAACGGCAAATCGGGTACGAGCAAGACGAGATCGGCGACAGTTACGACGAATGGGAAAGCCGCGTTCATCCCGACGACTTGCCACCCGCCCTGAAGCGAATTCGCGAGGCGATCTCCAGTCGCAGTTCAGGATATCATACGGAATTCCGTTTACGCCACAAGGACGGCTCTTACCGGTGCATCCTTGCGCAGTCTTCCGTCTATTGCGACGAGGCCGGGCAGCCCGTGCGCGTCCTCGGGGCGCACATCGACATTACCGAGCGCCTGCGTGCGGAGGAGGCGTTGCGCGAGAGCGAGGCGCGGTTCCGCGGTTACGTTGAGCACGCGCCCTATGGGGTCTTCATTGTCGACCGGACGGGCCGCTGCGTGGAGGTCAACCCGGCGGCGGCACAAATTACCGGGTACACTGAGGCGGAACTGACCGCCAGCCGCATTTCCGACCTGCTGCTGTCCGACGGCCTTGAAGCCGGGGTCGAGGAGTTTTGCCGCGTGGTCGAAACGGGGCACGCCGTTGGGGAATTCCCCTTTCGGCACGCCAGCGGCGAAACCCGGTACTGGAACGTGTCGGCCGTCCGCTTGGACGATGATCGATATTTGGGCTTCATCGATGACGTTACCGAGCGCAAGCGAGCCGCCGCGGCTGAAGCGGAACACAAGGTCCTCTTGGAGGCGATTTACCGCAACGCCCCCCTGGTCATGATGGTGGTCGACTGCGATCGACGCGTGCGCCAAGTCAATGGTTTCGCCGCGCGGTTCGCCGGTCGGAAGGCCGACGAAATGCTGGGCTTGCGAGGTGGCGAGGCGCTGCGCTGCCTGCACGCGCTCGACGACCCCCGCGGCTGTGGATTCGGTGAAGCCTGCCGCCATTGTGCCATTCGCAACACCGTGCTCGATACCCTCGAACACGGCACGACGCACCTGCGAGTCGAAGCCACGTACTCGCTTCTGCTAGGAGGCGAAGTCGACGAGTCGACGCTCCTGGTTTCGACAACACCCATCGAGGTCAACGCCTTGCGCATGGCGCTGGTGACCATGCAGGACATTACACAACTGAAGCGGAACGAGAAGGAGCTGGCACGGTCCAAGGAACAACTCGAGCAGACCAACCGGGAGTTGGAAGAGAGCATTGGGCGGGCCAACCAATTTGCGGTTGCGGCGGAGGCCGCGACCGTGGCCAAGAGTGAGTTTCTGGCCAATATGAGCCACGAGATTCGCACCCCTATGACCGCCATCCTGGGCTTTGCCAAAGTGGCCCGGGACGGCTGCCCCGCCCAGTGCGATTTTGGCCGGAGTCTGCACCGCGACCATCTTGATACCATCGCGCGCAACGGCGAACACCTCTTGCAGCTTCTCAACGACATCCTCGACCTGTCGAAAATCGAGGCCGGCCGGCTGGCTATCGAAAGGATCGACTGCTCGCCCTGCCGGCTTGTCATGGAAGTCTATTCGCTGGAACGCATTCGCAGCGACGCCAAAGGCCTCGAACTGCGCATCGAGTTCGACGGCAGCATTCCCGAAACGATCCGGACCGACCCTACGCGTCTCCGGCAAATCCTTATCAACCTGTTGGGAAACGCCATCAAGTTCACGGAAGCCGGCCATGTACTGCTCTCGGTGCGCATGGGTGCGCTCTCGCAGGGTGTTCCCGCACTCATTTTCGACGTGGTCGACACGGGCATTGGCATGACGCCCGAGGAGGCCGCCGGACTGTTCCAGCCGTTCTCCCAGGCGGATACCTCGACCACGCGAAGGTTTGGCGGCACCGGGCTCGGGCTGGCCGTCAGTAAGCGACTGGCGGAAGCGTTAGGGGGCGACGTTCAGCTCATCGAAACGGAACTCGGCAAGGGGAGCCGCTTTCGGCTCACCGTTGCCACCGGTCCGTCGGACGGCATCCGCATGCTGGACCAGGCCGCTCGAGACCTGCACTTGAAGTCGGAAGATCGAGTGGATACGAAGGCGAGAAACGACCTCGTCGGGTACCGCATTCTCCTGGCCGAGGACGGGCTCGACAACCAGCGACTCATCGCGCATCTACTGAAGAGGGGCGGCGCGGAAGTGGCGATGGTGGAAAACGGGAAACTGGCCGCCGAAGCGGCGCTGGCGGCACGCGACGCCGGCAAGCCGTTCGACGTCGTGCTGATGGACATGCAGATGCCTGTGATGGACGGCTACGATGCGACCGGCCTGTTGCGCCGAGAGGGCTATACGGGCATCATCATCGCCCTGACCGCTCATGCCATGGCAGGGGACCGCCAGAAGTGCCTCGACGCCGGGTGCAACGACTACCTTTCGAAACCGATGACCCGTGCGGACCTGTTCAGCGTCGTTGCCAAGTACACGAAACGGGCGGCGCCGTTTGAGAAGGTGACCCAAGAGCTGCCGGGCAAGGAGCAAACTGCGTCAGAGCCACAAGGACTGATTGCCAGTTCCTGGCTCGACGACGCCACGCGAGCCGAACTGCTGGCAGGGTTTCTCGAAGGCCTGTCGGCACGAATTGCCGCGATGCAGGCGTCCCAACAGGCCGCTGACTTTCCGGCTTTGGTTCGCCTTGCGCACCAATTGAAGGGAAGCGCAGCCTCATACGGATTCCCGGAAATTGCCGAGGCCGCGCACGTAGTCGCGCAGCGAGCCAACGAGCAACTTGCCCCGGAAGCGGAGCTTGCAGCGTTGCGCGACGTGTGCCGGCGCGCCCCTCGACCCCATTGAGCCGCAGGCCGGCGCCTCCGACTACCGCCCGAACCGCATGACGTCCTCGAGGCAGTCGACCGCTTCCGAGCGTACGCGGGACAACGAAACCGGCCGTGCGTGTTCCGGTGGAATACCATGACGGTGCGGGCGCCGGGCACAACCGGCGGCATCGCGCTGCCGGCAAGCGATCCAGCATTCGGACGACCACGGCGCGGTTGCGTTTGGGCGAAAACTCTGCGAACCGGCGAACAGGTACTCGCCGGACTGCAGGATCGCCCGCCCGCAGCGAGGCCGGTGTGTGCGGTCCACTTACCCGCACGGAGACACGTGCCGGAAGTCGGGCAACGAGCGTGGGCCGGGTTGGAATGGAGCGTGGTCCGTTTTGAACAGCCGGTACTCACCGACGGCCGTTGGGAAATACTCCCGTCGAGGCCGTGCGGGTGGGGACCGCCGTTTAGCCAACTCGACCGGCCCACCCAACCGTAGGCCACCCGCGCGAGCACGAGGACGCTTGCGTGCGCCATGGCGATTCCAAGTAGTCCGGAGCGACCATGCGCAGGTCGGCCGGGGCGGCGAGGAATCGCCAGAGGAGTTCCCTGTCGCTCACCCGCAGGCAGGTGCCCCGGCCATCGGCGCTGCCGAAACGCACCACTTCCAGGTGGAGAGCGGGCGGGGAATCGACGCGTCGGCCGGCGAGGTGTGTCCGGCGCGCGTCACCACTCGGCCCGTCGCGGGCAAGCGAGGAAGCGATCGTGCGACTTTGATCCAGGAAACGCCGGGTCTCCACCACGCTCCGGGCTCGGCGCGCCCCCCCCGGACGGGCTTCCCGCTCCGGGCGACCCTGGCCCGGGCTTTGCCGAATCGTGTGGGAACGCGGACGCTACGGGCGCCGCCAAGCGTTTCGGCAAGAAGTCCGGAATACAACCGACGGCCACCGGCCCGAGGGTCTACGCGCGGCAGGCCC
>CAYPWB010000552.1:0-3762 GCA_964414315.1 uncultured Planctomycetaceae bacterium | reverse complement strand
GGCTTGCGCAGTCCCACCAAGGACTTACGCGACCTTGGCCCACCCTACACGAATAGTCCGGGCTAGTGCTTGTTGACTGTTTGATTTTCGGGCGGGTGCCACTGGCGGAAGGCCAGTGGCACCCCAATTCTTAGCTGTCGCAAAGCACTGGCCGCCTATTGAGCCGACTCCACGCACACGACCTTGCCGGTCTTCGTCGACAGGTAGATGCAGTCTCCGGCTGCCGCCATGCCGTCGAACACCGGCGGGCCGGGCAGGTCGAGTTGCCCGACGGTGCTGCCGTCGTCGGTCGATACGGCAAGCAGGCGGCCGCCGTGCTGGGCCTCGAGCGCTTCGGCAATCGGATCGACCTCGGCGGGGGCGTGGGGGACGCGGTCGACGGGCGCCTCGGGACCCGAAATCAGCAGGGTGGGACCGGCGAGCACCATCGCCTGACACAGTACGGGAATCTGCCGGGTCCAATTCCGTTCGTTGGCGCGCGGATCGGCGCCCCGGCGCAACTCCTCGGCGCTAGCCTTTTGGAGGGCTTGCCCGAACAACCGGTAATGCGTCCACCTTCCCTGTCCTGCGCCGATCGGCCCCCATACGCCGCCGGCGTCGATTCCCACGTGGGCGCCGGGGTTGTGGTATTGGTTGCGGCCGAAGCCGAAAACGTGCGAGCCGTTGGTCACCAGCAACCGGCCGGCCGGCGCCCGCTGCCCTGCCCGGGGCCAACCGCCCCAGCCGCTGCCCATCGAAGTACCGATCTGCCAGTAGCTGCGGTGCCACCAGGTATCGTCGAGGAACCCGACCGGGCTGAACAGGTGAGCCACGTCGTCTTTCTGCGGGATCAGATCGAGATCGAACCGCGCGCTGCGGAGGAAGAGCGACCGGCCGTCGGAGGCGAGAATGTCGGGCAGGTGCCCGCCCGAGGCGACGCCCGCGTCGCGTCGTTCCCGATCGACCTCCAGCCGAACGGCATTCCGGACTTCCCCGGTGGCGGCGTCCAATCGGTACAAGAACATGCCGCCGTCCAGGTAGCTGTTCCGGCCGGCCACGAAGTACGCGTTGCCCTCGACGGTCAGTACGCTGCCCGGGACGGGCCAGACCGATTCCAGTTGCTCGTCGACCACGATTTGCCGGTTCTGCGGCGCGGCGCGGAAGCGCCAGATCGGCGTCCCGTCCGCCAGGCGCAGGCAGTAGACCCAGCCGTCGGCCGAGCCGAACAGCGCGCGGCCCCGGTCGATGGTCGGCGATGAGTCGACGCGGGCAGCGCCGGTCCAGGTCCAGAGCACTCGCCCGTCGGCGGCGTCGAGCGCATGCACCTGGTGCGCGTCGGGAGCGGCCACCAGCAGAACACCCTCGGCGACGACCGGACTGGTCAGTTCGCTTTCGAGTTCCGCCTGCCACGCGATCTTCAAGTCGTGGTCGATGGCTTCGGCCGCCGCGCCGCTTCGGGCCGCATTGCCGCGGTGGGTCGGCCAGTCGGTCGGATCGGGCTCGCGGTCCGCGGGTCGCCAGCCGTAGGCGGGGCCCCGTTCAAGCGCCGTGGAATCGGACGGAGCCATGCCGTCCATCCCACACTGCGGCGCCAGGGCCATGAAGCCCGACTTCAGCATGTCGCTGTAGTTGCACGCACACGGATGCGGAGGCACGTACAGCAGGCCGTTCGCCGGCATTACCCCGTACTGGCACACGCCGCGCACCCAGAAGTTCGCCGTCATATCGCCCGTTTCGAGGTCGACAAACTCGACGCCCCGGCGCCCGAGAATGAGGTACTTCGTGGTTGCCCTGGCCCGGTGGCAGCGGGCGTGACCCATCCGTCGCACGGTCTCCTGGTCGGCGGGTCGCTGCCGGCGCACTTCGCCCGTCTTGGGATCGCGGGCGTGGGTGATGCCCGGATCGTTACCCCACGCGTAGCGGCCGGTCCACAGCAGGCCGTCGGCGATCATGACGTCGACCGGCGCGTTGAACCCTTCGTACGCCGGGCAGTTCCACAAGCGTTCGCCTGTCGTAGCGTCGAAGGCGATCAACTCGCCCTCGGCGCCCTCGCCTCGAATGTATTCGTGATAGCCGCCGCTGGGAATCCAGAGCACCTCGCCTTCGGTGTCGACCGCGCGGCGGTCGGCCGAGAACACCACGCCGTCGTGGACCACGAGCGTCGGGGTCGACCAGGCCAGCCGAGTGCGGTGGACGGGCCGCGCCGACTGCCACTGCAAGCGGCCGGTGGCCGCGTCGAGGCAAACGATCGACTCGGCATTCTGGAAATAGACGCGGCCGGCCGAACTGGCGAGCGTCGAGGGCATCAGACCGCGGGTGTAGGCTTCCGCGTTCACCCAGAGCCGCTCGCCCGTTTCGGCCGCTACCGCCGCCACCCGCGTTGCGCGGGCCGGAGGCGTGTTTCGTTCGAACGGCGGATGGTAGTCCTGCTGGCTGACGATCTCTTTGGCCCGCTCGGCCGGCCAGTCGTCTTGCCGCTCGCCCAGCACCAGCAGAAGCGTGCCGTTGTCGTACAGTATCTCCTGGGCGCCTTCGGTGCCCGCGTAGGTTCGGAGGGTCTTGCCGGTCGCCGCGTCGAGGGCGCTGACTGGTCGGCCGTAGCCGAGCGTGACGTACACGTGGTCGTCGACGGCTACCAGCCGCCGGGCGAGGTCGGCCGGGCCGCTGCGGAAATCGCGCAGGTGATATTCCCAGGGGGAAACGGGGCGCTGCCACAGTCGGACGCCGCTAAACGCGTCGCGCGCGACCAGCCGCCATCGAGGCCGCGCGGCGGCGAAGGCAATCGAGCCCGTGTCGACAATCGAGAACAGCCGCCCGCCTGCGGAAACCATCGCACTCAGGCTGGCCAAGTGGTCGTGGCTGCGGGAAAACCGGGGCTCGCTGATCCACTGGATATGCCGCGGCGGCCCGACCACCTGGTCGTCGGTCACCGCGTTGTTGTCGGGCCCGTGCAGGTAGTGGGTCCACTGGCCGATATTCTCCGGCCACGGCTTGACCGTGACGGTCCACGCATCGTCCTCGCCGACGCACAGCACCCCGCCCGGGCACAGCACGCGCATCACTTCGGAAAGGTCCACCGTCCCCAGATCTTCGGCGACGACCAGGTTCACCAGGTTGTCGGCGTAAGGCAGGCGCCTTTCGTTGAAACGCGCGGCCGTAACTTCGCCGGCCAGCCCTTGCGATCGGAAGTGCTCCCGCGCCTGCGCGACGTTGCCCGGGTCGGCGTCCAGTCCCTGCACGAGCCACCCATCGCCCGCCTTGAGCGTGGCGGTCCGTCGCCCATCGCCGCAGTGCAAGTGAACGATCAGCCCGCCCCGAACCCCGGAGGCCGCGAGAATCTCGTCGGCCCACTGTTCCGCCCCCAATGCCGCGGCTGCCGACAAGGCAACCAGAGCCATACTTGCAGCGACTGTTCTCATCGTCGTTTCCTCCGCCGATCATGGTGTAGTACGCGAGATTCTTCCCTTCCGCAGAGAATGGATGACCCCGGTCGAATCGCTCGCTATCTCCAAGCGGAATGCCTCTTCCGTCGCGAAAACTGGGACAGGCCCCGTGAACAGTCCGGTTGTCTGCCAGTCGCCCCCCCCGAATTGAATCGAACAGCGATCGTCGCCTTCAATATTCTACAGGCCGCCACCGAGTGTAGAAAGCCCTGGCAATCCTTCGATCGAAGCCGCGTTTGCCAGGCTCGGCGGACCCCGAGCCGTTCGAAGGCGTGTGAGCCGTAACCGTTTATGGTTGCGAACGCAGGGAACGGAGAAAATGGGACAGGCCGGATTTGCC
>CAYPWB010000551.1:0-3762 GCA_964414315.1 uncultured Planctomycetaceae bacterium | reverse complement strand
CGCATGCTATCGCCCAGGAATTGATCGCCAAGAACCAACCAATTGCCCCGACTTCATTGCAAATCTTGCCGAAAAATCGGTTTTAGAGCGGTTTTTGGGGCAAATTCAGTGACAATATGCAGGCCTGGAAGCGGGCAGATTGGGCGATGACAACGGCATTTTGGACGGTCATTCCGCGTCCATGCGTGTGACGACAGGGGCGTGCTTGCACCAAAAGGTGAAATGCCCAACGACGTCTGCTCGGGCTTGTACTTGTCGTTTCCAGGCGATATGCACGCCGGGGCGAGCACTCTGGGTGTGTGCCGTCGTAGTGGGGAAATGCCATTGACGCCGTGGTTGATCTGCGCGTTGAAAGACATCTTCAGCCGTCAAACAAGTGCCGCATGCTGCGTGGCATTCCCCCGGCGTGGAATACGGCTGCAATGTGCTGTATCGCGCGCAAAACTAGGCTCAATTCGGAACTTCCTTGCAATCTTTTTCCGTTCGAATATACGATGGAGTCGGTGGCGCAGTTCGCGGCGACTGCCGCCGGCTTCCGGCAAGGCGGTGTTCGCCGGCGCCTTGGTTTGCCATGCTTCCCGTCCCCTTGTCATTCAGGAGAGAACCCATGCGAGTTTCGACGTTCTTTGCGGCTGTGGGTATCGCCGCCGTCGCCGCAGTGCTCGGCGCCCCCGGGGCGTCCGCCTCACCCGTCACGGTGAACTTCGGATCCACGGGCGACAACTTCATGTACGCCGGCGTGCATTCAGGCGTCGATTATCGGGAAAGGAACTGGGGTGCGTGGGAACACGTTGTGGTGGGCCCGAACACGACCGCGGGCGCGCCGCCGTACCGCGGACTGCTGCACACCGACGTCGGCAGCCTGGCAAGCGTCCCGAACCTCAGCGTGCAGTCGGCCGCGCTTACACTGACCGTGTCCAGCGTGGCAAAGCGAGGCGACCTTGCCGCGGGCGAGAGTTACGACGTGGAACTCTACCTGCTCGACGGCGCCAACGCCGGCTGGTCGGAAGGCAACGGAGACAACGCCGTAGTGCCGGGAGCCTCCAGTTGGAACTATCGGGCGCACAATACCACCCCCTGGGTCGGCGGGGCCGGCCTCGGCACCAGCACCGCCTCGCCCGGCCTGAGCACGCTGGTCGGAACGGCCACGATCCATCCGAATGCGGCCGACCCGAACGCCATGCAGATTGGCGACAAGGTCTCCTTCAACATCACCGGCCCGCAAGGCCTGGCGGCTGTGCAGTCGTGGGCCACCGGCGGAACCAACGCCGGATTCTTCCTGAAGACGAACCTCGACACCGGCGAGACGAACGCCCGGCAGGGCGCGGTCTATTTCGGGTCGAAGGAGAACGTGGTTGCAGATCGTCGGCCGGAATTGAGCGTGACTTACACCACGCCCTCCGGGATCGCCATCGGCGACGTCATTGGCGTTGACCTTGCCGCGGCGGGCGGCTCCGCGACGGGCTTCAACATCATCAACTCGAACGGCATCATTCCGGATGGTAGCGTCGTCCGGTACCGCAACGGCTCGGTTATTCCTGGGGTGTCGCTCAGTTTCTCGGGAGCGGCCGGTTTTGTCAATGACGGCGCTGCCGCCGGATGGCCCGGCACTTCCAACGACCCCTACTACATGGACCAAGAGGTTGCGTTGCGCGACCTAGCGTATGGCATCGGGGCGGGTTCAGAGCTTACCTTGACGTTTGCCGGTCTAAACGACTCGCTGACCTACGATTTGCGCACGTACGCGTTGTACGACAGGGCGGACACCCGGTCCCGAGAGGAAAGGATCACCGTGACCGACGGCGCAGGCACTCAGAGTTTCACCTCAACGCGCTCCTCCCGCTGGCTGGCCGACACGCTCGAAGACGGCGGCACCGTGTTCGAAGGGCTGAAGACGGACGGCTCCGGCAATTTGGTGGTTACCGTCACGGGGCCGGTAGGCAACAACCCATTCCTCAACGCCGTTGTACTCCAGGCCGTGCCCGAGCCCGGTACGGGCCTCCTGCTGATGCTGGCCGGTTTGGTGGGACTGTGCTTCCGCCGTCGCCGGAGGTAGCGATTCCTGTACTCTTCACGCTCCGCGTGAAGCCTGGGAAACGATGGCTCTTGCCCGCCGGCCTGAAGCAAGGCGGAGCAGAGCATGAAGGATGGGCGTGGTGCGATCGCGCCCTGTGGAGGAAAGCGAACAAGGACCTCACGTGGAGCGTGAGGAGTACAGGAGGAACGCTATGCATTGGAGAATGAGTGGCCGGGTTCGGCGAGTGGGTTGGCGAGGCGCCGCCTTCACGCTTGTCGAACTACTGGTGGTCATTGCCATCATCGGCATCCTCATCGCGTTGCTGCTGCCGGCAGTGCAGAGTGCCCGGGAGGCGGCGCGGCGGATGCAGTGCAGCAACAACATGCGGCAGATCGGCTTGGCCCTGCACAACTACCACGCCGCGCACCGCGCATTCCCGCCCGGCTCGATTGTGAGCAATACCTCATGCACCCCGCCGGCATCGACGAAGCGGCAGGCGCCGTGGTCCGTGCAGATTCTGCCGTTCTTGGAGCAGCAAGCGTTGTATGAACAGTTTGACATGGCGGGGCATTTCGCCGCCTTGCAGGGCGACAGCCCGCCCGAGCCGGCCGACAGCGAAGCGGCCCAGAACACGCCGCTGGCCGCCTTCAAATGCCCCTCCGACCCCGCGCCCCAGGACGGCGACCCCAGCAGCAACTACATGGGCGTGCAGGGCGGCGGGCCGGAATCGGCAGCTTCGTGCCTGACCGGCCCAACCGTGAACCGCCGCGTCCGCTTTACCAACGGGGTGCTGTACACCAATTCGTCGGTCCGGATCGACCATATTTCCGACGGTACGAGCAACACCTTCATGGTGGGCGAAAGCCGGTGGTGGTCGTACGAGCATACGAACGTCGGATGGCCAAGCTGGTTCAGTTGGGCCTCGGCCGACCGCACCGCCGGCGGTTCCAGCCACACCATCGTGCTGGCCGCCGCGGTCGATCCGCTCAACAATCCCCTGGTCGACTACGATTCCGCGCAGGGCTGGGTCGATTCAAGCGGGAACTACACCAATACGCTGTACCTCGCCACGCACACGCGATGCTTCGGCAGCCGCCACCCGGGCGGGGCCCACATGGCCTTGGCCGATGGCTCAGTCCACTTCTTCAGCGAGAATATGGACTTGGCCGCGTACCGGAACATGGGCGCGCGGAACGTCGGCTTGCCGCTGGGAGGGTTCACGCCGTAGAAGACCAGGAGCGTTGGAGTTCACGCTTTAGCGCGCAAAACCGTGCCGAGATGTATTCAAGGTACGCTGAAGCGTGAACGCCAAACCACGTTTGAACTCCAACCGTTCGTTTCATTCTCATACCCTGAAGACAAGAGACACAAATCCATTAGAGAAGGCCATTCTGCTGTGAAAACGAGTACGATCATTGGTACCGGTTGCGTATTGCTACTTTGCCCGGCGTTCGCGACGCCGGCCGACCACCACTGGCCGCTCGACGGGCCGACCGAAGCGTCGATCACCGTGCGCGGCACGGCAACCGCGGCCGAGGGCGTACGGAAGGGCAGCTTGCGGCTCGACGGCGATTCGCTCGTGGAGGTCGACGACTCAGCAGGCCTGAACGGCGGTGAGCAGGGCTTCACGCTGAGCCTTTGGGTCAATCCCTACGCGCTGGACCGAGGCCAGCAGATGGTCGCCGCGAAGAACCGCTACTCGCTCGACGAGCGCCAGTGGGGCGTCATGATCGATAAAGACGGAA
>CAYPWB010000550.1:0-3762 GCA_964414315.1 uncultured Planctomycetaceae bacterium | reverse complement strand
CCGATTTTCGCGGCACAAAGGGCGATTGGCCCAATCGGCCACCTACCGGGGCCGCAAAATGGGACTGTCCCCTTCCCATGCGGCAGAGAAAACAGCCCGCGCCGCCAACCCGTGAACGTTTGGCCCTTCACCTTCCCCTCGATCCAGGAGCGATACAGACCATGCCTACTTGCTCGACGGTCCGGGCCGTACTGCTGACGGCGTTTTTGGTTCGCGGCTTCGTTTGTCCCCTCGCAGCCGATGAGTCGGCGAGGACCGTCCGCCTTTGGGACGGTCCGGCGCCGGAGGCCAAGGGCGACGGGCCCGAACATGTCCCGGCGATGTATGTCTATCCGGCCGATCCGGAAACGGCCAACGGCGCGGCGGTGCTGGTGTTTCCCGGCGGCGGATATCATGTGCACGCGATCGACCATGAGGGCGTGCAGGTGGCGATGCGGCTGAACCGGGCCGGTGTTGCGGCGTTTGTCGTTCAGTACCGGCTCAAGCCCGACGGATATACCGAGCACGACGCCTTCCTCGACGGGCGGCGTGCGGTGCGTGCGGTGCGCGCCCGGGCCAAGGAGTTCGGCGTCGACCCGGGGCGCATCGGGGTACTGGGTTTCTCGGCGGGCGGGCATTTGGCGTCGGCCGTCGGGGTCCACTTCGACCAGGGCGACGCCGACGCGGCCGATCCGGTCGAGCAGGCTTCCAGCCGGCCGGATTTCGTCGTTTTGGGCTACACGGTGCCCGCCCCGGTCGACCGCCGCGAAGGACGCGAGCACGGCCGAAAGCCGATTACCGAGTGCACGCCGCCGTTCTTCATGTGGACCACCCACGCCGACCGCCGCGGCCCGGCCGAAACGGCCGAGTTCTACGCGATGCTTCGCGAGGCGGGCGTGGACGCCGAGCTGCACATCTTCGGCGCGTGGGGTCCGCACGGCCTGGGGCTGGCGCCGGCCGAGCCGGGTATCGGCGCCTGGCCCGACCTGCTGGTCACCTGGATGCGCCGCAAGGGCTTTCTGACCGGCGCGGCGCGCGTGCCCGTTTCCGGGC
Source organism: uncultured Planctomycetaceae bacterium (assembly GCA_964414315.1). GTDB lineage: Bacteria > Planctomycetota > Planctomycetia > Pirellulales > Thermoguttaceae > PWXP01. Next base: position 2,730 of record CAYPWB010000550.1, on the reverse strand, counting down.
AAGTCAGGGTCGACGGCCGGCCGCTGCACCGGGGCTGGGTGAGCTTCGTGCCGCTCGACGAGCCCGGCGCCCCGGTCGCGGCCGCCTACATCACGCATAAGGCGGACGGCCGATTCGACATTCCTGCGGAGCACGGCCCCGTACCCGGCCGGCATCGCGTCGAGATCTACCGTGTGGCCAAGGAGTTCCTCACCGTCCCCTCGATGGGCGACGCCGAGCGATTGCCTGAGCAGGAACCTGACGCTTTGAGTGTCGACATCGCCCCGGGTAGGAACGTGTCCGACTTTGATTTGCTTTCACCATCGCCTTGAATGACCGTGTGTTTCCATACGCGTTGGCGAGCGGGGGCCGTGAGGCCCCTGTTTCTCCGCACTTTGCAATGTTTGAAATGACAAGCTGGAAGCTTGTCCCACGAAATGGCAAGGTGGAAGTTTATCCCACGGTTCCGCCGTACCAGCGGGCCAGGGCGCGGTGCCAATCGTCCTGGCAGCGAATGCGGATGAACGCGTCGCGCACCTCGTCGGCCCGGGGGTGCAGCCGGGCGTACTTGATGCCGAACTTGCGCATGATGGGACCGGTCCGCCGCGGGCCGTACGTCTGCTCGGCCAGCCGATAGTGTTCGAGCATCACCTCGCGCATTTCGTCGACCGAGGGCTGCGGGGCAGGGCGGCCGGAGGCCAGTTCGCAAAGCTGACGGAAGATCCACGGGTTGCCGATCGCGCCGCGGGCGACGGCCACCCCGTCGATGCCCGTCCGGCGGAGCATGGCGAGGCAGTCGGCGGCGGTGAACAGGTCGCCGCTGCCCAGGATGACGGCGCCGGGGGCGTGCCGCTTCACCTCGCGCAGGAAGGGCCACGCGCTGCGCCCCTCGTACCGCTGCTGCACCGTGCGGCCGTGCACGGTCACCGCTGCGGCGCCGGCGCCGAGCACGCCGTCGAGAATGGCGAAGAAGGCGTCGTGGCTTTCCGCGGTATCGTCCAGCCCGCGACGCATCTTGACCGTTACCGGCACCTCCGGCGGGAGGGCGTCACGAACGCGGGCGACGATGCCGACGGCCAACTCCGGCTGCCCCATCAGGTGGCCGCCGCGATGCCGGCCGAGGACTTTTTTGACCGGGCAGGCCAGGTTCACGTCGACGGCGTGGAAGCCGGCCCGGGCGAGCCATCGGGCGGCGTCGGCCAATTCTTCGTCGTCGCCGCCCATCAGTTGGGCGCCGCACAGGGCGCCTTCGCCCGTCGGACGCACCAGCCGCCGGGCACGGGGGCCCCGGCCCACCTGGACGACGAATCGGGCGAGCATCGCCTCCGAGAACGTGAACGGCGCGCCCAACCGCGAGGCGATCACCCGCATGGGCCAATCGCTGTAACCGGCCAACGCGGCCTGCACCGCCGGAAAGCCGATCGCGACCGGCCCGAGCAGTAGCGACGGCAGCGGCGCGGAGTCCATGGGGCGTCTGCTCGGAGATGGCTGAACCAACGGCGGCCGGGCGAGCACTGTTGGAGTTCACGCTTCAGCGTGCCGGACCTCGCCTGCGCTTGGTACGCACGCTAAAGCGTGAACTCCAACACATCGCCGCCGACCGCCTGTTGGAGTTCCGGCGAACGCAACCGTGAGCAGCCGGACCTACACGACCTCGCCGCGGCCGGCTTTCTGGGCGTACTTCTTCCGCTGGGCCACGTTGATGCGGCGCTCCTTCAGGCGAACGGCCTTGCCGACGCGGTCGCGCAGGTAGTACAGCTTGGCCCGGTGGGACACGCCCGCCCGGGTTACCTCGATTTTCGCAATGCGCGGCGAATGGAGCGGGAACTTCCGCTCGACTCCCTCGCCCTGGACGATCCGCCGGACGGAGAACATTTCGCGGGTGCCGGAGCCGCTCCGGGCGATGACCACGCCGGTGAATACCTGGATGCGCTCCTTTTCCCCTTCCAGAATCCGGCAATGCACGTTGACCGTGTCGCCGATTTCAAAGTAGGCCATTTCCGGCTTCATGCTGGTCTTTTCGACCAGGTTCATCAATTGTTGGCTCATTGCGTTACCGCTCCTTTCGTGTGACTTCTTCCGGCTGCCGCCGGCTGCGATGCGATTCTGATTCGTTCTTTCCCGTGCGGGCGGCTACTCCTCGGCCAGCAGGTCGGGGCGGCGGTGGAGGGTTCGTTGCCGGGCGTCGTGTTCGCGCCACCGGGCAATGGCCTCGTGGTTGCCGCTTACAAGTATTTCGGGCACCTCCAGCCCGCGGTACTCGCGCGGACGCGTGTACTGCGAAAACTCCAGCCCCCGCCGACCGCCCGAAAACGAGTCGTACTGGCTGCTGTCCTCGTCGCCCAACACGCCCGGCATCAGGCGGATGGTGGCGTCGATCACGACCATGGCCGCCACTTCGCCCCCGTTGAGCACGTAATCGCCGATCGATATTTCCTCGGGTTCAAGGATCTGCCGGATGCGTTCGTCGAAACCTTCGTAACGTCCGCACAGGAGCAGGATGCGCCGGTGGCGGGCCAGCCGCTCGACGGCCGACTGGTCGAGCCGCCGCCCTTGGGGCGTCAGCATGACCAAGTGGCCGGGGTCGGGTTGTTCGCCGCGAACGGCCTCGACGCATTCGACGGCGGGCTCGACCTTCATCACCATGCCCGGCCCGCCGCCAAACGGCCGGTCGTCGACCGAATGGTGCTTGTCGTGCGTCCAATCGCGTATGTTGTGCAGGCCCACCTCGACCAGGCCCCGCTCGATCGC
>CAYPWB010000549.1:0-3779 GCA_964414315.1 uncultured Planctomycetaceae bacterium | reverse complement strand
TCTTCGCCGAGGCGCATGAGCCGTCGGAGAACTGGCAATTCCGTTCCCTAGCGCGGTAGCTGTCGGGGCGCGACGATGGCGTGGTCAGGACTGCGGCGTTATTGGCGATGATCGGCGACTGGAATGCCTTTCTGGGCCGTGCCGGAAGGGGAACTCAAGGACTTGCGCCGCCACAGCCGTGTACCGGCCGGCCACTTGGGGACGCGGCCTTCCTTGTAGGCTGTGAGTCCCTGGAATTCCTCAGCACTACGAATAATCCGAGTCAAGCCCGGGAGACGGCCTGCGGTCGGGAGGCTAATCCTTTTCGCTCTCTGCGACTACTTTTTCCAGGAACGCCGCGATCCGCTCTGCCGGGACCGCGAAGCCGACGCCCTCAATACCGGCCTTCAGCACTACCAGGCCGATCACGTTTCCGTGGCTGTCGAACATGGGGCCTCCGCTCGCACCGGGATTTACCGTCGCATTGGTCTGGAGGTACGGGATGCCGTCGATAGGGCGAGCCGGATTGCTGATGATGCCCTGGGTCATCGTGTAGTCGAGAATCGCCATACCAAGCCCCGGATGCCCGATGATCGACACCTCCTCGCCGGTGGCTGGCGCCTTCCGGCTCTCCAGCCGCACCGTCGGCACCTTTTCTCTAACCGGGATTTTCAGCAGTGCAAGATCGTGCCTCCGGTCGACCGCCAGCACGGTTGCCGCAACCTTTTGGGCGCGCTCGGCGTGCGGGCCCGTGCGGTAGCTCACCGTCGGATTGCCGATCCGGGGCAGAACATGGGCACAGGTCAGCACGTAGCCCTTTTCGCCCACAAAAAAGCCCGATCCTGAGCCCTCGTCGCCCAGGACGACCGCGACTGCGGGGATGTGTTTCCGCGCGATTTCCTGTGTGGAAAGGATCCGGCGGCCTCCCGGCTGAAGTGCGTTGAGATCGTTCTTGCGGACAGGCTCGCCGCGGCCGACGGTCACGCGGCCCTCCGATTCCACTTTCGTCTTGATCAAGGTTGTGGCAGGTGCGGCTTTGGGGCGTTGAAACCCCCTGGCGACGATCTGCCGCTCTTGTACGTCGAGGCGCAACGGGAGGCTACGCAGCGCACGGCGGCTCGACGCATCCTGGCAGTCCACCAGAAGGTGTTGGCCGCCGGCCGAGAAGAGCAGCCGCTTGATGTCTTTGATTCCCTCCGGCAAGCGGACCTTATCCGCGACCACCTCGCCGCTGTCGCGCTGGAATATTCGCAGTTCCTTGCCGTTGGTGCCGGCGACCAGCGGAAGCATCGGATGGAAGCTGACGTCGACCGGATAGGCGTCGACGCGGTAGGACACCTGGGCAGTCCGGATGTCGTTGGTGGGAAAGGCCGGAATCGTGTAGCCCACAAGATGCTTCGGACCGCTCCGCAGCCCACCCCCCGAGACGTAGGCGATGTTCTTGCCGTCGGGCGCGATGCGTAACGCCTTGCCATTGGCCCCGGGAGCGAGGTTGGTATGCTCCGGTTGAACACCGTCCCGCGCGATGGTCGAGCCTATGAGGACATCGATGTTGCCATAGCTGGGCATGATACCGCCGATGTGCCAGTCGATTCGATATCCTTCCCGGAACATCTCGGCAAACGCCGTCACCAGATAGCGGCCCGTGGCATCGATCCGCACCCAGTCGCCGACCAATTGCGGGATCGGGTGAATCTCGCCCGTTTTCTCGTCGACCTGATAGATGCGTTTGGCGTCGATCTTGTTGCGCTGTCCGCCCATGTCGTTGTAGGCTGCCACGTACGCAACCGTCCCGACCGGATGGAGGTCGAAGTCGCTCGCGGCCGCGCCGGGCAGAGGAATGGACTTGAGGACTCGCATCGTCTTCTTGTCGAGCAAATCGAGGCCGCCGGTGAACAACGCCACACAATAGCCGGGACGATCCAGTATTTTGAGGTAGCTCTTGCCCAACTCGAAGGTAGCGCGGGCGCGCTGTCCGTGCGCGTCAAGCACGGCGAGCGAGTTTCCGCTAAGCAGCAAGATGGCATGCATGCTGTGCGCATACTCCAGGCTGTATCGGTCGTGGCTAATGAAGTGCTCGCCGAGTGCGTCGATATCCGCGATATCGCCGCCGGCGGCGGCGACCACCTCCTTCGCCATTACCTCGATGGCAAAGCGATGGAACGTTACCTTGCCGTCCACTTCGGTCTTGATTTTCACATCGTGTTCGCCGACGTCCTTGCCGGCGGGAGTCCAGGTGATCCGACCCGTGTTGGAAACCGTCATGCCGGTGGGCCCGTCCAACAACGTGTACGAGCCGCTCACCCCGCCCGGGAGCGAGTAGGACAACGCAGCCCCTTCCGCAATGCGTGCGGGGAATTCCGCCTCGCCACCTTCAGGACTTTCGAGGCTCTCGTCCGCCGCCAGGTCGCCGCCGCTCGGTTCGGTGGCGGCGCCGATGAAATCCTTGACGGCACAGCGATAAACCGTTCTGTCTTTCGGGTCCATCACGTAAAGGTAGATCATGCCGTCGAGCGTCGCCGCCGCATCGGTATAGAAAGTGTAGTTGCCGCCGCGCTTGCGCCGATCAAGCACCGGTTCCGGCGCAGCGACGGCGATGCTACCGAGCGCGCTCAGAGTGCTGTTGAGCGTCCGGGCTTCAAGCCGCGCCGAGCCGTTGCCCGCCTCTTCCAGCACATAGAAAACCTCGCGCGTCAGGTCCGGCACGATGCGCGCGCCAAACGGTTTGCCGAAGGGCCTGGGGGGGATACCGGAGTAAATCTGGTTGTCCCCGAACCAGAAGGAGCCCTTGCCGACCTGAAACAGCAGCGGCGTAGGAGCGTGGTCGCCTCCCTTGGAATCGCGATTCCCTTTCGGGTCGACGAAGTCCGCGTAGACGTACGACCGGGCCGTTGCCGAGGGGCTGTGCGAGAACTCGCCTTGCATGACAAGATGCTGTCCGTCGTAGCTCGCCGTCGCGACCGATGCATAGACCTGCTTTTCCAATCGCCGGTGCTTGTCCCGCCGCGCATCGATCAGTAAGAACTCGTGGTCGGTGTATTTGCCGGTCGAGGCGATCAACTCGTTCTTGAAATGGCTGCCGCCGGGGGCCGTCAGATAATACACGTTCTCGTTGCCGGCGAGGAGCTGGTCGCTGATCGTCCACGTTCCATTTCGTTCGGACAGCACCGTAATGGTGCCGGCCCCATGATTGGCGACAAATGCCTTGGATCCGCGGCACAGAATATGGCGCGGATTTTCGCAGTCGAGGCTGGCAATTTTCTCGCCTCGCCGGGTGTCCCAAATTGTCACCTGCCCGGCCGATTCGTGGGCGACGAGCAGAACCGCCCCATCCTCGGTCATGGCCATGGTTGAGGGAGGTTCCTCCGTGGGCAGCCGGCTGAACTCGGTCGCCACCCCTGGTAACCCGAACGCAACGACAAATACGGCAAACACCAAGCGTTTGAGAGCCATCGGCACGTAGGTTCGTGCATGCATGTCTTCCCTCCTGCTCCAGAGTTGCAGCGGATGGCCAAGCGGAATACCGGCCTGAATCCCCCCAATCTCGCCGGGCCTGCAGTCCTTGTCAAGACCCTGTCCCAGAATTTTGCGCTGTCCCGCTTCATACTGGAAGAGGATGTCCGGAAGCAGTGATCAATCGCGTGGTGAATCGCCGCACTGAGGAGGGTGGGCTATCCTACGTGCCGTGAATAGTCCACGCTAACGCGACAACGACGCCTCCGGCGGCCGCGCGGCACGCCAGCCCGCGTGGAGTTGATCGCGAAGCTGCTCGACCAGCCCGGCGTGCTCCGGCCGCCCGG
>CAYPWB010000548.1:0-3795 GCA_964414315.1 uncultured Planctomycetaceae bacterium | reverse complement strand
GTTTCCAACGCGCTCGAACTGCGGAGCAAGCCGGGTGTCGCTCATGCAGGGCCTCGGACGCACCTCGGGCCACGGCCGGCCAGGGCACGGCGTGGCCTCACGCGGAGCGTGAGGAGTACGGCCAGTGTATTCTTCATAGTCGGCGTGAAGCTTCGCTTCAGTTTCCAACGCGCTCGAACTGCGGAGCAAGCCGGGCGTCGCTCATGCAGGGCCTCGGACGCACCTCGGGCCACGGCCGGCCAGGGCAAGGCGTGGCCTCACGCGGAGCGTGAGGAGTAGGTGCGGCGTAGCCGGTATCCGTCGCTACTCCTTCGGCTCGGGCATGGGGGCATCGAGCGCTTGGCGCCAAGCGCGCATCTTTGCGTGAAGACGGTCGCGCTGCTGCGGGAGCAGGTCGGCCAGGTTGTGCTGCTCGCCGAGGTCGTCGGCCAGGTTGTACAGTTCCAGCCGGCCGTCTTCGAAGAACTCGATGAGCTTCCAGTCGCCGGCGCGGAGGGCGGCGGCGGGCGTCAGACGCCAGCGCTGGCCCGGCAGGTAGCCCTGCAAATAGCCGGGAAAGTGCCAGAACAGGGCCTCGCGGTCAAGCGTCCCCTCGCCACCGGAGCGGAGCAGCGGGGCAAAGCTGCGACCGTCGAGCACGTGGTCGGGCGCGGGTTCCGCGCCGGCGATATCGAGGAACGTCGGGTAGAAGTCGACATGCTGCACCGGTTCGTCGCACACGCTGCCCGGGGCCACGACACCCGGCCACCGGACGATCAGCGGCACGCGCACGCCCCCTTCGTACAGCATGCCCTTGCCGCCGCGCAGCGGGTGCGAACTGGAGAATCGCTGATGCTGCCCGTTGTCGGAATAGAAGATGACCACGGTGCGGTCGTCCAGTTCGAGTTCCCCGAGCTCGCCCAGGATGCGTCCCACCCCCTCGTCGATGCTCTGGATCATCGCCGCGTAGACCGCGTGGGAATGATGCTTGCCCGCCGGGCGCTTCTCGTACTCGGCAACCAAGTCGGCCTTCGCCTGAATGGGCGTGTGCGGCGCGTGGTGGGCAAGGTAGAGGAAAAACGGCCGCCGCCGGTGCTCGCGCATCAGGTCAATGGCCTCGTCGACCAGCCGGTCGGTCAGGTACTCGCCCTGGGGGCCGTCCTCCAGGTACGGGTTCCGGTAGGGCACGAAGTAGCCGCCGGGCGGCGTGCCGGCGGAGAACCCGCCGATATTGACGTCGAACCCCTGTTGCTCCGGCCCGTGCGTGGGCGGATTGCCCATGTGCCACTTGCCGAGGTGGGCGGTGAAGTAGCCCGCCTCGCGCAGGCGTTCCGCCCAAGTGAGGATGTCGACCGACAGTTCCGTCCGGTTGGCCGCCGGAATGAGCGCGCGATGCTCTTTATGTCCGCGGGCGCCGCTGCCGACGGTGTACACGCCGTGCCTTGGCGTGTACTGCCCGCTGAGCAGGCACGCTCGCGTGGGCGCGCAGTTTGGGCTTGCGTACGCCGCGGTGAACCGCATGCCGCTCGCCGCCAGCGCGTCGAGGTGCGGCGTGCGGTGGAAATCGCTGCCGTAACAGGCCAGATCGGTCCAGCCTAAATCATCGGCGAAGATGAACACGACGTTCGGCGCGCGGTCCTCGGCATAAGCGCCGCAGGCCGCCAGCAGAATCCATGCAGTAAGTGCAAATGGTTTTGTCATGATCGCAAACCTCCGGGTGTGAAGGGAACGTCGGCAACTAAAAGGCGATGGCGGCGATTTCCACGTTGGCCCAGCCTACTTGGCGACGAGCGGCTTGTCAACGACACGGCCTGTTTCCGGGGCTACCGTCGCCGGCGCCGGTTTTGGCGCGCGGGCCTCGCCCGGCGCTTGCGCGGCGCCGGCCGGCGCGCGGGAATCAGGCAGTTGGGGCCGTCGCCAATCAGATCGGAGCGTCCGGCCTGCTCGAGCGCAAGTCGCACGTCGGCGTCGTTCTCCGGCATGAAGTATTGCAAGAGGGCCCGTTGAAGCCGCCGCTCCCGCGCCCCGCGCGGCACGTACACCGCCTCGCCCGTTATCGGGTCGATGCCCGTGTGGTACATGCACGTGGCCAGGTCCATGGGTGCAGGAATGAAGTCCTGCACCTGTTCCGGGCGGAGGCCGTGCCGCTTGAGGAACAGGGCCAGGTCGATCATCGCATCGAGGTCGCAGCCGGGATGGCCCGCCATGAAGTACGGTACCAGGTACAGTTCCTTGCCTGCGCCGGCCGCCGCCTGCTGGAAGCGCCGGCGAAACTCAGCAAATCCCTCGATGGGGGGTTTGTGCATGCACCGGAGCACGCCGGGGTGGGTATGCTCCGGGGCCACTTTCAGCAGACCGCCCGTATGATGTCGCACAAGCTGCGTTATGTACGCCTTGCTGCGCTCGGCCAGGTCCATCCGCACGCCCGAGGCCACCAGCACCTGCCGGATGCCCGGCACGCGCCGCGCCGCCTTCATCAGACGCACCAGCGGACCGTGGTCGGTGGCGAGCAAGGCGCAGATGTTTGGATGCAGGCAGCTCGGGCGGCGGCATTTGGCGCGCACGTCGGGCCGCGTGCAGTTCATGCGATACATATTGGCCGTGGGGCCGCCCAAGTCGCTGATCGTCCCCTTGAAGTCGCTCGACGCGGCGATCCGCTCCAATTCGCCAAGCACCGAGGCCTCGCTCCGGCTTTGCACGACGCGGCCCTGATGCGCCGCCAGCGAACAAAAACTGCACCCGCCGAAGCAGCCCCGCATAATCTGGACGGAATCCTTTACGACCTCGTAGGCGGGAATTCGGGCAGCGCCGTAGCTCGGGTGCGGCCGGCGCGTGAACGGAAGGCCGTAAATGCGGTCCAACTCGGGCTCGTCGAGCGGAAGCCCCGGCGGATTGACCACCACCGCCTCGGGGCCATGGTATTGGACCAGTCGGCGGCCGCCGTGCGGGTCGGCCTCGCGATGGGCCAGCCGGGTCATCGTGGCGAAGGCCTGCTTGTCGGCCCGCACCTCGTCGTAGCCGGGCAGCACGACCGTGGAGGAGGAACCGGTTTGCTGTTGGACTTCACGCTGTTGGGGTTCACGCTTCAGCGTGCCGGTGTCAGCTCCCTCTCGGTTTGCACGCTGAAGCGTGAACTCCAACACTCCGGGCGCCTCGTCGCCAGTTGCGTATTCCTTTGCCTGCGCAACCGTACCGGCGTGTCCCGGCCACTCGGGCAGCGTGCCCTTGGCGCCCAAACGGTAGGCCGTGCCGCGGATGTCGTGCAACTCATGCACCGGCTGCCCCGCCGCAAGGCGATGAAGGATTTCCAGCAGCGGCCGCTCGCCCATGCCGTACACGAGCAGGTCGGCCTTGGCGTCCAGCAGGATGGAGCGGCGGACCTTGTCGCTCCAGTAGTCGTAGTGGGCGATGCGCCGGAGGCTGGCCTCCACGCCGCCGGCGAGGACCGGCACGCCGTGGTAGGCCTCCCGCGCGCGCTGGCAGTAGGCCAGGGTGGCCCGGTCCGGCCGGCGCCCGATTTGCCCGCCGGGGCTGTACGCGTCGTCGTTCCGCACCTTGCGCGCGGCCGTGTAGTGGTTGATCATCGAGTCCATGTTGCCCGCGCTGACGGCAAAGCACAGCCGCGGACGGCCGAAGGTGCGCCAGGGCCGGCAGGACCGCCAGTCGGGCTGGCTGAGGATGGCTACGCGGAAGCCTTCGGCCTCGATCACTCGCCCCAAAATCGCCATCGCAAAACTGGGGTGATCGACGTAGGCGTCGCCGGTGACGAACACCACGTCGACAGCGTCCCAGCCCCGCCGGGCAATTTCCTCGGAG
>CAYPWB010000547.1:2033-3827 GCA_964414315.1 uncultured Planctomycetaceae bacterium | reverse complement strand
GGGCCGGCCTCGGTCCTGGAGGAAAACGACCGGTGGCAGAAGAAGTAGGATTGCACCGTTGAAACTGAAGCGAAACCTGGGCCTGCTCGACGTCTTCTGCATCGCGTCCGGCGCGATGATCAGCTCCGGTATTTTCGTGCTGCCCGGGCTCGCGCACGCGCAGGCGGGGCCGGCGGTGGTGGTTTCCTACTTCCTTGCCGGTTTGCTGGCAGCGATCGGACTGCTGAACGTGGCGGAGCTGGCCACGGCCATGCCGCGAGCCGGGGGCGATTACTTCTTCATCACGCGCACGCTGGGACCCGCCGTGGGCACCATCGGCGGACTGCTCACCTGGTTCTCGCTTTCGCTGAAGAGTTCCTTCGCCCTGGTCGGCATAGGGGCCTTCGCCCGGCTCGTGCTCGGACCGCATCTGCCGAACCTTTCCATGCCGTGGATCGCCCTGGCTTTCGCCCTGGTGTTCCTGGGCCTGAACATCGTGGGCACAGGCGGCGTGGCACGGCTCCAGGTGGCGCTGGTGCTTGCCCTGCTTTCGCTCATGGGGATATACATCGCCATCGGTCTGCCGGCGGTGCGGGCCGAGAACTTCGACCCGGTCGCCCCGAAGGGCCTGCCCGCCGTATTGTTCGCCACCGGGTTCGTGTTCGTGTCCTACGGCGGATTGCTGAAGGTTTCCAGCGTGGCGGAGGAAGTGCGGAACCCGGGCCGCGAAATTCCCCTGGGCATGCTGCTGGCCCTGCTGGTGGTGACGGCCTGCTACAGCTTGATGGTGCTGGTCACCTCCGGGGTGCTTCCTGCCGATACGCTGGACGGCTCGCTGACGCCCATTTCCGACGGGGCGCGGATGTTCCTCGGGCCCTGGGGGGCGAAGTTGATGGGCACGGCGGCCGTGCTGGCGTTCATTTCGACGGCGAACGCCGGCATCCTGGCGGCTTCGCGCTACCTGGTAGCGCTGAGCCGCGACGACCTGGCCCCGCCCGTGCTCAAGCGGATCAATCGTCGTTTCCAAACCCCGCATGTGGCCGTCCTGGTCACGGGCCTCCTGGTGGCCGGGGCCCTCTTTCTCGACTTGAAGATACTCGTCGAGGGCGCGTCCACCGTGCTGATTCTCAGCTATGCCCTCTCCTGCTTGTGCGTGGTCATCTGCCGAGAAAGCCGGCTTCAGAATTACCGGCCGCAGTTCCGTGCCCCGCTCTATCCGTGGCTGCAGATTCTCGGCATGGGCGGTTTTCTACTGCTCATTCTGGTGATGGGGCTCGAAGCGTACTTGATCAGCTTCGGCCTTATTCTGATCGGGTTCCTTACGTACTGGTTTTACGGACGCGCCCGAGTGACACGCGAGTACGCCCTGCTCCACCTCCTCGAACGGATCACCGCCAGGCAACTGATTACCGGCACATTGGAATCGGAACTGAAGGCCATCATTCGTGAACGCGACACCATTGTGCTGGACCATTTCGACCGGCTCGTGGAGGACTGCGCGGTGCTCGACCTTCCCGAAGCCATGCCGCGCGATGTCTTCTTCGAGCAGGTAGCGAACGTGATGGCCGAGCGGGCGGGTCTTCCCCCGGCGGAGTTCCGCCGACTGCTCATCGCGCGTGAAGAAGAAGGCTCCACCGCCCTGACGCCCGATTTCGCCATTCCGCACCTGGTGCTCGAGGGCGAGGCGCCCATGCAGATACTCCTTGCCCGGTGCCTGCCTGGAATCCGCTTCAGCGACGAGGCCCCGGCGGTGCGCGCGGTGGTCGTGCTGGCCGGTTCGAAGGCCGACCGCAACCTGCACCTGCGCAGTCTGGC
>CAYPWB010000547.1:0-1933 GCA_964414315.1 uncultured Planctomycetaceae bacterium | reverse complement strand
GCCAACTGGTTTGCATCCAGCGGGGAAAGCGGCTCAGGTCCCGTTTTCACCGCAACTGGTTTTCACCGTCCGCCGGATGCGAGGGCAAGGTTCCCGCCGGCTTTACACGGGCGAATGTCGCGGTACAATGCGAGGCAACGCACGTCCCCCCCGCAGACTCAGGAGAGATCGCCCTCCAATGCCCACCCGAATCGTACTGTGCTACCCCGTCGAAGCCCGCCACGTCGAACAAATTTCCGCCGCCATGCCCGAGGCCGAGGTGATCGACGCCGGCCAGCCGCGCGTTGCCGAGGAACTGTTCGCCGCCGATATCTTCTGCGGCCACGGCAAGGTGCCGATCGACTGGGAAGGCGTGGTGCGGGCGGGCCGGCTGCGATGGATCCAGTCGTCGGCCGCCGGCATGGACCACTGCCTCGTGCCGCCGGTCGTCGAGTCCGACGTCGCCGTGACCAGCGCCTCCGGCGTGCTGTCCGACCAGGTGGCCGAGCATACCCTGGCCCTGCTCACCGCGTTCTTCCGCAGCCTGCCGACGTTCTTTCTCGCACAGCAGAAGCGCGAGTTCATCCGTCGCCCGACGGGCGACCTGACGGGCAAGACGGTGGGCATTGTGGGTCTGGGCGGCGTGGGCCGGCGCCTGGCCGACGTGTTGCGCGGCTTCCGCACTCGAACGCTCGCCGTCGATCTGTTCCCGGTCGACCGGCCCGACTCGGTCGATGAGCTTTGGCCCGCCGACCGCCTGCCCGATCTGCTGGCCGAGGCCGACGTGGTGGTGCTGTGCCTTCCGCTGAACGATTCGACCCGCGGGCTGTTCGACGCCTCGGTGCTCGGGCAAATGAAGCCCGGCGCCCTGCTGGCCAATATGGCCCGCGGTCCGCTTGTAGTAACCGACGCCCTGGTGGAGGCGCTGGAGGCCGGCCGCCTTTGCGGCGCCGTGATGGACGTGACCGATCCCGAGCCGCTGCCGGTGGAGAGCCCACTGTGGGCGATGCCGAACGTGATCATCACGCCGCACGTGGCCGGTCAGGCCGCGTGGCGGATTGATCGCATGACCGAGGTGTTCTGCCGCAACCTGCACCGCTGGCAGGACGGCCGGCCGCTGATCAACCTGCTGACCGACAAGCGTCTCGGCTTTCCCATCCGCGGCATCGGCGTGCCCATTTGGGGCGACGTGTGAGGGACCCGTTCCCCGGGGGTTGGCTCGAAGATCAAGTGGTGACTTGGCTGTCTCTGCCACGTTTCATGCGAGCCGTCCCTGCGGCGGCACAGCCCGGTAACCAATCACGGGTCGGCGGCGCGGGCTGTTGTTTCCGCTGTATGCGAAGGGGACAGTCCCATTTTCGCGGCCTCGGCAGGCGGCCGATTGGGCAGATCGCCTTTTGTGCCGCGAAAATCGGGACAGTCCCCTGTGAACGGTTACCACAGCCCGCCGCTACAAGCGGAGACTCTCCAATGTCCCCGCTTGCCCCGCGGTCTGTCCCCGTGGTAGAATGCCCCCTGCTGTCGGGGGCGGTTCGTCGACATCAGGTGGCGCCGGAGTGAGGTCACCGAGTAGCTTTCCCGCAGGCATGGCATGATTGCTTTGACGCTTGAACACGAGCCCTTGGCCGTGGACCTGCGCTTCACCGAAGACGCCTTGACGCTTGTCCTCGCGGATGGACGATCCTTGACGGTTCCTCTCGCATGGTACCCAAGACTTGCCCACGCTACGCAAAGCGAACGCACCCACTGGCAACTGCTGGGCGGCGGCTATGCCGTCGAGTGGCCCGACCTTGACGAGCACATCGGCGTTGCCGGCGTGCTGGCCCGTCGTCGTAGCGGCGAAAGCGAGCCATCCTTCAAGCAGTGGATGGCGTCCCAGTGCACCGATTAGCGAGAAACGGCGGGAGAGAAAAGGTCACGGACACCAAACCTGGCGAAGATAGCGAGGATCAGA
>CAYPWB010000546.1:0-3855 GCA_964414315.1 uncultured Planctomycetaceae bacterium | reverse complement strand
GGCAGCTCTTGACAGGCTGGAAGCCTATCCCACGGGGAAGCCTATCCCACGGGGAAGCCGATCCCACGGGGAAAACCTATTCGCACAAGTGGCGAATAGCCGCGACCAGTTCTTTCGCCGGCGCATGTTTGCTGACGTACCCTTCAGCGCCCGCCTCGGCCATGGCACGGCGTATGCCGTCTTCCTCGTGCAGCGAGAGGCCGACCACGACCGTTTCCTCCCAGCGGCGCTTGATTTCTCGCGTGGCGTCGATCCCGTTCATCCGGGGCATGTCGACGTCCATGATGACGGCGTCGGGATGGAGCGCCTCGGCTCGTTCGACGGCCTCGGAGCCGTCGGCGGCCTCTCCGATCACTTCGAAATCTTTCTGGCGGTCGAGCAGTCCCACCATCCCCTCGCGCACGACCTGGTGGTCGTCGACCACGAGCAGGCGGATAACCTCGGGCCGGGGCTGCCGAACCCTCTGCGGATTGCGAGCCTTCGCTGCCCTGTCCGACTCGGACGCTTCGGTCCCCTCGGCCGGCACAAACAACCGGAAGCAGGCCCCGCCCCGAGCGCCCTTGTCGATCTCCATTCGGCCGCCGAGGGCCTCCAATCGCTCTCGAATATTGAACAAACCGAACCCCTCCGGTTTCTGCAAGCGGGTTTCCACCGCTTTGGGGTCAAAGCCGTCACCGCCGTCCTCGACCTGCACCACGAAGCTTCCGCTCCGGAAGGACGACTTCACTTGGGCTTCCATCGTTCCCGAATGCTTGACCACGTTGAAGAGCAACTCGCGTACCGAATCGAACAGAAACACGCGCACATGCTCCGGCGCCTCGGGGGTGTTCTTCCCCGCCGTGAGGCCGACCGTCAGTCCGTGCTTCTCGCCGAACCACCCCCTGAGCCAACCGAGCACCTCGGGCAGGGTGCCGTGTTCGAGCACCGGAGGGCTCAACTCCTGGGTAAGATTCCGCGAAGTGCTCATGCACTCGGCCAGCAGCGAGTCGACCTTCTCGACGTGCTGCTCCAATTGGCTCGGCTCGGCTTCGGCCAGTACCGGCAGCCGCAGCTTCGCGGCCAGGAGCAACTGCTGCAAATCGTCGTGGAGCAGCCGGGCCAGGCGCCGGCGTTCCCGGTGTTCGGCGTCGGTCAGTTCGGTGGCCAGGCGTCGCAGGTCCGCGGCCCGGCGTTCCGCCACGGCCGTGCGCTCGGCCACCTGGACCTCGAGCGTTTCGTTCAGCGTGGCCAGCTCATCCTCCGCTTGCCGGTGTTCGTTGAGCAACCGCACATTTTCGAGGGCGATGGACGCCGTCGTGGCCAGTTGCCGGGCGAAATCCACCTCGGCCTCGCTGAAGGGCCGCGGGCCGCGGTGGCCGTTGAAAAAGGCGGCGCCCAGCGGACTCGCGCGCACGAACAACGGCACGACCAGCACGGCCCGGATGTTGTGCTTGCGCATGTGCTCGGGGTTCACTCGCGGGTCGGCCCAGGCGTCTTCAATCGCTACCGGCTCCCGGCTGTCGAGCGCCAACAGAGCATGGCGGTCCTCCTGGTCGCTCATCGCTGCGCCGAGCAATTCGTCGGGCAATCCGTGAATGCAGCGAACCGTCCAGTGATCGCCCCGCCGCAGCGAAACGGCCGCCGTCTCGCTGCCGAGCACCTTGGCGCCTTCCACGATGAGCGACCGCAGGATCTCGTCGGGCTCCAGGGTGGCGTGGATGACGGCGCTGATCCGGTTCAGCGCGGCGCTGAGTTCCTGCTGTCGGCGCAGGGCCGCCTCGGCCTGGCGGCGGGCGGCCAATTCGTCGCGAATCTGGTATTGCCTTTCGCGCGACCCCACCACGGCCCGCACCGTACTGACCAGCGCGGCCGTGGTGAGCGGGCGTTCGATCAACCGCACCTGCGCGGTCTTTTCGAACCCGCGCAGCGCATGCCAGCCGTCCCGGTCGTGCCGGCTGCGCGAAGTCATGACGAGCAGGGGCAGTTCCGACCAGGAGGGCTGAGCGGCCAGGGCGGCGGCAATTCGGGTTCGGGCCTCGTCGGAAAGCGCTTCTTCGGCCACCAAGGCCGCGGCGGCGCCTTCCTCGATCGCTTCGCACAACGGCTCGACGTCGTCGCAAGGCGCTACGTCGAAGCCCGCCGCGCCCAATACCCTGCCGATCTCGGCGGCGTCGCGCCCGAACGGCGCCGCCACCAGGATCCGTCGCTCGTTCCCCGCAGCGAAACTGGCTTCCGCTGCGCTTTCGCTAATGGACATGGGATCGTGCTTCTTACGCATTAAAGTGGGCCGTGCCCGTCAAAATGCCGGAAAACTGCCGAAGCGGCTCGCCGATGGAAATCCCTTTCGGCCCGAATTCGAGCGGGCGGAGCGTCGGCTCGTGGCCGCCGCTGCGCCGCTTGTACACCGAAATTGCCTTGCGCAGTTCCCCGGCGTGCTCGAACACGTGGAACAGGAAGACCGAATCGGCAATGTAGCTGAGGTCGAACGGTGCGTGTCGCGGGGTGCCGGGCAAACCGTGTTGGGCCATGACCAGCACGACGGTCACCCCTTGCTGGCTCAGGTAGCTGAGCAATTCGTGCAAATGGAGCGCCAGGAGTCGCTCATTGGGCATGGCGTGAACGTAGCCGGCCAGGCTGTCGATGACCACCAGGCGCACGCCCCGTTCGGCGATGGCTTCGTGAACGGCGTGGCTGAACTCGCCGGGAGTCAGTTCGGCCGGATCGACCTGTTGCACCTCGATCCGCCCGGCTTCGATCTGCCCCTGCAAGTCCAAGCCCAGTCCCTTGGAGCGTTCGAGGAGGGTCTGAAGGCGTTCGTCGAAGATGTACATGGCCGCCCGCTCGCCCCGCTGGGCGGCCGCCGTCACCAACTGACTGGCTACGGTCGACTTGCCCGTGCCGGCCGGCCCCAACAACAGCGTGGCCGTCCCCCGGTCGAGGCCGCCGCCGGCCAGGGTGTCGAGTTCCGGCAGACCGGAGGAGATGGTTTCCGGCGCGAAGGGCACGCGATGTTCGGCGGCGACCAGTCGGGGGTACACCTCGATGCCGCCGGTGCGGATGCGAAAATCGTGGTAGCCGCTCGCGTACACCTGCCCGCGCAGCTTGGCTACCCGCAGCCGCCGCCGGTCGGGCCCGTAGTCGGAAGCAATCTGCTCCAGCCCGATCACGCCGTGGACGACCGACTTGACCGTCTGGTCGGGATCGCGGGCGTCGGTGGTGAACAGGGCCGTGCATTGGCGCGCGGCCAGGGTGTCCTTCAGGGCGAGCACCTGGCGGCGGAACCAACGGGGGTCGCTCGCCGAAAGCCGGATTTCCGAAAGCGAGTCGATCACCAGCCTTTCGGGGTTCACCCGCTCGATCACCGCCAGAATGGCGTCGATCGTCTGGGGCAGTTCGACCTCGGCCGGGTGGAAGACCGACTGGCCGGCGTGCCCTCCGAGGCATTCGCGCACGTCGTGGTAATGGAGCGTGACCCCGTCGAGCGACCAGCCGTGGGCTTGGGCCATCGTGCGGAGTTCGGCTTCCGATTCGCAGGTGCTCAGGAACAACACCCGCTCGCCTTGTTGCGCCCCGGCCAGGCAGAATTGCATGGCCAGGGTCGTTTTTCCGGAGCCGGAATCGCCCCGCATCAGGTACGCTTGATTGCGAGGAACCCCTCCGTGGAGGATGGCGTCGAGCCCTTCAATTCCCGTGGCGGCGCGTTCCAGGCCGCCCATTTTCGAGCTTCCGTTGTCGTCGCCTCCCGCCATATTGTCGGAATGCTTGTCCATGGGAGTCCTCCGGGCAACACGATGGCTTGGGGCCCACGAATCAATAACTGACCGATTTAGGCGCGGCGAGGACAAGGCTGCGAAGGAAGGCGAAGCAGACATATTG
>CAYPWB010000545.1:0-3863 GCA_964414315.1 uncultured Planctomycetaceae bacterium | reverse complement strand
AGCGAGGTGGTGAACTTTTTCACAAACCTCCGACCCTGCCTTCGAGCGGAAGCTCGCATTGGTTGGCGGCCCTGCCGTTCTGTGCTGCGACTGCGCAGGACACGCGAATGGTTGCGGAAATACCTGGCGTACGCCGCCGGCTTGTGCGAGGACACAAAGCCGTCGGATTGCGTCCATAACAGGAAGACAGGACGGGGCCGATTGTTGCGAGGCAATTGCAGGGCCGTTCGGGCAAATCGGCCCCGTTCCATTTTCGAGGCGCATTTTCGCCCCCGGTAACGGTTCACGGAGCGGCACGGGCAGTTTTCTCCCGTATATGCGAAGGGGACAGTCCCATTTTCGCGGCGGAAGCGGGGGAGGATTGGGCACAAACGCCTTTTGTGCCGCGAAAATTGGGACAGTCCCCCGTAAATGGTTACCGCCCCCGGATTGCGTTCGGCCGCAGGCCAGCGTATCCTAATGGCAAGCATCCGCGAAAATGCCGCGCCCGCGGGGAGGCCGAATGCCGCTTTCGTGGGCCAAGTTTCTGGCTTGCCGGCCCCTTCGTGGGATGAGCTTCCAGCTTGTCAATCCCTCCGAAGAAGGAAGGGTATGGCTCAGCGTTCCGGCCGGAACCCTGGCTTACGCGATTGACAAGCTGGAAGCTTATCCCACGGGGCTGACAAGCTGGAAGCTTGTCCCACCACGGGGCGGGACCCCGATCCCACGCTGCCTACACAGGAGTCTGCCGTGCCAAGACGAGACGACATCCACAAGGTTATGATTATCGGGTCGGGGCCGATCGTGATTGGCCAGGCGTGCGAGTTCGACTATTCCGGCACGCAGGCGTGCAAGGCGCTGCGCAGCCTGGGTTACGAGGTGGTGTTGGTGAACTCCAACCCGGCCACCATCATGACCGACCCCGGCATGGCCGACGAAACCTACGTCGAGCCGCTCACCCTCGACAGCCTGGCCGAGATCATCGCCAAGGAGAAGCCCGACGCCTTGCTGCCGAACCTGGGCGGGCAAACGGGGTTGAACCTGGCCTCCGAGCTGTACAAGGCGGGCGTCCTGGCCGAGCACGGCGTGAAGGTGATCGGCGTGCAGGTCGACGCCATCGAGCGAGGCGAGGACCGCCAGGCGTTCAAGGACACCATGGAGCGGCTGGGCATCGAGGTGCCTCGCAGCGAAATCGTCCACACGCTCGAAGAGGCCGAGGCCACGGTCGAACGCATCGGCCTGCCGGTGGTCGTGCGGCCCGCCTACACCATGGGCGGCACCGGCGGCGGCCTGGTGTTCAACATGGACGAGTTCCGCACCGTCGTGCAGCGCGGCCTGGCCGCCAGCCGGGTTACCCAGGTGCTCATCGAGGAATCGGTGCTCGGCTGGGAGGAGTTGGAGCTGGAAGTGGTGCGCGACGCGAAGAATCAGATCATTACGGTCTGCTTCATCGAGAACGTCGACGCGATGGGCGTTCACACGGGCGATTCGTACTGCACGGCGCCCATGCTCACCATCAGCAAGGAACTGCAGGAGCGGCTCCAGAAGCACGCCTACGACATCGTCGAGGCCATCGAGGTGATCGGCGGCACGAACGTGCAGCTCGCCCACGATCCGAAAACCGGCCGCGTGGTGGTCATCGAAATCAACCCGCGCACCTCGCGCTCCTCGGCCCTGGCGTCGAAGGCCACGGGATTCCCCATCGCGTTGGTATCGGCCCTATTGGCGGGCGGGCTCACGCTCGACGAGCTTCCCTACTGGCGCAAGGGGACACTGGAGAAGTACGAGCCCTGGGGCGATTACGTGGTGGTGAAGTTCGCCCGCTGGGCCTTCGAGAAGTTCCCCGGCCTGACCGACAAGCTCGGCACGCAAATGCTGGCCGTCGGCGAGGTGATGAGCATCGGCAAAAACTACAAGGAGGCGTTCCAGAAGGCCATTCGGTCGTTGGAATCGGGCCGGTACGGGTTGGGATTCGCCAAGAACTTCAACGAGCTATCGCTGGACGAACTGATGCGGCGGCTTTCGGCGGCCACCAGCGAGCGGCAGTTTCTCATGTACGAAGCGCTGCGCAAGGGGGCCGACGTGGAAACCCTCCACGAGCGCACGCATATCAAGCACTGGTTCCTCGAACAGATGAAGGAACTGGTCGAGTTGGAGGAGAAGCTGCTCGCACACCGCGGCGGCCTGCCGCCCGACGACCTGCTCGCGCAGGCCAAGAAGGACGGCTTCGCCGACCGTTACCTGGCCAAGCTGTTGGGCGTGAAGGAATCGGAAATACGCGAGCGGCGCAAGGCGCTGGGCGTGGTGCACGGCTGGCACGCGGTGCCGGTGAGCGGCGTGGAGGACGCGGCCTACTACTACTCGACCTACAACGCGCCGGACGAGAGCCCCGTGTCGGAGGGGCGGAAGATCATGGTCCTCGGCGGCGGGCCGAACCGCATCGGCCAGGGCATCGAGTTCGACTACTGCTGCGTCCACGCCGCGTTCGGCATCCGCGAGGCCGGGCTGCAGTCGATCATGGTCAACTGCAATCCGGAAACCGTCTCGACCGACTACGACACTTCGAACAAGCTCTACTTCGAGCCGCTCACCGTCGAGGACGTGCTGAGCATTTACGAGAAGGAGCAGCCCGAGGGAGTTATCGTGCAGTTCGGCGGGCAAACGCCGCTGAACATCGCCCAGGAGCTGGCCGAGGCCGGCGTGCGCATTCTGGGCACCTCGCCGGCGTCGATCGACCTGGCCGAGGACCGCGACCAGTTCCAGAAGATGATGCGCGACCTGGGCATTCCGCAGCCGGAAAACGGCATGGCCAGCACGGAAGAAGAGGCGCTCGAGGTAGCCCGCCAAATCGGCTACCCGCTCATCGTCCGCCCGTCGTTTGTCCTCGGCGGCCGGGCGATGGAAGTGGTGCACGACGAGGCGATGCTGCGCCGCTACCTGGCCGCGGCGGTCGAGGTGTCGCCGGAGCGGCCCATTCTCATCGACCGGTTCCTCGAGAACGCCATCGAGGTCGAGGCCGACGCGCTGGCCGACGGCGCCGACGCCTTCGTGCCCGCCGTGATGGAACACATCGAACTGGCCGGCGTCCACTCGGGCGACTCGGCGTGCGTCATTCCGCCTATCAGTATCGCCCCGAAACATATCGACACCATCCACCAGTACAACCGGAAGATTGCCATCGAGTTTAAGGTGGTCGGGCTGATGAACATCCAGTACGCCATTTGCAACGACACGGTGTACGTGCTGGAGGCGAATCCGCGAGCAAGCCGCACCGTGCCGCTGGTGTCGAAGGTGTGCAACATTCCGATGGCCCGCATCGCCACGGAAATCATGCTGGGCAAGAAGCTTTCCGACCTGGGGCTGGGCCGGAAAGTGATCCCGCACTTCGGCGTGAAGGAAGCCGTGTTCCCATTCAGCATGTACCACGAAGTGGATCCTGTGCTGGGGCCGGAGATGCGCAGCACGGGGGAGGTGCTGGGCATGGCGAACTCGTTCGGACTGGCGTTTTACAAGGCCGAGCAGGGGGCGGGGTCGGCGCTGCCGTCGGAGGGGACGGTGCTCATCAGTGTGGCCGACCGCGACAAGCCGGCCGTGCTCGAAGTGGCCCGCCGCTTCGCCGAACTGGGCTTCGTGATCAAGTGCACCGACGGCACCCGCCGCCACCTGGCCGAGGCGGGCATCGAGGCCGAGGGCATCCTGAAACTGCACGAGGGCCGGCCGAATATTGGCGACGCGATTGCCAACGGCGAAATCCACCTGGTCATCAACACGCCGAAGGGTAAGGAGAGCGTGCAGGACGACTCGTACATCCGCAAGACGGCCGTGCGGCGGAAGGTGCCGTACATCACCACGCTGGCCGCCGCCCTGGCCGCCGCCAAGGGCAT
>CAYPWB010000544.1:0-3873 GCA_964414315.1 uncultured Planctomycetaceae bacterium | reverse complement strand
CCAGCAGAGGAACAGAAACGGCAACCTCTCCGCTGGCGAGTTTTCACCACCCCACCCTGAACCTGCCTTCGAGCGGAAGCCCGCATTGGTTGGCGGGCCTGCCGCCTTGTGGGACCTTGCGAAAACAACGGGCTTGTCCTTCGTCGAATTGCGTGACGTTGCCGGATTGACGACTGCATCATCTTGCCAGAGAATGATGGAGCAGGACAATCGGCAAAGGTCTTGCCAGGAAGACACATCGATGCAACGACTGGCTGCTGAACCAGCCTCTTTGCCCATTCAAGACGGCATAGAACCGCCATGACTTTGGTTATCGTCATCGGGCTTCTAATAACCGTTGCCCTCATCGGCTTGCAGATACTTTGGGACTGGCGACGCAGTGGGCGGCTATGGTGCGGGCCGATGCCGCTTCCCTACCGTAAGCGAGAGTCGCAGGAAAGTATTTGGCGGGAACGCTACGGCCACGACATGCTGGTAGACATCGACGCCTTGCTGACATTACTCTGCAACGCATTTGCCTTCAATCCCGATGACCGCTTCAGGTTCGCTCCGGACGATCAGATCATGGACATTTACCGGGGCTGCTATCCTCGCTGGTCGTTATGGCTGATTGGCGACTCGATGGAGATTGAAACGCTGATGACTGATCTGACAGATAGGTTTGGAATCGCAGGTAGCCAATGGTTTGCCGAAATCACCCTTGGCAGATTTACTGACCTAATCCGCCGAAGTAGAGCGGTTGACCCGCACGGGTAGAGCCTCCCCTCGATTGCTTGCCGTCGGCCTTCGGGCCACAAAGGAAATGCTGGCCCATCCGGCGCTTCGGCAGATCTACTTCCTCGGCAGTGTTCCGACGAATTCGACCGCCCGTTCGATCCACTTCCGCAGTTGCTTGTCTGCGCCACCGAACTGGGAACGGTTACTGTGGGACAGGTATCCGCTGCCGCAATGTCCCGGCGTCCGCCGCGCTCGGTCCGTTTCGCCCGGTTTTCACCCCGGCGACTCGGAGAGTCGCCCTACAGTAGCACTTCAACCGAGCCAAGCCGCCCGGGCAGTCGATGCCAGCGACCCTCTGCGGGCCGGTAGCGCCGCACGGCGCGGCCGAGCAGCCGTGCGCAGCCGATCCATCCCAGCGAACGGAAACCGGCCGACCGGTGGCTGGCGATTGAAAGCCGGTTGTTGTAGTGGATGCTGGCGACGATCCGCTCGGCGCCCAATTGGGCAAGGAACGCGGGCAGGCGTGCCATGAGGCATCCCCACGCGCCCGGCTTGGTGCCGCGACCGTCGTAACCCCATGCTACGCCCGAAGGGATGCGGTACAGGCAGCCCAGATCGTCGCGGTCTTCTTCCACGACGGCCGGGCCGGGCAGCAGCCACGCGCCGGCGCAAATGCGGCCGCCGGCCAGCACCGTTGCGCAGCAGTCTCCCCGCCGAAGCCGCCGTTCCACCAACGCGGCGTCACCGAAGAAATCGCCCAGCTCGACGGCATCGTCGGCGGTGGCAAGCCGTGCGGTCAATGCTCGCGGCAGCCGCGCCACCTGCCGCATCGCGGCCGTTTCGGCCTCGAACAACTCGCACATTGTCAGGTCGAGCCAGGGGCTGCACCGACCGTGACCCGTCAATCGTCGCAATACCCGGTACGCCGTCTGGTTTGGCCCCGGGCTCGACGATCGCCCCGGGGGGACAGCCGGCTTTCGAGGGTTGGGCAGTGCGGGTAAAGCGGCCTGAGTGGTCATTAATACGCGGCTTCCGCCGTTTGCGTAAGGTAGGTTGAGATAGCGGGGAGCGCGGTCGCCGTTTTCCTCTCAGCAGCCGCAGCCGCTTGAAGCCTAGTTCGCGGGCCAATCGCCGTCAATTCGGCGCGGCCGGCGCAATCGTGCCAACCCGCGCGAATCGAGGAGTCGTACCGAATGTGCGGAATCGCCGGAATCGTGCAACTCGACGGCGTGCCCGTTTGCGGGCATACGCTGCGGCAGATGGTCGGCGCGTTGCGGCACCGCGGGCCGGATGCGGCCGGGGTGGCCGTCGACGGCGCCGTGGGCCTCGGCCACGCCCGGCTGAGCATCCTCGACGTGGTGGGCGGCCGGCAGCCGATGACCACGCGCGACAGACGCCTCACGCTCACCTTCAACGGCGAAATCTTCAACTACATCGAGTTGCGCAAGGAACTCGAAGCCCACGGGCACCGCTTCCGCACCCGATCCGATACCGAGGTGATCCTCCACGCCTACGAGCAGTACGGCGAGCGGTGCGTGGAGCATTTCAACGGGCAGTGGGCGCTGGCCGTTTGGGATCGGACGCGCCGCCGGCTGTTCCTTTCGCGCGATCGGATGGGCATTCGGCCGCTTTACTACACGCGGGTGGGGCACAAGTTCCTGTTCGCCTCGGAGGTGAAGGCCCTGCTGACCCACGCGGAACTGGCGTGTGAGCTCAACCCCCAAGGGCTTAGCCAGGTGCTTCGGTTTTGGTGCCCGTTGGCACCGACCACCGTGTTCCGCGATATTTGCGAACTGCCGCCCGCCCACAACCTGGTGCTTGCAGACGGCGGGGCAACCACGAGCCGCTACTGGCAGTTGCACTACTCCGACGCCGCGGAGTCGCTCGGGCCGGACGGCTGTGCGGACCGGCTGCTTGCGTTGCTTACCGACGCGGCCCGCTTGCGGCTACGGTCCGACGTGCCGGTCGGCGCGTACCTCAGCGGCGGGCTCGATTCATCCGTCACCACCGCGCTCATTCGCGCCGAAACGCCGAGGCTGCGCACTTTTTCGGTCACCTTCGACGACGCCGAGTTCGACGAAAGCGGCTACCAGCGGCAGCTTGTCGAATACCTGGGCACCGACCACACGGCCGTGCGCTGCGCCGCCGCGTCGCTTGCCCTCGCGTTTCCCGAGGTGATTCTCCACGCCGAACGGCCGCTGCTGCGATCGGCGCCGGCGCCGCTTTACTTGCTGGCGCGGCAGGTTCGGGCGTCCGACTTCAAGGTGGTACTCACCGGCGAAGGGGCCGACGAGGTGCTAGGCGGCTACGACCTGTTCAAGGAAGACAAAGTCCGGCGGTTCTGCGCCACGCAGCCGGGCTCGGCGGCCCGCACGGCCCTGTTCCGCCAGCTCTATCCGTACATGCCGAACCTGCAAGCCCAGTCGCCGGCGTACCTGCGGCGGTTCTTCCGCGTGCGGCCGGAGGAATTGCAGCATCCGTTCCACTCGCACCTGCCGCGGTGGGAACTGACCTCGCAACTGAAGCGGCTGCTGTCGCCGGAGTGGTCGGCCCAGTTGGCCGGCTACGACGCCGAGGCCGACCTCATGGCCGCGCTGCCGCCCGAATACCACACGTGGCACCCCTTCTGCCGTGCCCAGTTCCTGGAAACGGCCGTGCTGATGCCGGGCTACATCCTTGCCTCCCAGGGCGACCGCATGGCCATGGCCCACGGCGTGGAGGGGCGGTTCCCGTTCCTCGACCACCGGGTGGTCGAGTTCGCCGCCACCATTCCACCCCGGTGGAAGATGCGCGGCCTGACGGAAAAATACATCCTCAAGCGCGCGGCCGGGCACCTGGTGCCCAAGGCGATCGTCGACCGGCCCAAACAGCCGTACCGCGCCCCCGACGCCGCCGGCTTTTTCGACCCGGAAACCGGCGAGGCGCGGGCGCCGTACATCGACGAGATGCTGTCGGCCGAGCGAGTGCAGACCGGTGGCGTGTTCAACCCTGCGGCCGTCGCGCGGCTGGTCGAGAAGGCCCGGGCGGGGCGCGTCGCCGGCACGCGCGACAACATGGCCCTGCTTGCCGTGCTGTCGACCCAGTTGCTGCTCGCGCGGTTCTGCCGCCCGCCAGATCCCGCGAGCCACGCTGTTGGAGTTCACGCTTTAGCGTGCG
>CAYPWB010000543.1:0-3891 GCA_964414315.1 uncultured Planctomycetaceae bacterium | reverse complement strand
CGTGGAAAACGGGACAGGTCCGATTTGTGCGCAGCACCCGAAGGGCCGTTCCGGTAAATCGGACCTGTCCCGTTTTCCGCTGCAACTTCAGTTGCGAGGGACGGTTCTGTGAAAGGCAATATCACGGCAAGCACGCTGTTCGTGGTTTTTCTGCTGAGGTCGGCTTTCGCCGTTGCGGCAGCGGGCGACGACGCCGGGCCGCGGACGTGGCGGTTCGAACGGAGCGATATCGCGATTCGAGCCGACTTCGATGGGGCGGCCGTGGCCGAGGCGACGGCCGTCGACGCCGATACGATCGAGCTGGCGATCCGCCCGGAGAATACGCCGATCAACAATTCCGCCTGGTATGCGTTCCAAGTGACGGCGGCGGAGTCCCGCCGCATCGAGGTGCGGCTGCGTTACGAAGGAGGCACCCACCGCTATCGGCCGAAGCTCAGCCGCGACGGCACGGCTTGGCGACCGATTGCCGAGGCCGACTACGAGCCGGACCGCCGGGCGGCCGTGCTGCGTTTGGACGCCGGCCCGGAACCGCTTTGGGCGGCCGCGCAGGAGTTGTGGAACACGCCGCGAATGGACGGCTGGATGGACCGCATTTCCGAGCACGACGACGTTTCCCGGCGCGTCGCCGGCCGCTCGCTTCGAGGGGCGGCGGTCCACGAGCTGCGCATCTCGGCCTCGAAGGAGCCCAACATGGTGATCCTCCTGGGGCGGCAGCATCCGCCGGAGGTGACCGGCACGCTCGGGCTGGTGCATTTCGTCGAGCGGCTGCTGGAGAACGACGAGTTGGCCGCGGCGTTCCGCAGCCGCTTCCACGTGCTGCTGTTCCCGCTCATCAACCCCGACGGCGTTTCCCTGGGCCATTGGCGGCACAACGTGGCGGGCGTGGACCTCAACCGCGACTGGGGCCCGTTCCGGCAGCCGGAAACCCGCGCGGTTCGCGATGCCGTCGTCCACTACCGCGAGGAGCGCGGCTGGCGGCCCTTCTTGCTGCTCGACTTCCACTCGACCCACCACGACGTGTTCTACACGCCGGCGAGAACCCGAGAGTATGTTCCAGCGGGTTTCGTGGATCGCTGGCTGGACGGACTCGACGCGCGCCTTACCGACTACCGCGTTCGGCGGCAGGCTTCCGGTTCCGGCCGCCCGACGGCGCAGCGGTGGGGCCAATGGGATTTGGGCATCGCCTCGGTCACGTACGAGTTCGGCGACGGCACCTCGCGCGCCGTCATTCGCCGCACCGCCCGCGCCGCAGCCGAGGAAGCGATGTCGCTGTTGCTTGCCACTGCCGAAGAAGCCGCCGAGCCGGCGGCCGCGGGAATCGGCCGGTAGCTTCATTCGGCGGCCTCGCGCGGCACGCCGACCTTCGCAACGAGGACGACGGCCGCGACTGTCAGCACGGCCACCGCGGCGCACGCCGACGCGCCCAGCAGGAGTCCTTTGACGGCCAGATTGTGGTTCAGGTAGAACGCCTGACCGACCACGCCGCCCGCGGCCAAGAAGAAAGAGAGGGGGTTGACGACGCGCAAGGTTTCGAGCCGGCCCCATTGCCGCCGGATCAAGTAACCGAACACCCAGCCGGCCGACGCGCCGACGAACGCCACGACCATGATGCCGAGCAGGGCGCCCAATAGGGTGCCGAAGGCGCCGGCGATGAAATGGAAGAGCACCCGCACGGAAACCGGCGGAAGCTGGGTACGCTTCCGCTCTCCAAAGCTGTGAAACGTGCACGCCGAAAAACATCCGACCAAGACGGCGCCGATTCCCGCCCCCCATTTCGCCCAACTCATGGCGGCGACCGCCGATCCGATCGTAGCCCCTGCGAAACCCGCGAGTACAGCCAAACCGACTGCGGGGAACACCGCGGCGGACCACGGCGCGTTGCGAAATTGCTCAAGGAGTTCGTCCTCGTCGGGCACTCCACCATCCTCTTCGTCTTCGCCGCCCTCTTCTTCCTCGTCCTCCTCGGCCCAAGGCAACTCGCCGTCGAACCAGGCGGTGTAGTCGTCGACCAGTGGATAGTTGGCGTGGGAGCGGCGCACCGACAGACGGGCCAGCGGCAAGGCTTCCAACTCATCCTCGCCGTCCACCTCGCAAAGGACACCGTCCTCCTCATCCCAGCGCCAGTCCGAGTCGAGCGATTTCACTTTGACGCGCCGGGGTGGCCCCGGGTCGAAAAGCGTGCCCGTCTCGTACCGCGCCGAGAACGGAAAACGGAGCCGTTCGGACAGGTAGTTGAAATAGGTTTCCAGCGAGTCGCCGGCGGGCTTCGGCAAGGGGTCGTCGGCGGTCAGGCCGAAGACCATCCGCACTCGATCGTCCTGATCGTCGGGCGACAGCGGCCGGGGCCCGATCGTGTGCGGTTGTTCGATGCAAAGCGGTCCGCCGGGCTCGGGCTCCAAATCGGCCTCCTTGAGCCAGTATTCCTCGAGCACCAGTCCGTCGCGTTCACATCGCCTCTTGTATGCCGGATCGATGCTGGCAATGGTTTCGTCGCTCCACCGAACCGTGTGAATGCCGAACGGGTCGATGTCGGCAATCGAACCGGCCCAGCCTCCCAGCGGCATATCGGCGTAATCGGCGTCCATCGTGCCGGGTTTCACTCGAACGCGGTCGCCCACCTGAAAGCGGCTCGCCGCCGGCGGTTTGCGTTTCTTTCGTCGCCTGGCCATCTCCGACCCTCCATGTGCAAATGCGGCTCGATCATTAGGGCTCGAGAAGGAATAACGTACCCTTAGGCAAGGTAACCGGTGTTCGCCGCCTTGACAAGGGTCCACGCACGGCTGAGGTCCTCATTGGGCGGTCGACGAACGACGCAGCCTATGGCACGTGGTGCACATCGCGGGAGTCGATCGAACAGGAGTTACTACAGACCTCCAGGCACACTTTGCCTGAGTTCCTCGCGCAGCGCGTCGGGCAGCTTCTTGTCGGCATGCGGGGTGAGTCGGTCGAGGCGAAGCGCTTCGGCGGCTTCCTGCTCGAAGGCGTCGATGTTGCCCGCCGCGCGGTGGGCCAGCGCGAGCCGGGCGCGATACAGGCCGCTGTTGGGGTAAAGGGCGACGGCGCGGGCATACGATGCCGCGGCTCGCTCGGCGTCGCGTATGGTTTGCGTCTTTCGATGCACGCGGAGGCGCCACTCGCCCGAAACGAACCACGCGGCGGCCGAGTTCGGCTCGCGCCGGGTCGCTTCGGCGTCGGCTTCGCGGAACGCATCGAGCGCTTCCGGGCTGCCGGTGTGCTCCCACGCTTGCAGCATGAGGGCCGCCAGGTCGCGCCACGGTTCGGCGGCCAGGGGGTCGGCCTCGGTAGCCGTTTGCAGCCGCCGCTCGGCCTGCTCGAGTCGGCCGGCTGCGACGGCTTCGCGTGCCGCTTCGACCGCGCTCCGGGCTTGCAGAACCGGCTCGTACGCCGTCTGATGGCACGCCAAGGCAAGGGCGAGTGCCAGGCCCAGCGCGCCGAGCGCGGCCGCGCGCGGAGCGAGCTTCGGCCGATCGCCTACAAGCCCCACGGCCAGCAGCAGCCACAGCGTGCCCGACACGCCGGGAAACCCCAGCGCGCCGGCGGCCAGCAGATGCACGAGCAGCACGACCACGGCCACCGCAGGCAGTGCCGGCGGCAGGCGGCCCGCGCGAATCCAGCCGGAAAGCAGCACCATTGCCGCCGCTGCACACGGCAGCCCCACGACGATAGGCATGACCCCCGGCGGCGCCCAACTGAGCAGCCCCAGCGGCACGGCCAGGAGGAACCCGGCCGCCCCGCCCGCCACAGCAAACCAGGCCGCGTCCTGCCCCTCGGTACTCTTTACGCTCCGCGCGACGTCTTCCGTACTCTTCACGCTCCGCGTGAAGCCTCGCTCACCCTTGTTCCCGCCGCTGCCGAAGCGCAACAGCAGGG
>CAYPWB010000542.1:0-3895 GCA_964414315.1 uncultured Planctomycetaceae bacterium | reverse complement strand
GACGGCGGGTCACAAGGTTCGCTCGCATGTAATGGGCTCCAGGGGGTGGTGGTGTGTTGACGGGCGGGTGGGGTGGTCCGAGGGAAACGAATCCCGCCATGACCTATCGTTTACGTCAATGGATAGTTGCGATATTGGGGCTCGCTTCGCTCGGCCCACCCTGCATTCTCCGTGCATTCAGGATAGAACGGCCGACGACACATGTCCAGGGGCTATATTCCACTCCGCGGGGCCACTCATGGCGTCAGCCAGTCCTCCAATGTCAGTTCAGGGATCCTCTCGAAGTCCTTCGTGTTATGTGTCACCAACGTCAAGTTGCGGGTCCGGGCAACGGCAGCAACCTGCAAGTCGATGGGGCTCACCGTTCGCCCCTGTTTTTTGAGTGCGCCGCGCAGTCTGCCGAACATCTCCGCACAAGCTGCATCGAAGGGGAGAACGTCAACGTCCTCAAGCAGATCCTTGATGCCGGCAAGTATTCTCGTAGGATTCGCGAGCATATGGGCGCCGGCATATAGTTCCCCAAGCACAATCGACGGAATACACAATCGGCCTGAATACTGAATAAAACGGTGGGCCAAGCCGGCGGGCCGCCGCATGTGTGCGGAGCATATGTTGGTATCCAGCAAGTAGCTCACGATGATGCGTCCCGAAAGGTTGCCACCTTGCGTTCCTTCGCGATCTGCTCAAAAACGTCATCGAAGTCGGGATTGTCCACTGCTACCCCGGCCGAGCGCCTGATGCCCTCGCCCGACGCGGGCCGAGGGCTTGCAAGTGTCACGACAACCTCCACGTCCTCGCCATCGGCAAGCCCCATGTCTTCGGCCAATTCAATGGTTCTACCCCGGAGTTTTCCGTGAATGGATCTTGTCATGGCCTTTGCCTCGGTGATTGATCGTTGCGATGGTGGAACTGGAGTTCGCGCTTCAGCGTGGGAATCGTCTCGTTGCAAGGTATTCACAAAGGTACGCTGAAGCGTGAACTCCAATAAGGCGCGCTCAGTAAAGTCCCCACGGCTCGCGCATTGCGCGCGAGAGCATGAGGTTCGCCGTGTCGTCGTTGGTGAACTGTTCGCCGTCCGGGTCCCATCGCAGCTTCCGGCCCAGGGTGACGGCAATGTTGCCAAGGTGCGAAATGGTGCAGCAGCGATGGCCCACTTCAGCCGGGAAGTACGGGTCGCGACGGCTCTTGACGCAATCCAGAAAGTTTCGGTGTTCGCCCGCCGGACAGGTGAACAGGTGGACGTCGTCGGGGCCGATTTCGCTGTGGAGGATTTCCTCGGAACTGGCCTCCAGCGGGGCGCGCCAACTGGCATTGCCCACCCAGCCGTCGGTCCCCTCGAACCGGATGCCGTTGCCGCCGCTGTCGATGGTCAATTCCACGCCGTCCGCGTAGCGACACTTGAGGTGGAAAGCGTGATACGTGTCGTAGAGGCCGCTCTCGTGGCGCCGGCCGGTGCCTTCGATTTCCACCGGGCCGCTGCGTTCGGTGTCGTTGGCCCACTGCGAAAAATCCAACAGGTGCGCGCCCCAGTCGGTCAGCATGCCGCCGGAGTAGTCCGACACCCAGCGCCAATGGAACGGATGGAGGCCGTCGCGGAAGGGCGCCCACGGGGCCGGGCCGAGCCACATGTTCCAGTCGAAGTTGTCCGGCACGGGCCGAGGGGTCGGATTGCCGGGCCCGCCCGGTCCGGCAGGCAACGTGACTCGAATGCGCTCGAGCTTCCCGATCCGCCCGTTACGTACCAGTTCGGCCATGCGGTGATACACGCCCACCGAACGCCCCTCGGTCGACCACTGAAACACGGCGCCGAACCGGGCCACGGTGTCGGCCAAGGCCCGACCTTCCGCCACGGTGAGCGTCGGCTTTTCGCAGATGACGTCCTTGCCCGAGCGAACCGCGGCCATCGACATCGGCACGTGCCAATGGTCCTGCGTCGAAATCATCACGGCGTCGATATCATCGCGCGCAATCACCTCCCGCCAATCTCGCGTGCTTTGGCAGGAGAAGTCGTCGCCGAAGCGTTGCCGGAGCACGTCGAGGGCCTTGTCGATCTGAGCCTGATCGACGTCGCAAACCGCCACAATCTGGGCATCCTGCTGGCCGAGGAACATTCGCAGGTTGCGGGCGATGCCATGGCCACCCACGCCGATGAACCCGACGGTAATCCGTTCGCTTGCCGGCGGGGTATCGCCGAAGCCCAAGGCCTGCGATGCGATGACAAAGGGTGCCGCGGTTGCCAGTGTCCCGCCCGCGCCGAGTTGCTTGAGAAAACGACGGCGGCTGGTAAGCTCCTGCTGGAATCTCATGGGGTTCTCCGCTTGGCCGTACTGAGTACCGAGTGCTGAGTTGTTCCGGTGGGACTCGCTCCACTCGGCCCACCCTACCTCCTCCCCAACTCCCATCTCCCAACTCCCAACTCCCTCCCTAGACCCTCCACGGTTCACGCTTCGGGCGGCTGCGCATCCGGTTGGCCTGGTCGTCGTTCTCGAAGGCCTCGGCCGCCGGGTCCCATTGTAGCGGACGTTCCAGTTCCATGGCAATATTCGCCAGGTGGCAGACGGTGGCCGACCGATGGCCGACTTCGACCGGCACTCGGACCGCGTCGGCCCGCCGGTTGCGAATCGCGTACAGCCAGTTGCCCATGTGCGTATCGCCCGTGTCGGCAAAGTCGGGCAGCAGGCGCACTTCGCCGGGGCCGATCGCGCTGGTAAGCAGCGACTTCGGCTCGGCCTCCAGCTTGTCGCGCGTGACGTAAATCCACCCTTCCGTTCCCTCGAACCGCACGCCGTTGCCGTCGTACTTCACGGCGTCGCCGCTGCGAAGCTGCACGGTCGCGCCGCAGGCGTAGGTGAAGTCGACGTGCACGTCGAAGTATGCGTCGTGCAGGCCGGTCCAGTACCGCTTGCCGCGGCCCTCGACCCGAACCGGGCCGGAATCGTCGGCCCCGAGCGCCCATTGGGCAATGTCGAGCTGGTGCGCGCCCCAGTTGGTCACGTCGCCGCCGGAGTAATCGCTGATGAACCGGAAGCGGTAGTGGCAGCGGTGCGGATGGTACGGTGCCCAGGGCGCGGGCCCGAGCCACATATCGTAGTCGAGTTCCGGCGGCGCCGGCCGAGGCGACCACGGCGCGTCGCTGCCGCCGCGCGTCGGAATTTCGACCCACACGTTCTTCAACTCGCCAAGGCGACCGTTACGCACCAGTTCGCATGCAAGGAGGAACTTCTCGTCGGATCGTTGTTGGCTGCCTACCTGAAGGATGGCGCGATACCGGCGTGCGGCGTCGGCCAGAACGCGGCCTTCGTCGATCGTGAGCGTCAGCGGCTTCTCGACATATACCGCCTTGCCGGCTTGCATGGCTGCCAGGGCGATCGTTGCGTGCCAGTGGTCGGGCGTGGCGATAATGACCGCGTCGACATCGTCGCGCGCAAGCACCTCGCGAAAATCGCCGTGTGCATCGACCCCGCGACTGCCGAGCATCGCCTCCACTTGCTTCTTCGCGCTCGCGCGATGCTCGGCGTCGACGTCGCACACGGCCACGATCTGGTCGCCGCCGGCCGCGATCTGCAGCCCGCGGGAACCCGAACCGATCAGCGCCGTCGTAATGCGTTCGCCGGCCGGGCGGCTTCCCTGAAAGCCCAAGGCCTTCGGTCCGACGAGGAGCGGTAGCCCGATCGTGGCGCCCGCTGCGGCGAGAAAACGGCGACGATTGGTGAGGCGGGGCGGGAATTTCATCGTTCGGTCGTTCCGTAGCGAGTGGGAGAGGCGGGGTGGGCTTTGAGGGGGGCCGAAACCCCCCTGCAACGAAAGGGCAACTGGCCCATGCTCATGATACTACTCGGCCCCGGGCCCATTTGCAAGATCCGTGTTTGCCTTGCATGCCCAGCACTGGCAATGT
>CAYPWB010000541.1:0-3910 GCA_964414315.1 uncultured Planctomycetaceae bacterium | reverse complement strand
GCAACCTCTCCGCTGGCGAGCTTTCACCACCCCAGGCCCAGCCGGTGGCACACACTTCATAGCCCATCGAGCCCAGCCCGAGCCGGTGGCACACGTTCGGGCAACACGGTATGATTCTGCTGGGGAGTCAGGGACGGGGTGCCACCGGCTCGGCCCGTGGTTCCATGGAAAGGGTGGGGAAAACTGGGGGCAGACCGCGAGCAGTGCGTCGGACGCCGCGGGTACGACCCGCTCGGCCGCACGGTTGCCATCGAACCGCAAACCGCAGGGCTCAGGCCCGCGGTCGCCTGCGCCAAACCGTCGAACAAGTTACCCGATCAAGGAGGGAAACCATGAACGTGCAATCGCGTTGGAACCGGCGGAGTTTTCTTCAGCACGTCGCAGCAACGGCCGCGGCGACGGCCGCACCGGTGGTGCTGCCCGGCCGGGCGTTGGGCAAGGAGGGCCCGGCGCCGAGCGAGCGGATCGCGCTGGGGGTGATCGGCTACGGCCCGCGGTGCGCGGCCATCCTGCCGCACTTCATGGCCATGCCCGACCTGCGGTGCCACGCCGTTTCCGACTGCCGGGCCGATCGGCTCGCCGCGGCGAAGCAGGCGGTCGACGCCCACTACGGCGACGAAGCCTGCGCCGCCCATGCCGACTTCCGCGCGCTGCTCGACCGGTCCGACGTCGACGCCGTGCTCATCGCCACCGGCGACCGCTGGCACGCGCCCATGTCGATCCTGGCGGCTCGGGCGGGCAAAGACATTTACTGCGAGAAGCCCGTCTCCTTGACCATTGCCGAGGGCCGCGCCATGGCCGACACCATGGCCGCCTACGGCACCGTGTATCAGGCCGGCCACCAGCGGCGGTCGGTCGGCAGCTACCGCTTCCAGGTCGAACTTGCCCGAAGCGGAAAGATCGGGCAGGTGCACACGATCCTCTGCCAGGTGTGGGAAGGGCCCACGGTCGGCTACGAGCCGCCGCAGCCCGTGCCCGGCGGGTTCGACTACGACGCGTGGCTCGGCCCCACGCCGTGGCGGCCGTACTCGGGCGCGTACGTGCGCGGGTGGAATTACTTCTGGGACGTCGGCGGGGGGCCGTTGATCGGCATGGGCTGCCACTATACCGACATCGGCCAGTGGGGGCTTGAGCGCGACGACACCGGCCCGGTCGCCTACGAGGGGACGGCCACGTGGGACCGCGCCGCCTTCAGCGAAACGCCCGTCACCGCCGATTGCACCTGCACCTACGCCGACGGCGTGAAGATCGTCCTCCGCTCCAGCGGCGCGTTCGCCGACCGATACATCCGGTTCATCGGCACGGAGGGCTGGGTGCAAGTGGACGACCAGACGAACGCGGTGACCACGTTCCCCGAGTCGCTCCGGCGCGAGGCGAGCATCTCGGCGGTAAGCTGGGCCCAGACGGGCGACCACGTGCGGAACTGGCTCGACTGCATCAAGTCGCGCGGGCGGCCCGTTTGTCATCCGGAAAGCGCGCACCGCGCCAACGCCATCTGCCACGCGGTGAACCTCGGCCTCCGCCTGGGCCGTTCCCTCCGCTGGGACCCGCAGGCCGAACGCTTCCTCGACGACGACCAGGCCAACGCCAAGCTCCGCCGCGCCATGCGTCCGCCGTGGAGGTTGTGAGGGGCCGGAAGCCCATGCCCCGTGTGATCGCCCGGCACTCTCTGCGCCGTTGCGTCTGTGGCTTTCGGTGCTCGGGGGACGGGCGTCGATAAGCGTTCATGGGGCAGCGACGCGGGCCGGCTTCTTCGCTGCATGCCAGCGAGGCAGTCCGATTTCGCAGGGAGAGAGCCGGGGGGCAGACGGCTTGGCGTCAAGGCGCGAGGGCGACGGCGAGGTTCGGATCGCCGGCCAGCCAGGCCGCGGCGCCGGGTGGGGTGGCGTCGGCGGGATGGGCCGTGAGCGCGCGGCGGAGCCGGGCCAGCCGGTGTCGCCGCTCGGCGCTCGGGTGTTCCGACCACCGGTCGAGGTGCCAGAGGATCGCCGGGCCCGACGCCAGTAGCGCCGCGTGCGCCGCCTCGCGCCGGTGGAAGCAGTCGGCCGAGAGCGCGTCGACCCACGCAGCCCACTCGGGCCGGGCGCCAAGGTGGCGCGCCGCGGCCAGCCCACGAAGCTCGGCTTCGACGGCGGCCAGCTTTCGCTCGATCTCTCGTGCAGGGTCGACGACGGCAAGCAAGGGGGCGAGTTGTTCCCGGCACAGCTCGGGTTCGGAAAACCACAGGTGCCACAGGGTGGCCGCCTCGAATGCCTCGTTGCCCGACGCCGTGTCGAGCTGCGCCGAAACCGGGCCTTCGGCCGGCTGGGTGAAGGTGAACGCCGTGCGGCGGTCGTGTGGGCCGTTCTGCCGCGTCAGGACGACTCCGCCGTTGCGATGCACGTCGACGGCCACGGCCTGCCCGGCACCCGTGCTGCGGAGGGCGATGGCCACTTCGGGCGAGTTGGCAACCAGTTCGATCGACTCGACGCGCGCGCCGGCCGAGAGCGCGTCGACCACGGTACCCGACCGCGCGGAAGTGAACCGCAGGCGCCCCCAGACGATGTCGGCGCGCCACCAATCGGCCTCGTACGCCTGTCGGGCCAGGCTGGGCGAGCCGTGGACTTCCGGTTTCGGCGATGCGTCTTCCTCGCTCGCCGCTGCGGCCGGCCACGTTGCGATGCACAAGACCACGAGCAGGCGGCAAGGCCGCTTCATTTCATGTCCTCCGTTTGCAGGCGATGTTTTGCCATGGCGATGAATACGGGCATGTCCGCGCCGGCGGTAGCGCGCGGCGCGGACATGCCACCCAACTCGCGCAGACGGGAGGGCTGCGCGGTATGTCGTCGTTCAGGAGCCGCCCTCGTCCCTTTCGCAGGAGCCGCCCTCACAGCCTTCACACGAACGCTTCGAGTTTTCGGCCGGCTTGGGCGCCGGCACGTCGGCCACGCGGTCCTGGGCGGGACACTCGACACAATGGCCGCCCGGCTCATGGTCGTGATCGTCGTCGTGGTCATGGTCGTCGTGCCCTGTGGCCGACTCGGTTTGCAGGACGAACGCATACTCCGGGTCGGCGAACAGCGAGTCGAACTCCGCGGTGCGCTGGGCGGTCGCCTTGAACGAGGCCAGCCGGGCCTGCGGCGCGTGCTTGAACGCCGCGGTCAAGAGCGCGGCCGCCTTCGGCTTGTCGCCCACCGCGGCGTGCATGCGGGCAAGCAGATAGGCCTTGCCGGCGCAAAGCGGCTTGGGAAGCTCCACGCTATCGGCCACCTCGGCGGCTTCCGCCTTCTGCCCCGCCCGGGCAAGGGCAATTGCATGCATGACGCGAGTACTCAGAGTTTGCTTCTCCTCCGGCAGCGCGCCGAGCATTTCGGCGGCTTCGGCGTTCTTCTGCTGCGCCATGAGGGTGCGCGTGAGCAGCGAAGCGGAGAGGCCGCTGTCGAGCCGCTCGTGAATCTGCTGGTCGACCTCGAGGCTGAGATCGTACAGGCCGTGTTCGTGGTAGAACAGGTGCAGCGCGCGGGCGATGCGGACCCACTGGGCGAGGTCGTCCTCGTCGGCCAGCCGCTCGCGGAGCGCGAGCACGCGGCGCAGGGTGGTTGCCCGGGCTGCGTAGCCTTCATCGAGCGGCGCCGCCCGCGAGGCCGCTTCGAACGCTTCCAGCGCTCCGCCCAAGTCGCCTTCGGCGAGGCGCGACTCGCCTTTCTGGAACAGATCGCCGCCTTCGGCGCCTTGTGCCTGCGACGTGATTAATACCGCCGCCGTTGCCATTACCAGGATGGCCCAAATACGCTGGTTCATCACACTTCTCCTTTAAGGGTACGAAACACGGAACTACTTTGCGGTCTTATTGGTTTGCCGGGAACGTAACCGTTTACAGGTCGGCGGCGCGGGCTGTCTTCTCCGCGGTATGCAAGGGGGACAGTCCCGT
>CAYPWB010000540.1:0-3912 GCA_964414315.1 uncultured Planctomycetaceae bacterium | reverse complement strand
ACGCCAACCCGATCTTGGCTTCCTTGCCCACGGTATCGCTCCTCGCTCGCTGGATGATGCGAAGGGTAAAGGGGGACGCGACAACGGCCGGTGCGATAAGCGATGCCGCATTTCACCGAACCCCAATCGCCCCATGCTGCGTAATTTTACACAGGACTATTAGTGCGCAAGACCGTGAACTCTTTCACAAAGCTCTGACCCTGGCTTCGCGCGAAAACTCGCCTTGGTTGGCGGCCCGGTCGTCCTGTGTTTTGGCGCGATCGTACTAGTACCGAGAAGCCAAAGATCGGGCAACCCCAAAGTGAGCGGTATTGCGGCGGGAGTGCCGCCAGGTGGAGACGGCAACTCGCTCAGGCCACGACCTGTCGCCTCGCGTCGTTTGGGAGCCGCTCGGCAACCCGCATTTTGGCGCTGCGGGCGCGGGCGTTTCTGCCGACCTCGTCGTCGGTTGGTCGGATGGGGCGTTTCGTCAGCACATTCAGGTGCGGGGCGTCGCGGAAGGCGTTCTTGACGCGACGATCTTCCAACGAATGAAAGCTGATTGCCGCGAAACGGCCGCCGGGACGCAAGCAGGATGGAATGCGTCGCAGCGCGGTATCGAGCGCCTTCAGCTCGTCGTTCACCGCAATGCGGAGCGCCTGGAACGTGCGGGTGGCCGGGTCGATCCGTTCGCCGTGTCCACGCCGTGGAATGCACCGGCGGACCAGGGCTGCCAGGTCGGCGGCGGTGCGAACCGGCTGCCCCTGCCTCCGCCGCTCCACCACCGCCCGTCCGATGCGCCGGCTGTAACGTTCCTCGCCGTACTGATAGA
The DNA here is from genome assembly GCA_964414315.1 of uncultured Planctomycetaceae bacterium. Lineage (GTDB taxonomy): Bacteria > Planctomycetota > Planctomycetia > Pirellulales > Thermoguttaceae > PWXP01. Next base: position 3,101 of record CAYPWB010000540.1, on the reverse strand, counting down.
TCAGGTCGGCCAGATGCTCCGCGCTGAGCCGTCCGAGCAGCCGCCAGGCCGGCTCGCCGGCCGTCGGGTCGAAACGCAAGTCGAGCGGGCCGGTGGAATCGAAGCTAAACCCGCGATCGCCGTCGGCAATCTGGTCGCTCGAAAGGCCCAGGTCGAGAAGGACGCCGTCCACTTGCGGGAACTTCAGCTCGGCCAGCATCTCCGGCAGGTCGGCGAAGCTTGCGTGGGCAAGCACGACGGGCAACCCGGCCAGGCTTTCCTGGGCGGCCTCGACGGCCTCCGGGTCGCGGTCGAGGGCGATGACCGTGCCCCCCGGGATCACACGCTCGGCCAGGAGCCGCGTATGGCCCCCGCCGCCCAGGGTGCCGTCGACCAGCACTGAGCCAGGCGCGGGGGCAAGCCAATGGACGACTTCGGCCGGAAGAACGGGAACGTGGATGGAAGGGCGGTGCGACAAGGGACGGCTGGGAAGAAAGGGCAGCGCCTTGCCTCGGGTGCATCCGTGCACCCACTCAAGGCATAGGGCCTGCAATCGACTTCGCCGGGCTGGTACGACGAAGGGAAATCGCATTTCGCGGCCGGGCGACATCGTGTCGCCCGTACCCGTGAGGAACGAGTCCGACGTGCCCAAAGGCAAAGTCGGCGGGGCCGATCGGTGGCCGGTAACCGGCGCCGTCGTCCTCACACGCGGCGAAAACTCTCAGGAAATCGGGTCGAGGTCTCCTTGCTACGAGTGATCCGGCCAAGTCAACGCGGCTTCACCGCCGAGACCGGCACCTCGGACGGCACCGAGCCGCCAAACGCCGTTTCGGCAATCTCGTCGTAGTGGTCCTGTTTTTCCTCAAGGTAACGCTGCCACAGTTGGGCCGACCACAATTCCAGGTGGTCTTGAACCGCCAGCAGCACGACCTCCTTCTCCAGTTGGGCAAGCGCCGCCAACTCCTGCGGAATACGTACCCGGCCCTGGCTGTCGAGTTCTACTCGCTGTGCCCGGGCGTAAAAAAGCCGCACAAACGCCCGAACGTCTTGGCGGGTGGGCGATACCTGTTCGAGCCTGGCGGCCAAGCCGGCAAACGACTCCTCGGTGTACAGGGCGAGCGACTGATCGGTGCCGGGCGCGAGGTACAGGGCTCCCGCGTCGGGCAAGCCCATCGCCTCACGGAGCCGCTTCGGGATGGCGACCCGCTGCTTCTCGTCGATCACGCGACTAAATGAGCCGGTCAGTAACATCGCTCACCCAATGAGCCCCACTGCGCCCCACAATGCCCCAAGCATACCCACTTCACGGACGCCGTCAAGACGGGTTTCCGAAGATTTCAGAGTCGCGAAAAAGTATGTCGTAACACCCTATCTGCAAAGACCTTGCGTTCACCGTGCCCCTGCCTCCGCCGTGGAGAACGGCGTGGGGTGATGGAAGGACTTCGCCGAAAGAAAATCCCCACCGAAAAATCCCGAATCGCGGGGCAACATGAGCCCATGACGAGTCCTGCGACGGAACCCGTTGCCTCGAAACAGGTTGCGGAACACGTGGCCGATTCGAGGCTGATTTTCCGTGGGGCCGGGCCGAAACCAACCGTTCCTTAGTCGGCCAAGAGCGAGTCCCAAAGACGTTCGTAGGCCCGGCAAGTGGCCTCGATCGAGAAGCATTCTTCGACTCGGGCGCGGTTCCGGCCGCCGAGCGAGCGGGCAAGCGGCTCGTCGCGTAGGATCCACCCGATGCGCGCCGCCAGGGCCGAGGCGTCACCCCAGGCGACGGTCTGCTGCCTTGCCAACGGGCCCAGCAACTCGCCCACGCCCTCGACGTCGGCGGCCACTACGGGCAGCCGGGAGGCCATTGCCTCCAGCACGACGTTGGGCATCCCCTCCCAGAGGGATGGTAGCACAAGAAGAGTGCAGGCTGCCAGAATGCCGGGCAGGTCGGCCTGGAATCCGGCGAAATGGATGCGTCCGGCGAAGTCGGTTTCGCCAGCGATTTGCTCCAGGCGGGCTCGGTCCGGACCGTCGCCCACGAGCAGCAATTGGCAGTCGGGCAGGGCGCCGAGCCACTGCGGGGCCGACTTCAGCAGCCACTCCTGCCCCTTCTGCCGAGTGAGGCGACCCACGCAAACCACGACCTGGGCAGTCGCGCGAATGCCGAGGCGTGTGAGGTCGGCGGGCAGGGCGGCCGGGTATCGGGCCGGATCAATCCCGTTGGGAATGACGGTGAGCTTCTCGGCTTGCAGCCGGGCCTCGCGGCGGGCGAAATCGGCCACGGACCCGCTGACGCATACGTACCGGTCGACTTTCGCCTGAGTGAGCCAATCGAGCCACCGGTGCCAACACCGCCCGCGCTCGGCCACCCGAAGCCCGCACACCACGCACGGCACGCCCGCGCGCCGCGCCGCGATGCGTCCGACCAGGTTGGCGTGAAACAGGAACGATTGGAGGATCGCGGGACGTTGGCTTCGGAGCAGGGCCGTCAATTTCGCCGCCACCTTCGGAAAATCGCGCGCTCCGCGACCACCCAGGCAATGGTACTCGACGCCCGCCTGCTCGATGCGCGGCAGGCAGGATGCGTCGTAGCGTTCGGGCCGCGGGCCCAGGCAGTAAACGACCGGCCGGAACCGGTAGGGGTCGACGCGTGCGGCCAGTTCGGCCAACTGGCGTTCCGCCCCGCCGAGGTCCAGGTCGGTGATGCACAGCGCTATGGGGACAGGTTGCATTGCCGCCATTTTCACCCGCCGGCGGCCGGTTGTCCATGGCGTGGGCCGGGGAGGTGCCCCGTCTGCCGCTCGCCTTTGGAAATGCCCCCTGTCGATCCCGATTCGCATCGCCTATACTTTGTAGCTTTGCCTGCGCCCTTGCTCCTGTCACGGCATCCATCGGCGGGTACAGTAGCGGCCTTACGGCATCCACGCACTTGCACCGTTGGAGTTGAAGTTCTAACGTGCTGGAGAGTGCTCACGTGGGTTCACATGCTAAAGCGTGAACTCCAACAGGCGGGAGAAACGGCAACACGCGTTTCTGCACCATCCACCGACCACGTCCCATGAGCGAGTTGGACCGTTACGACTACGAACTGCCGCGCGAACTGGTCGCGCAGTCGCCATTGCACTCGCGGG
>CAYPWB010000539.1:0-3919 GCA_964414315.1 uncultured Planctomycetaceae bacterium | reverse complement strand
GTGACGTTCCGGTCCGGATGCTCCGGGTCGCATGCGCCGGGCGCGACGTAGTTCTGGATGGTCTTCACACTGCGACCCGCGTCGTCGAACACCTGCCGGTCGATCCGGCCGGCCGGGTCGACCGTCTCGGCCGCCTCGCCGCGGGCGTTGTACGCGGTTTCGGTCACCAGCACCGTATCGCTCCGCGCGGGCACCGACTCGTTCTCCGTCGCCGTGCGGTCGAACGGACCGGTGCCCAACTCGGCCGCGGCCATCTGCCGGCCCAGCGGGTCGAACCACGAACCGGCGTACGTGACCCGGGCCCGCGGCTGGGCGCCGTCGGGCGTGGTCAACGCGCCTGTGTCCGTCGCGTCGTGGTGCCGCTGGCGGCTGATCGTGCCGATCGGGTTGCCGGCCCCGTCGACCAGCGACTCGGACTGCTCGACGATGGTGCTGCCGTCGAGGTGCAACTGGGCCGCGCCGCCAACATCGTACAGGTCGGCCGTCGTTTCACTGAGATCGTAGCCGGTGTAGACGGCTACCGCACGGCCGAGGCCGTCGTAGCCGGTCTTGGTGAACGCCCGGGCGCCGGGGGCGACCTGCTTGAACGGGTTGCCGGCCGGGTCGAACCACGTGTCGCCGGCCAGGCCGTCGCCCACGGTGCCCGTGTCGGGATCGACCGAGTAGGCGGTGGTGCGCCAGGCGCGTCCGCGGGCGTCGTAGTCGGTCGTTGCGCGTGCGATGAGCCGGTCGCCCGACGGCACGCCCGCGGCCCACTGCGCGGCGAGGTTCCCGTCGTGGTCGAACAGGCGATCGACCCGGGTCACCCGGTCGCGGTCGTCGTGGTGGAAGCAGGTGTAGGTGGCGTAATTGCGCGGGCCGTCGGGCAACTCGTGCGTGCGGCGGTTGCGCCAGTCGTAGCGGTAGTCGGTCCGCCGGGTATCGGCCTCGCGGTCGTCGCCGTCGACGTACTGCCACACGGTGGTGACCAGCCCGCTGCCGCCGTCGGACCCGCCGTCGTACTGCTGCTCGGCGACGATCTTCATGTTGTTCGCCCCGCCGGCGGTGGGGTCGTGGTCGAGCGCACCGGCGTCGTCGGTGCCGACGTACGTCTTGAGTTGCCGGCCGAGCTTGTCGAACAGGGTGCGGGTGATGGTCCCGCCGGGGGCGACGTTCTTGTTTTGGCGTCCGGCCGAATCGTACGCATAGCCGGTCTGGGCGTAATGGACGTCGACCACGCCGTCGCCCTGCTCGGGCACGTCGTGATAGACGCGCGACCAGAGCGGCCGGCCGAACGGGTCGGCCAGGCTCGACGTCCAGCGGGCGTAGCGGTCGCGCAGCACGCCGGCCAGCCCCAGGGCGTCGAACTCGGCCCGCGTGCCGGAGAACTCGGCCTCGACCGAATCGCTGCGGTGCCCCTCCAGGCGGACTTCTTCCCGATGGATGGCCACCGGGCCGACGACGTGCTCGGTTGCATCGTCCTTGCGGCGGTAGCCCTGTGCGGTGAGCGTCTCGCGCCAGTCGGCCCCCTCGTGGTAGCGGGTCCAGGTGGCTCGGCGCACTTCGGCCGGCTGGCCATCGACCACGGCCGTATGCTCCGGCCCCAGCGTGGCAATCACGCGGCCGGCGCTGTCGTACTCATGGTCGGTCACCCGGTGCAGGCCGTCGGCGTTGCCCTCGAACCCGGCCGGTGGGTTCAGTTCGCCCTGGCTGTCGCTGTGGACGTCTTCGATGGTCCGGGTTTGGAAGCCGGTCACCGGGTCGTACACGTGATGGCTCACCCGGCCGCGCTCGTCCTTCCGCCACACGGTGCGGCCCCAGGCGTCGAGTTCCTCCACCCGGGTGGCGGCCACGCCCGAGCCGTTCTGCGCGGCGGAGACCGCCGGCAGGGTGGTGGTGCGCCGCTGGATCTGCACGGTGCCGGCGTGCCACGTGTAGGCGTAGCTCGTCGCGGCCGGGTCGGTTCCGTCGGGGTCTTCGGTCACCGAGGCGAGCGGAAAGACGTCCTGCCCTCCGTCCGAGTAGGCGAAGTAGCTGCGCTGGCGGAGGACGACCTCCTCGCCGCCGGTCGGGCGGCTCTTGAGCGACTCGCGTTTGAGCAGCCCCTCGACGTCGCCCGGGGTGGTGGGCCCGGCGGTGGTGGCTTCCGCGTACTCGTAGCAGCGGATCAGCCCCGGCGTTTCCCGGTACTCGGGCACGAGCGTGCCGTCGACGTCCGTGTAGCCCGCCAACGCGGAGGGCAGGGCGTGGAGAAGGAGCCGATATTCGTCGTCGTATTGCTTGTAGTGCAGCCAATGGCCGCCGTCCGATTCCAGGTCGGTCAGCAGCACGTCGCCGCGCTCGTTCATGTACACCGTCTTGGTGAACAGCGTGCGGCCGAGGGCGTCGGTGCACGTTTCGGTCGTTTTCAGGTCCCACTGGTTGGGCGCCGGGTTGGCGTCGGAGTATTCGGCGGTGAAGGCGTAGTTGCGCTGCCCGCCGTCGAGCTGGTGCTCGCTCACCCGGCCGTCGGCCGAATAGGCCAGCGACTGCCCGGCGCAGGCGGCGATCGCCTCGGCCTGCTCGACGTCGGCCTCGTTCAGGTCGGCGACGTCCAGCTCCTTGAGCGTGCGGTCGTACTGGGGCTGGTTGAAGAGGAACCGGATCTGGCCCGTGACCGGGTAGTAGCCGTAGTAGCGGCTCTGCCGGACCACCCACTGTCCGCCGCCGGCGCCGTCTTCCTCCCACCGCTCGACGAACTTGGCCTTCACGTCGTCGGTGGTGCCGAAGGGGCCGTTGGCGGCGAAGTATTCGTGACGCACCCGCTCGGTGTCGGCCGTCCCGCCGGGCAGGCCGGAGTCGAGCACCCGGTGGCCGAACGCGGTCAGCTTGCCGTCCTGGTCGTACTCGAAGTAGTAGGTCTCGCCCGTGCCGTTCTTGGTCATCGTAACGGCGGCCGGGTGCTGGGGATCGTCGCCGTCGACGACGTCGTACGCCTGCCCGCCGGGGAGCGTCGCCTGCCGAAGGGTGCCTTCGGAACCGTCGCCGGCGTCAAGCTCGGCGAACTTCCACGTCCGGCCTTGGTGCGAGAAGGTAATCTCGCCGCCTTCGGCCACGCTCAGCGACATGCCGGGCACGGCGGGCACCGGCTCGAACGTGCCGTCCGGCTGCCGCTCGAACTCGAACTGGTCGTGCGGCAGGTAGACGGTGAGCACGTCGCCGCAGCAGGTCCGCCCGACGGCGGGAAGCTGGACGTTGTTGCAGCCCTGGGAGCCGCACCCGACGGAAAACATCCCGGGAAAGAGGCCGGCCTGCAGGCCGGTGAAATCGAACGAATTACTGGGGAAAAGAGCGTGCTTCGACATGATCGGTTCCTGGATTCAGAGACAATGGTAGATGGGACGTGACGTGCGCGGCCGGGCCGCGAACGACGGTTGTGGGTGCGGGGCAGTGGGGCGAACGGACCGTTTGGCGGCCGTTCGCCCGGCGGAAGAGGTCAGTCGCAGTCGGCAAGCTGACCCGACATCAGGTCGACGCCGCTTTCGCTCAGTCCCCCCTCGTCGCAGCAGGGATGGCAACACCGCTTCGGATCGCGGTCGGGGATGACGTCGCCGGGGCAATCGGAACTGCTGCCGGAATCGTTGTACGTCGACATGGGAGACTCCTTCGGTCAGAGAAATGGATGCATGGTGGAGGCGATGTTCGCGGCTCGTCCGCCGGCGCGGTTGTTGCAGTCGGCGCGCGGAACGGGCGCGGTGCTTCTGCGAAGGTACAAACGGTTCGAGACGCGCCCCGGTTGCGGAGCGCCAACCTACCGGGACACGCCCGAAGCGTGGCCCGCGAAAACCGACACGCCCGAAGCGTATCGCACGTTGCGGCCAAGAGGGCGAAGCCTTGGCCTCACCGCCGCAACGCACTCAACCTAGCATAGCGACAGGCACATTTCAATAGTGTTTTGTGG
>CAYPWB010000538.1:0-3921 GCA_964414315.1 uncultured Planctomycetaceae bacterium | reverse complement strand
TCACGGGTCGGCGGCGCGGGCTGTTTTCTCCGCTGTATGCGAAGGGGGCAGTCCCCCGTGAACGGTTACTCAGTTGACGGTCATCGTCGCCCGTGGTAATATTTTGTTCGGTTCAGAGCATTCGGTTTTCGACGCCAGGCAAGGCCATGTTGAAGTCGCAGCGATTAACGTTCGATGAGTTAAGCGACCGCCTGCGTGTTTACGAGAGTCGGTACGGCTACTCCACCATCGAGTTCTTTCGCCGCTTCGAGCGTGGCAGCTTGGGTGACGACGACGATCTGTTGATGTGGGCGGGCCTGTATCACCTCTACTTGACTTCGCTCCCTGTTCGTCAATTCATGCAGCAGAAGCCGATAACGGCGTGAACATCGACGATTACTTCGCAGCCATCGAACGCGGCTTGCGGCAGAACGTCCGGATAAGCAAGCTTGAAGGGCCGATGACTTGCCTCGCGTCGGATGATCACAACGGTCTTATCCGCTGCCGCTTCGTCTTCTGGGATGAGTCCTACCTCGACCTCTACGAAACAGTAAGCACTGAGTTAGGCTATCCGGTCCGCTTGCATTACGCTTACACCTACATTCGTGGCGGGCAACGTGTGTTCCGCTACGACAACGCGCCGCACCACCCGGAGATCGCTACCCATCCCCATCACAAGCACCACGGTCCGAGCGACGAATTGACTCCGGCCGACCAGCCGAGCCTGAACCAAGTGTTGGCTGAGGCCGCAGGCTGGCTTGGCAGGTAGGCGCAAATCTACGTGTGGAGTCGACTTACTGATAGGGCACGCTAACGGGGCATTCTATATAGCTCTACGAAGTGGGTCGGTCTCGAGCTATGCCGCTATCTATGCGGGTTCCGGGCGGGGGGTACGCTCACCACGCTGACAAGCTGGAAGCTTGTCCCACGGTGCTGGAAGCTTGTCCCACGGTGCTGGAAGCTTGTGCTACGGTCAGGCCCGGCTCGACAAACGGCCTGCCGCTAATTATAGTGGAGCTTTCGTATTTCCGGGTTCTGCTTGAAAGGGAGCGATTGCGATGTGCGCGAAGCGGATTCTTCTGGCTGAGAGCGATATGCCCAAGGCGTGGTACAACCTGGCGGCCGACCTCCCCAAGCCGGTTCCGCCGCCGCGGCATCCGCAGACGCACGAGCCGGTCCCCCCGGAAGCGCTGGAGCCCATCTTCGCCAAGGCGTTGATCGAGCAGGAAGTGAGCCAGGAGCGGTGGGTCGAGATTCCCGACGCCATCAACCGGGTTCTGGCCATCTGGCGGCCATCGCCGCTGGTTCGGGCCGAGAACCTGGAGAAGGCCCTGAAGACCCCGGCCCGCATCTACTTCAAGGACGAAAGCCACAGCCCCGCCGGCAGCCACAAGCCCAACACGGCCGTCGCCCAGGCCTATTACAACAAGATGGAGGGGATCAACCTGCTGACCACCGAGACGGGCGCCGGGCAGTGGGGCAGCGCTCTGGGTTTCGCGTGCGCCCAATTCGACATGCACTGCAAGGTGTACATGGTCAAGGTGAGCTACCACCAGAAGCCGTACCGCCGGTCGATGATGCACGCCTGGGGCGCCGAGGTGGTGCCCAGCCCTTCGGACGAAACCGAAGCCGGTCGGCAGATTCTCGCCAAAGACCCCGACTGCCCCGGCGCGCTGGGAATCGCCATCAGCGAGGCCGTCGAGGCCGCCGTGATGCGCGACGACACGAAGTACACCCTCGGCAGCGTGCTCAACCACGTGATGCTGCACCAGTCGGTCATCGGGCTGGAGGCCGAGAAGCAGTTCGAGCTGGCCGAGGACTATCCCGACATCGTCATCGGCTGCGTGGGCGGGGGGAGCAACTTCGCCGGCCTGGCCTTCCCCTTCCTGCGGCACAAGATTGCCGGGCGCGACATGCGATTCATCGCCTGCGAGCCGCGAAGCTGTCCCTCGATGAGCAGCGGCCAATACCGCTACGATTTCGGCGATACGACCATGCTCACGCCGCTGATGAAGATGCACACCCTCGGCCACAGCTTCGTGCCGCCGGGCATTCACGCCGGCGGCCTGCGCTACCACGGCATGGCGCCCATGGTGAGCCTCGGCGCCGATCTCGGGCTCATCGAGCCGGCCGCCTTCTACCAGCTCGAGTGCTTTGAGGCCGCCATCCTGTTCGCGAGGACCGAGGGGATTATTGTCGCTCCGGAAACCTCGCACGCCGTGCGATGCGCCGTGGCCGAGGCCGAGCGCTGCCGCGAGACGGGCGAGGAGAAGTGCATCGTGTTCAACCTTTCGGGCCACGGCATTTGCGACCTCGGCTCCTACGACCGCTACTTCAGCGGCGAGTTGGAGGACTATGCCTACCCGCAGGAAAACATCGAAGCCGCCCTGGCCGAACTTCCGTCGTTCGCAGATTAGTTCCCCACGTATTCCTCACGCTCCGCGTGAGGTCGGCGCAGGGTTGGTCCGAATCGGCCGGGCAGCGCAACCACCCGTGCGTACCGGCCGCGGTCGCGCTTCCAGCGCCCGGCGGACGACAATCCCCGGCGAGGCTTCACGCGGAGCGTGAAGAGTACGACGGGGCCCGGCCCCTTTGCGGGGGCTCGCCGCCCGCGTACCATAGCGATATGGACGGCACGGAAAAGACTCCCGCACAAATGCTCGCCACGCCGGTGCAGTACCTCAGAGGCGTGGGCCCGGCGCGGGTCGATTTGCTCGAGCGGCTCGGGCTGCGCACCGCGGCGGACGTGCTCTTCCTGTTCCCGCGCGATTACCAGGACCTGACCGACCAGCGTCCCATCGTCGAGTTGGAGGAGGGCAAGCTTCAAACCGTGTGCGGCGTGGTCGAGGATATCGAGCTGCGCGGCGCCCGCACCGGCAAGACGATCCTCGGCGTGCTGGTGCGCCAGGGGTCCGGTTTCCTGCGGGCCCTGTGGTTCAACCAGCCGTTCATGCGCGACAAGTTCGCCCTGGGCCGGCGGGTCATGCTTTCCGGCAAGCCGAAGTACGAAGGGCTCATGTGGCGCATGAACCACCCTCGTGTCGAGCCGCTGGCCGAGGAGGACGAGGATCCCGGCGGCCGCATCCTGCCGGTCTACCCGCTCACCGAGGGCCTGCACCAGTGGGAAATGCGGCGTATCGTGCGCCAGGCGCTCGACGACTTCGGCCCGCTGCTGGAGGAAGCCTTTCCGGCCGAGTACCTCGCCGCGCACGACTTGTGGCCCATCGCCCGGGCGTTGCCGCAAATCCACTTTCCCGACGACCGGCCGAGCCTTGCCGCCGCCCGGCGGCGGTTCGTGTACCAGGAGCTGTTCATCTTGCAGCTTGCGCTCGGCGTACGGCGGCGGCAGCAGGACGATGCGAGCCGCGCGCCCGAGCTTGCGGCCTCGGCGAAGATCGACGCCCGCATCCGGCGACTGTTCCCCTTCGAGCTGACGGCGGGCCAGGAGCAGGCCATCGCCGAGATCGCCGCCGACATGGCCCGCCCCACGCCCATGAACCGCCTCCTGCAAGGCGACGTGGGCAGCGGCAAGACCATCGTGGCCGTGTACGCGATGCTGCTGGCCGTTGCCCATGGTTATCAGGCCGTGCTCATGGCGCCCACCGAGGTGCTCGCCCGGCAGCATGCCCAGACGGTCCAAAAGCTGCTCACCGGCAGCACGGTGCGCCGTGGGCTGCTCACCGGCGGCCTGCCGGCGAAACTGCGCGGCGCGCTGCTCGAACAGATTGCCGCCGGCGAACTCGACCTTGTGCTAGGCACGCAGGCGATTTTGCAGGAAGACGTCCGGTTCGCAAAACTCGGCCTGGTGGTGATCGACGAGCAGCACAAGTTCGGCGTGCGCCAGCGGGCGAAGCTGAAATACGCCGGCCCCGACCCGCACTACCTGGTGATGACCGCCACGCCCATCCCCCGCTCGGTCACCATGACCCTGTTCGGCGACCT
>CAYPWB010000537.1:0-3938 GCA_964414315.1 uncultured Planctomycetaceae bacterium | reverse complement strand
TCGACCCGGGTGCGCTTGCCGCCGACCGATTCGTAGTTGCGGCGGAGCCGTTCGGCGCGCACGTACCGGCGGACCACGTAACGCGAAACGCCCGCCAGGTACCGGCCCAGCCCCGTGTACCGCTCGGGGTTGTAGCGGCGGAGGATGCGCTTGTCGTCGCGCAGCAGTGCGTGCCACACGCGGGCGACGACCTCTTCGACCGCTTCGGCGTTGTGCCCTTCGGCCCCCAGAAAATGCCGCACGCAGCGGACCAACTCGGGCGTCCGGGCCCGGAAGAACTCCCGCCACGCCGCCTCGCAGCCGCCCAGGCACCGCCGGAGAAGCTCCGCCTCCTTTAGCGCGCGCTGGCGCCCGTCGCCGCTGGGAGGTTTGCCGTTACCGGGGGAAGTCATGGGAGGGGTAGGGGAGCTGGGAGTTGGGAGCTGGGAGATGGGAGATGGGAGTTGGTGTCAGGGGTCAGGTCTCCCGTGCGGCTTCCGGTTTGCTTGCCCGTCCGAGGGGCGCCCGCCAGCCGAGCGACCAGCCGCACAGGGCGGGCAGCGGACGGACGGCCGTCCAGCGGAGCACGGCATTGGGCTCACGCACGCCGAAGGCCGGGCAGTACCAGCCTTCGAGGCGCGTCAATTCGCCGGGGGCGAGCGGCCGCAGCTGGACGATGTATCCGTGGAACACGACCCGGGCCCAGGTGGCATCGACGATTTCGACCTGAGCGTCGGGGTGCAGGTGGAGCCAGTTGGTCAGGCGGTGCGTTCCACTCCCCTCGGCCAGGTCGGTGCAGATCCACGGCCCGCCCGCGCGGCACTCCAGCATCCGCGCCACGCGAGGCACGCCCAAGCGCCGGTAGGCGTTGTGCGAGGCGCGGACCCAGTCGTAGGGTCCGCTCCGGCCCATCTCCGGCGTACCGGGTCGGCCGCGGTAGCCCATGCGGAAGCTCGACCAGGTGTCGCACAGCGGTCGGTCGTCGATCTGCAATACGTTGTGGGCCTCCGTCGCGCGGCAGTAGTGCCGCATGGCGTCGTCGCGGTAATGGAACACGCCGCTGTCGACCACCAGCCGCTTGCCCCCCAGCGACGCCTCCCAGGTGAGCAGGTCGCTGTGGGCGTGGGCCGGCAGATCGTCGGGGCCGACGGGGGCCGCGTCCAGCAGCACGAAGTCCTCGCCGTCGCGGAAGGTCCAGTAGCCGCCCACCAGTCGGGCCTGCGGCGCGGTACCGTCCGAAGACGCGCCCGATGGGCGGGAACGGTCCTGCGGGTGCCCGGCACTCACGGGACCGTTCCCCTCCTTGCCCTTCCCATCGGCTCCGATTGTTTGCTTCGCGCGCACTAGCAGGGTCTCGGGCGAAGGCGCCTCGCCCAGGCACGAGTCGCCCAGCAGCGGGATTTCGCCGTCCGGATGGAGCAATGTGCCCAGGAACCCGGCCATCCGATCGGCTGCTTCACCGCAACGCTCCGCCAGTGCCGGACGCACCGCCCGGGTCGCGTCGCGCACGTCGAGCAGCGCCTCGAGCATCATCGCGTGGTACATCGGCGATCGCTCGAAGTGCTCGCCGTGCGGGAGGATCTGCTCCTCGAGTTGCCCCTCGAACAGATTCTGGGCCGTGTCGAGCCAATGGTCGGCCTCCGGCCCGTCCAGAACCGCCCCGGCCATCGCCAGGGCCCGCAGGTTCTCCAGCAGGTGATTGCCCCGCAGGTCCCATTCGAGGTTGCCCGAGAGGAACCGCGCCTGGGCCGCCAGGCTCGCGAGGATCGGCGGCTCGGCCAGCGCGCCGTCGAACCCGCTCGACAGCAGCACCCACACCGGCAGCCGGCGCGAGATGCAGTACGGATGCCAGGCGTCGTCCAGTGCCGCGGCGTCGCCCAAGGGGTTTTTGCGAATCCACCCGAGCATCCGTTCGCGCGTCCGCTCGAGGTACTCCGGCTGCTCGCCGGCCTCGGCGGCCAGGTCGAGCAGGAACTCGTGGTAGTGCAGATGGAATCGCCACAGCAGCGGCGTCTCGGGATGTTCGGTCAGGCGCCAGTCGACCGGATCGTCGAGCGTCACTTCGTGGTGCAGGAATCGGTACCGCCCCGCCAGAACTCGCCGGGCGGCCTCGGCCGAGCCCCGTTCCCGCCGGCGGGCCAGTTTCCCGTCGAGCAGTTCCACCAGCGGCGGATTCTCGCGAAGCGTCGGCACGGCCGGCGGGCGGGCCCATCGCCCGGCCCCGGCCCACCGCCGCCAGCGCTTGCGCCCCATCGCCACCAGCCGCATCGCCAGTTGCGACGTGCGGTGGTACTGCATGATGTACCGCAGGCGCTGCGACGCGGGCACGACCACCGGCTCGACGGCCAGTCGTTCCGGGCGGCATTCGGTGCTCGTGTCAATCAAGGGAAACGATACGCTCGCGTTCGAGCGATTCCAGGACGGCGAAGGTCGCCTTCGTGGTGTTCAGGAGGCTGTCGAAGGCGATGGGCGAGGGCCCGCCGCGCCGCAGGGCGTCGACGAAAGCGGCGAACTGCGCCGTGTGGCCCTTGTCCTGGCCCCAGGTCCGCTTGTTCGGTATACCGGGCCCGAACCCTTCGAGCCGCCGGAAGTTGTCCAGGCGCACGGCCCGCCCCTCCCAAAACACCTCGAGCCGCTCCTTGGGAAAACGTTTTGGCCCGTTCGTGAAGTAGTTGATCTGCCCGAGCGAGCCGTCGGCCATCCGCAGGGTGATCGCCACCGTGTCGGCCGGCGTCGGCCCGTCGCCGTGCCGCAGTGCGGCGACGTGCGTGATGGGCGACTCGTCGGCCAGGTAATGCAGCAGGTCGATGAAGTGGCACGCCTCGCCCAGGATCCGCCCGCCGCCGACAGCCGGGTCCTGCGTCCAGTGGTCCGCCGGGATGCGCCCGGCGTTGCAGGTGAACGTCATGGCCAGCGGCTGGGTGCGCCCGCTCAGCGCCGTCTTCAGTTGCCCAACCAGCGGGGCGAAACGCCGGTTGTAGCCGACCATGAGGATGGGAGCAGGGCAGGGGAGGGTGGAGGTCGGAGGGTGGATGGCGGATGGCGTAGGTCGGAACTCGGAGCTCGGAGGTCGGAAGTCGGAGGTCGGGGTTCGATGTTCCGGGTTCGACGTTCGATGTTGGGCGTTCGAACCGCCCGCCGCCTCGTAGGCCTCGACGATTTGCGCCAACTCCGCGGGCTTCAGGCACAGCGGCTTCTCGACGAACACCGACTTGCCGGCCGCCAGGCTGCGCATCACCATGGCCGCGTGGGAGTTGTGCCGCGTAGCCACCACGGTGGCGTCGACTTCGGGGTCCTCGAGCAGCCGCTCCACCTCGGTCGTGCTCTGTTCGATGGCGAACTTTCCCGCGGCCGTGGCACCGCTCACGCCGGTCGACGTGCACACCCACTTCAGCCGCGCGGCCGTCTTGCCCAGGGCCGGGAAGATCTTCTGCTTGGCGAAGCCGCCCGCCCCGACCAGGGCCAGCACCGGCCCGCCCGTGTTGGTCCCGGCGGGATGATGCCGCACCACGCGGGCCACCCTCGCATCCCCTTCCGGTTCGGCGTCGGCCCCGGGGTAGGTGAGCACCACGCCGATCACGTCCTTCCGCCCGATCGCCTCGTAGGCGGCCGGGGCCTCGGCCAGCGGCACCCGCCGCGACACCAGCGGCGCCGTCAGCAGCTTTCCCTCGGCCAAGAGCCCCAGCACGGCCTCGAAGTTCCGCTGCTCGGTCCAGCGGACGAAGCCTAGAGGGTAGTCGTGCCCGCCGGTCTCGTAGTCGGCGTCGTAGCGCCCCGGGCCGTAGGAGCACGAGACCTGGAAGGTGAGTTCTTTTTCGTAAAAATCGTCGCGCCGCAGCTTCAGGCCCGTCACGCCGGTGAGCACGATCCGGCCCCGCTTGCGGCACATCCCGGCCGCCTGGTGCATCAGCTCGTCGCTCTTGGTGGCCGCGGTCACCAGCACGCCGTCGACCCCACGG
>CAYPWB010000536.1:0-3950 GCA_964414315.1 uncultured Planctomycetaceae bacterium | reverse complement strand
GATTGATCTGCTTGCGCCGCTGCGGGTCGGCACCCCACAGTCTCACCCAACCGTCATTGCAGCCAGCGGCCAACCACTGGCCATCTCGGTTCCAGGCTAGCGTCAAGATTGTGTGCCACGGACCCTGATCAGCACGCTCGTCACGCCGGCCATCCGACGTCAAGAGGTTCACCCGGTGGCCGAAGACGTCGACGGCGGCAAGCCACTTGCCATCGGGGCTCCAGACCAGGTTGACCAGATATCTCCCTCCACTCCAGGGGGTTGCTGCATCCTTGGAGCCGTCGGGTTCCCAATCACGTGTGCCGTGGTCCCCTCCCAAGACGATACGCTTCCCGTCGGGACTCCACGCGAGACACTTGACCCAGCCGGGGTATTCACAAAGCACTGGTCCGGCCGTGCCGTCGACGTGCCAGACCCGGACGCACTGGTCCTTGCCACCAGAAGCCAGCATCTGGCTGTCGGGCTTCCAGGCCACGGCGAGCACTGCGCCCTCGTGGCCCTCCATCGCGGGGCCGGCCGTGCCGTCGGCCTGCCAAAGGCGCACGGTTTTGTCGTCGTGGGCGGAGGCTAGCCAGCGGCCGTCCGGGCTCCACGCCACCGAGCTCACGGAGGACCCGGATACAATCACGGGGCCGGCCGCGCCGTCGGCCTGCCACAAGCGGATCGTGCCATCCTCCCGCGCGGAGGCGAGCCATTTCCCGTCGCGGCTGCACGCCAAGGAGTTGACATGACTTCCTTTCCCGTGCAACACGCGCAGGGGAGCTCCGTCCGGTCGCCACTGCCGAATACTACCGTCGGCCGCTGCCGCGGCGATCCACCGATCCTGCGGATCCCAGGCGACGGCAGAGACGCACTGCTCGTGCCCGGCGAGCAACCCCACAAGCCGGGAGATTCCCGCCTCGTAGATCCGCACGTACCCGGTGCCTTCGCCGACGGCGAAACGTTGGCTATCGGGGCTCCAGGCCAAGCCCTGAGGGCGGTCGCGCTGGGAAACCGTTTCCGCCTGCCAGCGGCCAATTCCAGGGAGGTCGAAGGGTTGCGGGATAATGCCCGCCAAATCACGGTCGCCCCACCCCGGCACGGGCTTCAGCGCACCGGGCACCGGTTTGACACGGCCGGCGATCTCGGCTCGTTTGAGCTCCACCTTGACATGGACCTTGCCGCGGCGGGTGACCGTGACGATGTCCTTGTCGAGCCGCAGTTTGTCGTCGCCGCCGCGAAGCTCGATCTCGTACTGGCCCTCCCGCAGCTTGATCGACCAGTTCGAATCGGCGTCGATCACGTCGATCTGTTTGCCGCCCTGTTTCACGATCACTTGCACGTTCTCGTCGGCCGCCTCCACGGTAACCGTGCCGTACGGTGTCTGCATGGTGAGCACCACGCCGAACGCGACCATCGCCGCCAGCGCCAAGCCGGTGGCCAACACGGCAAGCCGGCGGCGCCCGGATGCCCTCGCGGGCTTTGGCCCAGCCACCGGCGTCAAGCTCGACCCGGTATCGTGGTCGGTGGAGCCGTCGGTTGCCGACGACGATCGCTCTGCCTGCGTCCGGCCGGGCCCGCGATCCGTCTCGCCTGATCCCCGATCGAATGTCGGTTCGACCAGCAGCGCCGCCAGCTCGTTTCCCTCGCACCACGGCGCCAACCCTTCGGCCACTTCCGCCGGCGTGGCCGGCCGATCGCCGGGCTGTTTCGAGAGCATTCTATGGACGATCGCCGCCAGCTCGGCGGGGAGCTCGGGCCGCAAGGAAAGGAGCGGTTCGGGATCTTCGGTAGCCAGTGCCATCAGCTTGGCCATCGGCGTGTGATGCTTGGCACCCGCAAAAGGCGCCCGCCCGGACAGGAGCCTGTACAGCGTGGCGCCTAAGCTGTAGACGTCGGCCCGGATATCGACCTGGTGGCTGTCGTCGCCCTGCTCGGGCGCCATGTAGTCCAGCGTGCCCATCGTCTGTCCGGTGCTCGTCAGCTCCCGAGCCTGGTCTCCAGGCTGCGGCTCGAGCAGCGCCAGGCCAAGGTCCAGGACTTTGACCTGCCCGCCGGAGGTCAGCATCAGGTTCGACGGCTTGACGTCCCGGTGCACCAGCCCGTGCTCGTAGGCATACTGCAGGCCCTCGGCGGCTTGCCGGATGATCTCGCAGGCGTCGGCAATCCCCAACCGTCCCCAACGGCCGGCAAGCTCCGAGAGGTCCTCGCCGTCGACGTATTCCATCACGAGGTAGTGCACCCCGTCCTCTTCGTTGGCGTCGCTGGCACGCACGATGCGCGGATGGTCGAGCTTGCCCGCGGCTTCCATTTCCCGCTCGAAGCGGGCGATCGCCTGCGGATCTTCCATCCGGTCGCGCGGGAGGAGCTTCAGCGCGACCACCCGCTTGAGCTTGGTGTGCAGCGCCTTGTAGACGGTGCCCATGCCGCCCTCGCCCAATCGGGCGAGGAATCGGTACGGTCCCACGCGGCCGAAGTCGGCCTGCTCGTCGGACGACTGTTCGAGCGTCTGGCGGGTGGCGAACGAAGGCTCGCGGCCGATCGCCGCCACGCGAGCGACGACCTGTTGGCACTCGGTCTCGTCGAGGAAGTCCTCGTCGCCGGCCGGGTGCTGCAGCCGCGACAGCAGCGTGTCGCCATCGTCGCCGCACGTTTCCAGCGACTTCTGGCACTCGGTGCACATGTGCAAATGCATATCGATCTCCTCAGATCTTTCCGGGGGCAGCTTGCCGACGGCGTAGGCCGCCATCTCACCGCGACTGGGACAGGCGGAAGTTGGCATCAGTCAATTCCCCTTTCGTTCAGCCAGCCCGGCGGTCCGGGCTCCTGTTTCTGCCGGCCGCCGTTCGTCTATCCAAGACAACGGAAAGACCTAACAGCAGTTTTTCGCAGCCGGGTTGACCCGCCAGACGGGGGCCCGGCATCGGATGGAGATGGATACGCTAAACCTTTACTCTGTATGACGTTACGCACTGACGGCCGATCAGTCGACCAGCTCGAGCCCGTCGAGCTCTTTGCGGAGCCGCCGGAGGACCCGCGATTTGGCCATGTACACGGCGGCCGTCGAGATTCCCAGGTCCCCGGCAACGTCCGCCGCCGGCCGGTGCTCGACGGCGGTCTGCCAGAACGCCTGCCAGGTACGCGGCTCGAAGTTGTCCTGCATGATCGCCACCGCCCGTCGTGCCAGATTCGCTTTCACAGCCAGGGCCGACGCTTCGTCGGAGTCCTCCGGCGCTTCGTGGGGCAGCTCCCGGAGACGCGCCTGCGCGGCGCTGCCCCCTTGGGCGACCGGCCGATCGCCGCGCCCGCGAAAGTGATCGCGGACCTTGTTCCTGGTGATCGTCCACAGCCAACCGCGGAAGGAATCTCCGCGGCGGTCCCGGCGAAAGCCGTCGATCGCGCCGGCCACCGACCGGAAGACCTCCTGGACCACGTCGGTCGCGTCGGTGGATTGGAGCCCCGCGCGCCGGCACCACTGATAGACCAGCGGGCCGTAGACCTCCGCCAGCTTCCGCCACGCGTCCGGATCGCGCACGCGCGCACGCTCCAGCCAACTTCGCGAGATGCTCTGGGTGGTTTCGGGATCGGGGCCGCGTCCGGTCATGGTCAACCCAGTTATGAGTGATGAGGAGCCAAATCCGCTCGCCAGAAGTCAACGCGAATGACAGCCAGAGCGGTTGCAAGTCTACTACAACGTGCGGGCGTACGTCAAGCCGCTTGGGGGAAGGGCCATTGTCGAACAATTGTCCCAATTGTTCCGGCGGTCCTGCTTTCTTGTTGCGGCGGTGCGACGGGATTCCTGGCGGCGGGCAAACGGGATGAGGGAGCAATTGGGACAATTGCTCTACAACCTACCTCGAATCCGGTTCCACAATCAGGGATAAGAAACAGGAAAAGCGACAGGAAAACCGCTCGAGGGGCTTGACCGGCAGGCGGCAATAGAGTACAAATGTATATTATGCCCGACACCA
>CAYPWB010000535.1:0-3962 GCA_964414315.1 uncultured Planctomycetaceae bacterium | reverse complement strand
GCGGCGGCCGGAAGCTGGAGCCTCGTTCCTGGTCGTACGTGCCGTAGGGGATGAGGGTGTAGATGCCGTAGGCGTCGTCGCGGCGGATTTCCTCCTCGACGAACGAACGGTGGCTGTATGGGTTTTTCGGCGCGACGCCGGGGATGGAGAACACGAGGATCGTCGCGCCCACCGAGATCACCAGCAGGCCGACTGCTCCCAACGTGCGCACCCGGCCCGGCACCCCGCGCCGCCGCCACCTTAGGTTGAGCACGGTTGCCAGCACACACCACGGCACGAAGATCAACATGGCCATATTGAAAGCGAAGTCGATGATTCCCACCGTGCTGAAGAGCGCCAGAAACCAGGGGAACAGCACTTCGTCGCCGTCGAAATAAACCAGCGGCTGGTTCGAGGCGATCAGCGGCGCAAACAGCGCCACGAGGGCAAGCGGCGCCAGGGCCCAGAGGGCCGCCAGTGCGAAACGGTTCTTCTTGAACTGCTTCCACACGATGTCCAGATAGGCTTCGCCCGACTGCGCCATCAGCTTTGCCCCCTCCCCAGGAAACTGATGCGAGGATCGGCCACCACGTATAGCAGATCGGTCAAGAGAATGCTGACCATGACCACAATTGCGTTGACGTAGATGAGCGCCATCAGGGTCGGATAATCACGCTGAAGGATCGAATCGAAGCTCAGCCGGCCCATGCCCGGAATGCCGAAGATCGTCTCAATGAGCACGCTGCCGCCGAGCATGCCGGGCAGGAAGCCGGCGAACAGCGTGATGATGGGAATCAGCGCGTTGCGCAGGCCGTGCTTCAAAATGACCGACCGTTCGGAAAGCCCCTTGGCCCGGGCGGTGCGAATGTAGTCCTGTCCGATCACGTCCAGCATGCTCGTGCGGCTGTACATGGCCATGGCCGCGAGGCTGAACAGCGACAGGCACACGACCGGCAGAAACGCGTGCCACGCGTAGTCGAGCAGGTAACGCGCCCATCCGAAATCGTCGGCGCCCGCCGAATGCAGGCCCAACGACGGAAACCAGTTAAAGAACACGCCGTAGCAGAAGAACAGCAGGAACAGCATGCCGGCGACAAACGGAGGAATCGAGTACAGCACAAACAGGCCCAAGGACACGCCGCGGTCGATTGCATTGGAACGATTCACCGCACAGAGAATTCCCAACGGCACCGCAATGAGATAGATGACCACCTGGGCCATAATCATCAGCGGCGCGGACACCAGCAACGCGCTGAGAATGCGCGGGCCGACCGGCTCGCGAGTGGACGTAGCCGACCGACCGAACTGGAACGTCACCAGCCGCCACGCCATGTTGGCATACTGCGTCTCGGTCAGCATGTATCCGAATCGGCTCAGCAGCCCGGGCTCGTAGCGGTTGCGATACAGTTCGTACTGCACCAGCCAGTTCTCGCCGACTTTCTCCACCGTCTCTTCGTCGGCATCGACGGGCGCGTCGAGCCGCAGCGGGTTGGAAACGTACAGGTTCAGGGCCGCCGCGCACAGCACCTTCTCCTCGAACGTCGACTCGCCCAGCAATCGCTCGATGAAGAACCGCATATCGTCGCGGTAGAGCGTTTCGAGGATCTCAAGGATGCCCCCGCGCGACTCCTGCCCGACCATTTCCTCCAGCTTGCCCGCGACCACTTCGCGCCGGCGGGCGCTGAGGGCGGGGAAACCGGGCTCGGCCCGCTCCCACCAGAGCCGCCACGGGGTCACGACGTACGGCACGTCCGATTCGTCGGCATCGCGCGGAAAGGTGTACCGGAACGGATCGACCACCATCAGCCGAATCGCCCGGATCGCGCCGATTCGCTCCTTCAACGACGATCCGCCGTCTTGCAGAATCGCCATGGCCGGCGGAACGCCGTGCCGCCCGATTTCCTCCAAGTACACCTGCACGCCGATGACGACCATTCCGGCCAGCCGGCCGCGGGCATCGGGGTTGGCGAGCAGGGAGTCGAATCGGGCAATGTCGAGCGAGCGGAGAAACGCCAGCCGCGCCGCGTCTTCGGGCGTTCCGGCTTGTTCCGCCAGCCGGTCCAGTGCTGCTCGGATTTCCTCCTTCGACCGGGCGCGGAAGAACACCGCTTGGCGGATATACGGCGAATAGTCGCGGAAATAGCGGAAGTTCAGCAGCAGGGGCCGGTCCAGCTTCAATTCGCGCCGCCGAAGCAGGTACGCATCGCGCGTTTCGGTGGTCTCGCCGATCGTGCCCGTCGCACTCAACTGCGCTTTGAGCGGATCGCCCGGGGCAAGCTGCATGATGCAAAACGCCACGACCGTCACCCCGAACAGCGTCGGGACAATTAGCAAGAGGCGGCGGAGGACGTAGACCCACATGGAGCGTGTCGAGCCTTGGGATTGGAAGAAGTTGCGGAAACTCCGTTGGGCGGGGTAAGGACCGGCGTGCGAACCGCGGTCGGGCGCGGGCGGCCCACTCGGCTATCGCGGACGGCTGCTGTACCACTCGCGGGTATCGATGCATGGACGCAACCGGTAGAACTCGACGTTCTCGATCCGGGCATCGTACCCGGCCGTCGCCTTCTCGGAGAACAGGAACGTGTAGGGTTGATCCTCGAAAATCAACCGGTGAATCTCGTGGTACAGTTTCTCCTGCTCGGCCTCGTCCATCGTCACGCGAAGCTTGGCGATGAGTTTGTCGACCGCTGGATTGCGGTAGCCGACGTGGTTCGAGCTGGCCGGCACGTCGGCCAGGCTGCTGTGCCAAAGCTGGTACGGATCGGTCTTCGTCCAGCCGGTGGCCCAGCCGAGCATCGCCGCGTCGAACTGCTTCGAGTTGAGCCGTTCCAGGAACAAAGCCCATTCGGCCGGCGTAATCTGCACCCGCACGCCAATCTTCCGATACTCCTCCTGGATGATCTCGGCAATCGCGCGGAAGCTGGGAGAACTGGCGAAAATCATCAGGTCGAAGGACGCCGGGACGCGGGCTCCTTCGATCATCTTGTCGCGCACCCCGTCGCCGTCCGTATCGCGCCAGCCCGCCTCGTCGAGCAACCGCTTCGCCTCCTCCGGATCGAAGGCGATCGGCTCGATCGACGGATTGGCGGCCGTGCTGCCGGGCAGGAACGGGCCCGAAACCGGTATCGCCAGCCCTCGGAACACCTCGTTAATGATCCGTTCGATCGGCGTGGCGTAGGCCAGGGCCAAACGGAAGTCGCGTTCGCGAAACACGGGCCGGTTCTGGTTGTACCCGACGTACCGGTAGCCCGGGTAGTCGAAATCGACCAGCTTCACCTTGCCCGCCTTCACGTTGGCGTGCGTCTCGCTCTGCACCCACTGGTCCTTTTCGGCAAAGCTAACCCAGTCGAGTTCGTTCTGGAGGCCCATTTGCACCAGGGTATTCGGGTTGGAGATACACCGCAGGCGCAACTGGCTGAAGTAGAACGGCTCGCCCCAGTAGTCGTTGAACCGGTCGAGCACGAGCCGCTCGTCGCGAACCCACTCGCGGAACATCATCGGTCCGGTGCCGCACATCATCCCGTTGGCCCAGTGGGTATTGAACCCGTCGGCGAACTCCTTCGAGGTGAAATCGAACGAAATGGGCTCGCCGCGCTCGTCGACCGAGTACACGTGCCGCGGAATCATGGGGATGCCGCCCAAAGTGAACGTCTCGGCCAGGAAATACGGCTCGGTCCAGCGGACCTCGACCGTATAGTCGTCCACCACGCTCACGCTGATCTTGTACCGGTCGGATGCGTCCTCGGGCTCGGGATTCTCGAAGTAACTGCGGATGTGCGCCGCGTCGATGTGCGGGTTCAGCACGCAGTCGAAGCTGAACTTGACGTCGCGCGCGGTGAACTCGCGGTCGGGCAGGGGGGTGCCGTTGGGGAGCTTCATCGGGTGCCACTTCACGCCGCGCCGAAGGTAGATCGTGAAGGTGAGCGTCTCTTCGTTGAACTCCCAGCGCTCGGCCAGCGAGGGCAGGATGTTGTCGGGATTGG
>CAYPWB010000534.1:0-3963 GCA_964414315.1 uncultured Planctomycetaceae bacterium | reverse complement strand
ACGCGCCGGCGCAGCCGGTCGACGGCCGCGGCACAGCCGGCACGCGCGTCGGCCAGGCCGGTTAATGTCTTCTCGCCCGGCCCCTGAAGGTAGTCGATCAGGATGTGCTCGGCCGCGGCGAACTCGGCGGCCACCTCGGGCAACTCGCCGGCAATTTCCAACGGGATGGCGGCCACGCCGTTCGCATCGCCGTGCAGCAGGTCGCCCTGGCGCACCACCAGCCCGCCAATACGAACCGCCATGCCGACGTCGACAAGCTGCGGGTATCCGTGGGAACAAATGGTCGAGCCGGTGAAGACGGGGAACCGCAGCGCGGCCACCTGTTCCAGATCGCGGCCGGCGCCGCTGGTGACGAGTCCCGTCGCCCCGAACGCCCGATAGGTCGAACACATGACCTCGCCGAACACCGCACCGACGGGTGGGTCGTCGAGGTCCTGGATCACGACGACGGCCGGTCCGGGCAGTGCCTCGAACGAGCGGACCTGCTCGACCATGTTCGTGTACACGCCTCCACCCGGCGGTGGAGGAAACGACGCCCGGAAGGTGGCGGTCGCCGCATAGCCCACCATCGGCTTCAAATTGGGAAAACCGGCTCGAATGCGCGGGTCCATATACCCTGCATTCTGTGGCCGAATGCCGTATAGCTCGATGGCGTTGCAGAGGGTGGGTGTGTCGAATTGGGCAAGCTGGTCGAGCGTCGTTTGCGAAATGGGCATTGGAAAACCGCCTCGGGTGTCTTGGCAAGGAATTTGCACCGAAGTGTAAGGAGCCGGCGTTCCCCGCGTCATCGACTCACGGAATGCTGGGGCCGGCAGGCCAGTGTATCAGAACCGCGCATACCGGAGAGGTCAAGATGGTCTTCAGGACGGTGGACGAAAGGGCGACGTTTTGTCGGCAAAGGCGACAAAATGGCTACCCCTGGGCCATGAGCCGCGTGAACGATTTCGGGGTTCCGTTCGTAAAACAGGATTGGCCGCGCCAGGATAAGCTAGACTTGCAATTGGGAAAACCGTTTTGGGGACCCCACCGGCGTGGCGCTTGTGACCCTTTTCCCAGATGTTTTCGCCAAGATCGTGGGGTATGCCCCGCGCTGAGTCTTACTACCTCTTTCGGGGGCGGAAATAATTCTTCTGGCCTTTGCGAACAAGGTGTCGCGGCCTGCGGTAACTTGCTTGCGGTGATCGGCAGATTGGAATCTGTTGGCCACAATGAAGCGAATACTTTACGAGGAAGACTTCATTTGAACCGCTCACTTTGAACGCAGAGAAACTTTTGGCCCGACCGATCGGCCGGGCGAAACAACCGCCGGAATCTCGTAACAGTCAGGGGTCGACGAAGGGTATCGGCTACTGGCGCCGAGCCGGCAGAGAGGGGAGGCAGCCATGACCAGGAAGCAGACGATTGAGAAGCTTAGGCAGGTGCTGCTGAAGCGGCGCCAAGCTTTACGCAAAGCGCTGGCCGGCGAGTTGAGCGAGCTGGAGGCCCTGAATCGGGCGGCAAGCGGCGACGAGGTCGACGTCGCGCTCGATTCCGCGTACGATGAGATGAACGCTCAACTGGCCCAAATCGAAAGTCGCGAGCTGGCCCAGATCGAGAAGGCCCTCGAACGTATGGAGGAGGGCACCTATGGCATTTGCGAAGTGACCGGCAAGCCGATCCCGCTCGCGCGGCTGCAAGCGCTGCCATACACCACGGTGCGCGTCGAAGCTCAGCGGGAGTTGGAACGTATGGAAGCCGAGGGCCAGGGCGGAGTCGATTTCAGCCGCATTCTCGACCACGGAGATGACGACCTGCGCGTATCGTTCAGCGATTTCGAGATTGCGTAACCGCCTTGCGAAGGATTGGCAATGACCGGTTTGGCGCTTGTCGCGATTTTTTTCCTGTCCGCTCCCGGTTCGGAGGCGGTCGATGCCGACGTTGAGCTTCAGGTTCGCCGCCTGGTGCGGCAGCTCGATTCGCTTCGTCTGGCCGAGCGCGATGCTGCCGAAGCGGCCTTGCTGGAGTTCGGCCCCGCCGTCCTCGAACTCCTGCCGCCGATCACCGACCGTACGCCCGACGGCGTGGCACAGCGGCTGGGTCGGGTTCGGCAAAAGCTTGAACAGACCGCGGCCGAGGCGATGGCCGAGGCGTCGACCATCACGCTGCCCGCCCGAAAAATGCGGCTCTCGGAGGTGCTGGCCGCCATCGAGGCTCAGTCGGGAAACCGGATGATTGACGCCCGGGCACACTTCGGCCACAAGGTGTCCGACCCGGAACTCGAGGTCGAGTTCCAGGAGATGCCATTCTGGCAGGCGCTCGATTCAGTGCTCGACCTGGCCGGCCTGACGGTGTATCCGTACGGCGACGAGCGCGCCGTCTATCTGGTGGCGCGGCTGGAGGGCCATGCCCCGCGGCTCGGCCGGGCCGCCTATATCGGCCCCATGCGCATCGAGCCGGTGGTCGTGCGCTCCGAGCGCCACCTCCGCCGCGGCGGTCCGGCCCTGTTGCAGCTTGCCACCGAAATTGCGTGGGAGCCGCGCGTCCGACCCGTCACGCTGGTGCAGCCAATGACCGCCGTCGAGGCCAAGGACGAGCGAGGCGACGCCGTAGTGATCGACGATTCCGAGGCGATTCTAGAAGTTCCCGCCGAGGGCGACCAAGTTGCCGCGAACCTCACCTACTCGTTCCGGGCGCCGGCGCGGGGAGTCGAGCAAATTGCCACCTTGAACGGGACCTTGGGGGCGCTCATTCCCGGCAAGGTCGCCGCGTTCCGGTTCGACCGGCTGCTGGAGGCCGACGGCGCGCGGCAGCGCATCGGCGGGGCAACGGTTACACTGGAACACGTGCGCCGCAGCGGCGAATTGTGGGAGGTGGGCATTCGCGTGCGATTCGATGATGCCGGCGGGGCCTTGCAGTCGCACCGCGGCTGGATTTTCAACAATCCCGCCTACCTGGAAACGCCCGACGGCGGTCGCATCGATTACGCCCGGTTCGACACCACGCGTCAGGCCGCGAATGAAGTGGGCATGGCGTACTTCTTCCCGCTCGACGAGCCGCCGCAGGAGCTTCGTTTCGTGTACGAAACGGCCGTCGTGGTGCTCGATGTGGAATTGCCGTTCGAGTTGAAGGACATTCCACTGCCGTGACCGGGCCTGGGTTTGCCGAGCTTTTCGACGCATCGCGACGGCGTTCGTTCCGCGGACGGCTGCTGCGCTGGTTTGGCCGCAACGCCCGCGATCTTCCCTGGCGTCGCACGCGCGACCCCTACGCCGTTTGGCTGAGCGAAATCATGCTCCAGCAAACGCAGGTGGCCACGGTGCGGGGTTATTTCGAACGGTTCCTCGGCCGGTTTCCCACCGTGGCCGATCTCGCCGCGGCCGACGAGCAGGAGGTGCTCCGGCTGTGGGAAGGGTTGGGCTACTACCGTCGGGCGAGGCAACTGCATAAGGCGGCGGGCATTGTCGTGGCCGAGCACGGCGGGCAGTTTCCCCGCGACATGGACGCCGTGCGCCGTTTGCCGGGCATCGGCCGCTACACGGCCGGCGCCATCCTGTCGATCGCCTTCGACGCCCGCGTGCCCATCCTCGAAGCCAACACCCAGCGGTTGCTCAGCCGGCTGGCCGCCTACCGGGGCGATCCGGCCTCGGGCGAGGGGCAACGCCTGCTGTGGCAGTTGGCCGAGTTGCTGTTGCCGCAGAAGCAGGTCGGCCAATTCAACCAGGCGATGATGGAACTGGGCGGCGGCGTTTGCACGCCCCGAGCGCCGCGCTGCGCGGAGTGTCCTGCGGCCACGCTGTGCGAAGCGCGCCGACTGGGCCTGCAAGCCGAAATCCCGCGGCCGAAAGCCCGCGCCGCGCCGACGCCGTTGCGCGAGGCGGCCGTGCTGCTGCGCCGCCGCGGACGCGTCCTGTTGGTGCGCTGCCCGGAGGGCGGGCGCTGGGCCGGACTTTGGGACTTCCCCCGCGTGGGCCTCGAGGCCGAAAC
>CAYPWB010000533.1:0-3972 GCA_964414315.1 uncultured Planctomycetaceae bacterium | reverse complement strand
AGCCAGTGGCACACTCAGGCCCTTTGGCACTGGCCGAGCCAGTGGCACACTCAGGAGGGCCACTACCCATTGGCACTCTACCCTACCCGGAACGAACGCAAGGCGCGTCGTGCCCCCCGCTCGCCGGAAACGCCTGTTCGCCCCGGCTCTTGGTGAGGCCGCGCAGACAGCTATAATGGATGGGGCGGGGAGTCCGCGCCGCGTGTGTTGGCGCCCCGGCCGAGACGCCGTCCCAGCACTATCCTCGTGGAGGAGTTTCTTCGATGCCCGCCGACGCCGCCCTGGTTGCCATCGCCTCGTTTGTCCTGCTGATCGGGGCGTATTTCACGTACGGCCGGTTCATTTCCCGCCGCATCTACCGGCTGCAAGGCGACCGGGCCACGCCCGCGCATACCCTGGAAGACGGCGTCGACTACGTGCCCACCCGGGTGCCGGTTCTTTTCGGGCACCATTTTGCGTCGATCGCCGGGCTGGGGCCCATCCTGGGGCCGGCCATCGCAGTCATTTGGGGATGGCTGCCCGCCGTGCTTTGGGTGATTTTCGGCTCGGTATTCATCGGCGCCGTCCACGACCTGGGGGCTCTCACCGTAAGCCTGCGGTACAAAGGCCGGTCGGTGGGCGAGGTGTGTTACCACGTGATGGGCCCCCGCGCCCGGCTGCTGGCCCTGCTGATCATCTTCTTCCTCATGTCGCTGGCCATGGGCGCGTTCGTCAACGCCATTTCCGCCCTGTTCGTCAGCTTCAACCCCGACGCGATCATCCCGTCGTTCGGGCTGATGCTCGTGGCCATGGTCATGGGTGTGGCGGTGTACAAACTGCGGGTACCGTTGGGGCCGGCCACCGTGCTGGGACTGATGGCATTTGCGGCACTCATCTTCTGGGGCGTCGAGCGGCCGGTGACCACGTACGAATGGCTCACCACGCCCGAAACGCGCGAAGCCCTTTCCGCCGCCCGAGATGCACCGGCGGAATACGACGAGGCGGGCGAAATGGTCGTGCCGGCGTTCGACTCGCCCTACGGCGCCGCGGCGGCCGCCGCCCGGCTCAGTGCCGTCGGCGAAACGGCCGCGGCCGACGACGTGAACCAATCGGTGGTCGTGGCCCGATACTGGTGGATCGCCGTGCTGCTGGCCTACGGGTTCGTCGCTTCGGTGCTGCCGGTGTGGCTGCTGCTGCAACCGCGCGATTACATCAACAGTTTCCAGCTCTATTTCGCGTTGGGCACCCTGGTTTTAGGCCTCTTGTTCGCCGCGGCGACGGCGGCGCCGGAATCGCGCATCGATGCGGCCGCGTTCCGGCCCGACGTGTCGGGCGCGCCCCCCTGGTTCCCGTTCCTGTTCGTCACCATCGCCTGCGGCGCGGTCAGCGGGTTCCACGCGCTGGTGTCCAGCGGCACCACGGTCAAGCAACTCAACCGGCAGACCGACGCGGTGCCCATCGGCTTCGGCGGCATGCTGACCGAAGGGGCATTGGCCATCCTGGTCATTCTCGCCTGCGTGGCCGGCCTGGGCGCAATCCACTGGCAGGCAGGCGGGATTTATTCGTCGTGGGGCGGCATCCAGTCGGCCGGGCTCGCCACACAGCTTAGCGCCGTCGTGCGAGGAGGGGCGAACTTCCTCGCACAAATCGGCATTCCGCTGCGCTTCGGCTCCGCCCTGCTGGCGGT
This sequence comes from uncultured Planctomycetaceae bacterium, assembly GCA_964414315.1. GTDB lineage: Bacteria > Planctomycetota > Planctomycetia > Pirellulales > Thermoguttaceae > PWXP01. Next base: position 2,306 of record CAYPWB010000533.1, on the reverse strand, counting down.
GACCATCGTGGCCTTCGCCATGACCACGCTCGACTCGGCTACCCGCCTGCTGCGGTTCAACGTGGAGGAAATATGCCGGGCCGTGCATGTCGAATGGCTGGCCAACCGGTACTTCGCCTCGGCAGTGGCGGTGGCCGGCATTGCCTTTTTCGGCCTCGTGCCCGCCGGAAAGGTGCTTTGGGTGCTGTTCGGCACCACAAACCAACTCCTCGCCGGCCTCACGCTGCTGACGGTGAGCGTATTCCTGTTCAAACTGGGCCGACCGGTCGTTTACACCCTGGTGCCCATGGTGCTCATGCTGATCGTTTCCATTTGGGCAATGGTGCTCAGCATGATCGGCTTCTGGACGGCCGAGGAGCAGCCGTGGCGATGGGCCCTGCTGGGTGTAACGTCCGTCGTGCTGGCCATGTCGTTCTGGCTGATGGCCGAGGCGATGATATCGTTCGCCAAGGGACGCGGCGGGCTGGAGGAAGACGATTTCGAGCCGGAACACACCGCGGAGGAGGAAGAAGCAGCCGTTGCCGCGGCCCATTTGGGCTAGGCGGCCCCGGCGCGGGGCAAGCTTCCCGTGGGATAAGCTTCCAGCTTGTCATTTACTTACGACAAGCTGGAAGCTTGTCCCACGGCAATTCACAAACTGCAAGCTTATCCCACGAAGAATGACGCGCTGGAAGCGAGTATTTCGGTGTTCGAGGATAGTCAAGCAGGAGTTGGGGAGGAACCATGCGATTGGCGAACGTTGAGCAACCTTCCCGATGGCGCCGTTGTTTCGGCGCGGCGTGCCTGAGCCTTGCCCTGTTCGGGCTGTTGGCCGCCGACGAGCCCAATGCAGTCGCGCCCGATCCGAACGCCGAACCCCCGGCGCCGGTGGCCGACGAGGCGCCGCCCTTCACGCCGCCCGATGGCGAGCCGGTCCGGGCCGTGCTCATCCGCTTTGAAGGCCCGATTCATCCCATGCGTCGGGCCTATCTGTTCCGGAAGCTCGATACGGCGCAGCAGGACGGCGCGAACCTGCTTCTCCTCGAGATCGACAGTCCCGGCGGCACCGTCGACGACAGCAAACTCATTGCGGAACGGCTGCGCGATATCGACTGGGCGCATACGGTGGCTTTCGTGCCGCGAGAAGCGCTCAGCGGGGCTGCCATCGTGGCCCTGGGCTGCGACGACATCGTCATGGCGAGCGGGGCTCGGCTGGGCGACGCCGGCCCAATCTTCCTGGGCGACGATTTTCTCTTTCGCCACGCTCCCGAGAAGGTGCGAAGCGACCTGGTGGCCTTCGTGCGGCAACTTGCCGAGGCCAAGGGCCGCCCACCGGCGCTGGCCGAGGCCATGGTCGATCTGGATACCGTCGTGTACCAATGGACCCACGCCGAGACCGAGGAGAAGGCCTACATGTCGGCCGCCGACGTGAAAACCTTGCCCGACGCCGACCAGTGGCGGCAGGGCCCCATGGTCGGTGCATCGCGCGAAGGCCTCTTTCTCGAAGCGAACGGCCGCGAGGCGGTCGAACTGGGACTCGCCCAAGGACTTGCCAAGAACCGCGAGGAACTCCGGCAACGCTACGAAGTCGAAGACGAACTGCGGGTGCTGCGCCCCACCGGCGTCGACACGGCCGTGTACATCCTCAATTTGCCGGTGGTGACCGGACTGTTGTTCGTGCTGGGACTTATCGCGCTGTACATCGAGTTGAGCAGCCCGGGCATCGGGATCGGCGCGTTGCTGGCGGGGCTGTGCTTCGCCCTGTTCTTCTGGAGTCGATTCCTGGGCGGAACGGCCGAGTGGCTCGAACTGGTGCTATTCGCCGCCGGCGTGGTGTTCCTGGTGGTCGAAGTACTCATCCTGCCCGGCTTCGGTGTATTCGGTGTCGCCGGCATCCTGCTGCTGTTCGTCAGCTTGATGATGGCCATGCAGGGCTTCGTGATTCCCGAAACGCGGCGGCAGATGGCCATTCTCGCCAACTCACTGGGGGTGGTGGCGGTGTCGGGGGTGGCGTTTGCCGTGACGGCGTACCTGCTGCGCCGGTACTTCGGCGCGCTGCCACTGTTCAACCAACTCCTGCTGCACCCGCCGGAAGCCGGCAAGCCGGGAAGCAAAGGCGTTTCGTCCGGGGGCGGGGAAACCGAGGGCGCACGGAAAGCGGTGGGGCCCGCCGTCGGCGACCGCGGCGTCGCCCATACCGCCCTACGCCCGGCCGGCAAGGCCCGCTTTGCCGATCGATACGTGAACGTCGTGACCGACAGCGAGTTCGTCCAGGCCGGCGCTCCGATCGAGATCGTCGAGTTCCGCGGCAGCCGCGTGTTCGTGCG
>CAYPWB010000532.1:0-3974 GCA_964414315.1 uncultured Planctomycetaceae bacterium | reverse complement strand
GCACGGGGGCGGTGGCCAACGCCTTCTCGACCCAGGGGGGACCGGTCAAGCTCCACGCCATGGCCGACCTCTTTGAAAACCGGCTCACCGGCAGCTATAACCGCCTTTCCGAGCAATTCACCGACCGGGTCGACGTGCCGCCCGAGCGGCAGTTCGTCGGGTTCGACGCCTACAAGCACGCCATCGACTCACTCAGTCCCGGCGACGTGGTGCTGTTGACCACGCACGCAAACTTCCGCCCCATGCATTTCGAATACGCCGTGGCGAAGGGCATTAACGTGTTCGCCGAGAAGTCGTTCGCCGTCGACGCGCCCGCCACGCGCCGCTGGCTCAAAGCCGCCGAAGCCTCGGAGCAGAAGAACCTGAAGATGGCTTGCGGGCTGATGTGGCGACATTCGAAGGCCCGCGAGGAGGTGATCGGACGTATCCACGACGGGGAAATCGGCGATGTGCATACGCTACGTATCTATCGCGTGCATGGGCCCGTCCATTGCGGCCCGCTGCCCGAGGGCGCCGACGAGTTGCTCTTCCAACTCCAGCGCCCGAACAGCTTCACCTGGATTTCCTCGGGTTTCTACATTGACTGGCACTGCCACAATGTCGACGTGGCCTGCTGGGCGAAGGACGCCTGGCCGGTATCCGCCCAGGCGATGGGTGGGCGCTGTTATCCGCAAGCGGGGAACCAGTTCGACCATTACACCGTCGAGTATACCTTCGCCGACGGCGCCAAGTTGTTCGCCTTCTCGCGCCACATGAACGGCTGCTGGAACACCTATTCCGATTACGCCCACGGCTCCAAGGGTTCGGCCGTCATTATGGAAAGCCTCGGCCAGCCGAAGCCGCGCATCTACACAAGCCAGAACATGGTGCCCGACCAGGTCGCATGGGAATACGGCCGGGGCGACAACAACCCGTACGTCGAAGAGTGGCAACTCCTGCTCGACGCCATCCGCAACGACACGCCGCACAACGAGGCCCGGCGGGCCGGCGAGGCGAACGTGGCCGCCCTGATGGGCCGCACGGCCGCCCACACGGGTGCGTACATTACCTGGGACCAGATGCTCAACTCCGACTTCCAGTTCGTCGAGGATATCGACTCGCTGACGTTTGACAGCCCGCCGCCCGTCAAGGCCGGTCCGGACGGCATTTACGAACCGCCGCTGCCCGGCGTGACGAAAGAGATATAGGACTTCCACAGTAACCGTTCCCAGGGCGGCAGGGCCGCCAACCAATGCGAGCTTCCGCTCAAAGGCAGGGTCGGAGCTTTGTGAAGAAGTTCACGATCTTGCTTGTTGGTAGTACAGGACGGCGGCGTGGGCTGTTTTCTCCGCTGTATGCGAAGGGGACAGTCCCCTGGGAACGGTTACCACCACACGCACCCGCCTGAAGGAGCACTCCAATGAAACGCCTTCCCCTATTCCTAACGGCCGTTCTTGGCGGAATCGCCGCCTTGGCCGCGCCGCAAGCGAGGGCAGCCCAGCCGCTCGCCGGCGCGCGGCCGAACATCATCCTGGTGATCGACGACGACCGGGGGTACGGCCCCGTGGGCAGGCACGGGCACCCGTGGATCGAAACACCGCACCTCGATACCCTGTACGACGGCAGCGTTCGGTTCACGCGGTTCCTGGTCAGTCCTACCTGCGCTCCGACGCGTTCGGCGCTCATGACGGGGCGCCACCCCATGCGGAACGGCGTTACCCACACCATATTGGAACGCGAGCGCATGACGCTCGATGCCACGACGTTACCCGAGGTGCTCCGCGGCGCCGGCTACACCACCGGCATTTTCGGCAAGTGGCACCTGGGCGACGAGGAACCGTACCAGCCGCACAATCGCGGCTTCGATGAGGCTTTCATCCACGGGGCGGGCGGCATCGGGCAGGCGTACAATTGCAGTTGCGCCGACGCGCCCGGCAACAAGTATTTCGATCCGGTCATCCGCCACAACGGCTCGTTCGTCAAGACGCGCGGCTACTGCACCGACGTCTTCTTCACCGCCGCGCTGGGGTGGATCAACCAGGCCCGGGAGGGCGAAAAGCCGTTCTTCGCGTACATTACGACCAACGCGCCGCACGGCCCTTTCATCGCCCCGCCGGAAAACGCCCGCCGCTTCACCCAGTTGGGCATGAAACCGGCGCGGGCCGGCTACTACGGCATGATCGAAAACATCGACGAGAACCTGGGCCGGTTGCTGGAACGGCTTCAGGCGTGGGACCTTCTGTCGAATACGCTCATTATTTTCATGTCGGACAACGGCATGACCGGCAACGGCGCCGGCCGGGGCGTGATCGGTCGGGCGTCCGACGGAACCGAGTTGGAGATGTACAATGCGGGCATGAAGGGCCTGAAGGGGAGCGTCGACGAAGGCGGGGTGCGCGTCCCGTTCTTTGTGCGTTGGGACGGCCGCATCCGGGCCGGGCGCGACATTCCCCACGTCGCTGCGCACATCGACATCCTCCCGACGCTGGCCGCTCTGGCCGGCGCTGAACCGCCCGCCGGGCAAGTGGAGGGGCGCAACCTGCTTCCGTTGATCGAGTCGGACGACGCCGCCTGGCCCGACCGGTACCTGTTCACCCACCTCGGCCGCTGGCCCACCGGCGCCGATCCCGACGAGTTCCAGTGGCAGCGGTTCGCGGTCCGCAACCATCGCTTCCGCCTGGTGGGCGATGCGCTGTACGACATGCAGGAAGACCCGGGGCAAACGACCAACGTTGCCCCGGAGCATCCGGACGTCGTCCGGCAGATGCGCGAGGCCTACGACGCCTGGTGGCGGAAGACACGGCCGATGATGGTCAACGAGAACGTTCCCATGTCGCCAACGCGCCCGTTCCACGTACGGTATCAGAAGCAACAGGAGAGTACGGGCATTCCCGAGTGGGAACCGCCGTCGCTGTAACAATCCCCATTAGGCCGCGACCGACGTTTGCGGCTTCACTGAAGGAGTCCCCATGCGAACGACATCCGGAATATCCCCCATTTCCCGACGGCGATTCCTTTCCCAGTCGGCCGTTGCCGCCGCGGCTTGCGCGGTCGGCGCCAGGGCGCGGGCGGAAGGGCCGTCCGAACCTTGGAACATGCGCCTGTCGACCTCCTCGATCCACTACATGAGCCTGCCCATCGAGCAGGTGTGCGAGCGAATCGCGGCCCTCGGCTTCGAGGCGATCGACATCTGGTCGCCGCATGCGGGCTGCCCGCACCTCGACGATGCGAAGGATCGTCTCGGTCCCGACGGGCTGAAAGCCGTGCTCGAGCGAAATAAACTCAAGCCGTACGCGTGGTCGGTTTATGCCGGTGGGTTCCCGAAGTACGCCGAGTTTATCGGCGCGATGGGCGGCGGCGTGGCCGTGCGCGGAAGCACGCGGCCCTGCCCGCCCGAGCAACTGACCGCGCACATGAAGGACTTCGTCGAAGCGATGAAGCCGGAGTTGGAACTGGCGGAGAAGCACAACGTGTATCTGGCCATCGAGAACCACGGCAATGCCTTGCTCAATACGATCGACTCGCTCAAGGCGTTTGTCGAGGTCAACCGCCACCCCCGGCTGGGCATCGCCCTGGCGCCGTACCACCTGCAACGGATCAACGCATCGGTGGAAGAAGCGATTGGCATTTGCGGCAAGCAACTGCTCTTCTTCTACGCGTGGCAGGCCCAGCCGGGCACGAAGCAGCTTCCGGGCATCGGACCGACCGACTTCACCCCCTGGCTTGCGGCGCTCGAGAAGATAGAATACGGCTGGTACGTGAACCCGTTCATGCACGGCGAACCCGAACCGGACGCCATGACCGAAGCGTTGCGCGCCTCGCGCGAGTATTTGCTGGAGTGCGAGGAGCGCGTGTAGCGGCTACAGTAGGGCGACATTCAGGATTGCCATAATCACAAGACGACTCGGCCACAGTAGGGCGACTCTCCGAGTCGCCATAACATAAGACGACTCGGAGAGTCGTGCTACAGTAGTGCAGGTCTCCGAGTCGCCATG
>CAYPWB010000531.1:0-4009 GCA_964414315.1 uncultured Planctomycetaceae bacterium | reverse complement strand
CCCTTGCCCCTGCCGCTTTCTTTTGCGGCCCTCTTGCTGCTTTCTATCCTGGGAATGCCGTTCGCCCACGCGGCGGCCGGTGAGGTGCCGGAGAACCTGGCGCCCGAGGCGCGGGTGACGGCCAGCAGCCGGTTCAGCGACCAGTACCGGCCGGAAATGGCCGTAAGCGGCGTGCTGCCGTCCGACTTCCACCAGGACGCGGGCGACTGGGCGGTGCAAGGTACGCAGGACGGCTGGTTCGAACTTGCGTGGGACGAGCCGGTCGACGCGGCCATGATCGTCTACTTCGCCCGGGTCACCAGCCCGCTGCTGGAGTGTTTCAAGGATTACGCGGTGTACTTCGACGGCGAGGAGAAGCCGGCCGTCGAAGGCACGCTCGAACACCGGCGCGGCCCGCAGCGGATCGCCTTCCCGAAACGGAAGGTGACGACGATTCGCATCGAGTTCCTCTCTTCGCATCCCGACTCGCCCAACCCCGGCGCGGCCGAGATTGCCGTGTTTCCCGCGCCGGTGACCGACGCGCAACTGACCGAGTTCCGCATTCCGCCGGAAGAGAAGACGCCCGCGGCGCTCGCCCTGCGCGAAAAGGTCCTTAGCGGGCAGTTCGGCTTCCGCGACATGCTGCTGGTCAAACGGCGGCCGCTCGATATTTCACACGTGTATGTGTACCACGTCGAGGGCTTCCGGCCCGGCGGGGGGCTGTATATTTTCACGCCCGACGAGAACGGCGGCGAGTTGAAGTGCATTTTCGACGCCGGCGAGGGGATGATCACCACGGCCGACCTGTCGTACGACGGCCGCGAGATCGTGTTCGCGCTGCGCCGCGGCGGGCACGTCGCCTCGAGACCGGTCGCCCACATTGAAGACATCTCCCAGTACCCCGACGAGGAAGCCAACTACCACGTCTTCCGCATCAACATCGACGGCACGGGGCTGGAGCAACTCACCCACGGGCTGCACAACAACCTCGACCCGTGCTGGCTGCCCGACGGCGGCATTGCGTTCATTTCCGACCGCCGCCCGGCCTACGCCTACTGCTACGTGGTCACCTCGCCGGTGCTGTACCGGATGGACCGCGACGGCTCGAACCAGAAGCGGCTTTCGGCCAACTACCTGATGGACTTCACCCCGTCGGTGCTGGGCGACGGGCGGATCGTCTACACCCGGTGGGAATACGTCGACCGCGCGGCGTGCCCCATTCAGAGCCTGTGGACCATCAACCCCGACGGCACCGGCTTGGCCGGCTACTACGGCAACCGGGTGCTTTCGCCGGGCACGTTCATGGACGCCCGGGCCATTCCCGGCACCACCCGCGTGCTGGCCACGGCCACCAACCACAACGGCTCCTGCCGGGGCGGCATCGTGGCCATCGACCCGAGCAAAGGGGCCAACGCGCCCGAGGCCGTGCGGAACCTCACGCCGGAGATCGACATCTACGCGCACCGCATCGGCGGCGGGCCGTGGGGCAACGGCATGCTTGGAATGGGCATCCGCGGGCAGTACGAGAAGCCGATGCCGCTCGACGAACAGCACTTCCTCGTATCGAAGGGCGGGGTGATTCAGATTCGCGATTTCGACGCCAATGCCGCCTCGCTGCTCGCGCCGCGCGACGGCATGGGGTTCTACAGCCCTCAGCCCATCCACAAGCGCACGCCGCCTCCGGTGCAAACAGGCAGTATGATGGACCGCCACGCCGAGCTGCCCGAGGACGGCAGCGTTTCGGGCGCCTGGGCGACGGTAATTATGCAGGACGTGTACGTGGGCCTGGAGCCGCACGTCGAGCGGGGCGAAATCAAGCAGATTGCCGTCGTGCAGGAGTTGGAAAAGAGCACGCACTCGCCGCAGAACAACCGCTGCCCCGACACGGGCCGGATGCGCAATATCGCGGTGTTCGGCTTCCAGTTCCCGCTGGTTTCCTGTGGGGCCACCTACGCGGCGAAGAAGGTGTGGGGCTTTGCCGACGTGGCGCCCGACGGCAGCGCGGCCTTCGAGGTCCCCTCGGAGGTGCCCATCTACTTCCTCGCGCTCGACGGCGAGGGGCGGGCCGTGCAGCGCATGCGCAGCTTCACCCACATGATGCCGGGCGAGGTGCAGGGGTGCGTGGGCTGCCACGCCGACCGCAACTCGGTGGCGCCGCGCCCCATACGGCAGTTGCCCATGCGCAGCGCCCCGCAGAAACTGCGCGAGCCCGAGTGGGGCGTGAAGGGGTTCAGCTACCAGGAAGTCGTCCAGGGCGTGTTCGACCGGCACTGCATCGAGTGCCACAACGAGCGGGAACAGCCCGGCGGGGTCGACCTGACCGGCCACATGACCGACTTCTTCAACGTGTCGTACGACATCCTCGGCCGCACCGGCACGCAGGCTCAGGACAACTGGATACGGCACGGCAGCCCGTCCGGGGCCGAGTACGACGACGTTCGCGGCATGAGCCCGTACGTCGAGTGGATATGGACCATCAACGGCGCGGGCCACAACACGCTCGAGATCGAGCCGCGCCGCTGGGGCAGCCCGGCCAGCAAGCTGGCGGAAATCATCCGCAGCGGGCACCCCGATGCCGAGGGCAAGCCGCGCGTCGACGTGCCCGACGAGGACCGCCGCCGCGTGTACCTGTGGATGGACCTGAACGTTCCGTACTACGGCACGTCGTCGTCGAACCATAAGGCGCACCTGGGCAGCCGGCGGATGTACCCCGCGCAGTTGGACTCGACGCTGGCCGAGGTGGCCGCTCGCCGCTGCGCCGAGTGCCACCAGGACGGCGTTCCGCGGAAGTTCTACACGCGGATCATGCATCCCGAGAAGAACAACTTCCTGCTGGCCCCGCTGGCCGCGGAAGCCGGCGGCACGCAGCGTTGCGCCGAGGCGGTGTTCCGCTCGACCGACGACCCCGACTACCAGAAGATCCTCCGCACGTTCGACCCCATCCACGCCCTCCTGCGCCAACGCCCGCGCGCCGATATGCCCGAGTTCCAGTTGATGTGCGAGTAGGCGGGGTGGAGCGTTCGAGGCGGAGTGGAGCCGCGGCGGGCTTGTCGCGGGCGTTCAAGCTTTCGCGTGCGAAGTGCCCGTCCGAGTCCACGCCTCAGTGTGCGAAACGCCGTGCTTAATTCACGGTTTCCTTCCTCTTCCTGCGCGCCGACGCGAACGATCACCTGGCGCCAAAGTAGAAGAAGATGAAGAGGATTGCGAACCGCAGGAGTTGCGGGCTCGCCGGCAGGGAAATTTCCAGAGGCAATAGGAGTACGATGATGCACGCACACAGCAAGGCGACGGCCGCTTTGCCATGTTCGAACGCCTGAAGGGAAGGAGGAAACGGACCGCTGCGATGTCGGTAGAAGGCGGCAAGCAAACGCCCGGCGAAGAATCCTCCCAGCGACAACATCGGGAAGAACGCTCGATCCTGCCAGAACGGACGTCCCTCGGTGAACCATTTGTAGAGCAGGAAAGCGCAGGTCGCCACGAATGCCAACAGCAGGCACCATCGGACCGTGCCCGGGGGAAGGCTGAGGGGCCGCATGCCTGGTGAGGCGGAATCGGTTGGCCCGCCGCCCGGCGCAGAAGCACACGGTTCCACCCGACGCATGGCGAAATAGTACGCCAGCACCGCGTAGTTGAGCATCCAAAGGAGCCAGAAGGAATCGTCGACCGGCCGGCGGGCCAGAACCAGGGTGGCCAGCACCGAACCGAAGATGGCAAGTGCCAGGATCGCCCGAACAGAGCCCTCGGGCAACCACAGCGGTGGCCGTGGTCCCTGGTGAACGGCGGCGAGCGGCTGATTCTCGTGCATGTTGCGTCGCTGCTCCGTGTTCGGCTGCCTGAGGGCATCGGTGCGCCGGCGCCGCCCAAGGTTCCTTCTTCAAGCGACCAGAAGCGGGCTGCAACGGCGATTCGCCACGATACTCGGTCGGCCGGGAGGTTGCAACCGCCGGATTCGCGGCCATAATGGTAAGGACCGTGGAAAACGGGACAGGTCCGATTTGCCGGAACGGCCCTTCGGGTGCTGCGCACAAAT
>CAYPWB010000530.1:0-4015 GCA_964414315.1 uncultured Planctomycetaceae bacterium | reverse complement strand
CAACGATCTTGCTCAGAAATCGGCAAATTGCCAGCATTTATCGTGCTCACGGACAAGCCCGCGCCATCGTCGGCATACGCGCGCCATTGGCTCAGGAGGTCACCTTCCTTGCTGAAGCAACACGCATACGCTGTAAGCTCCATCCAGTCAAAGTTCTGAACGACGAGTTGAACATACAACGCCTCTGGGTTCGGCCCCTGTCGCAATTTCTTAAGGAGTCTCTTGGTTTTCTTGATGAAATGCGACTGCTCCGTGGAATCGTTCATGTGCCGAACACTGGTCATCCACAGGTGCTTATTCGTTAGCATGGCATGGAAAGTATCCATGCTGCAATAGCGGTAGATGATCGGCGGGATGTCGGGATTCTCAGTTACGACAGGTGCGCTCTGCGAACGCGCATACGCTTGTGAAGCGTCTTTCATAGCCGCCCAGTCGATTTCCTGCTCATCGCACATGTTCTGACGCCTTGCACTCTTCCTTATCGACGCCGCAAGCGCACCCTTTGTTCAGCAGCCACATCGGTCCGACACACCGATGCGTCTTGGACCAATCTCCAACAGCCACCCTAGCAGGCGTCAGGACTGCCGTCCAGGGGGCTGGGACTCCTGCTGGCCATATCCCGGTCCCGATTCTTGCGGGCCCACAGAAAGGGCGTCCCACAATCTGCCGCATTTCCGGACCTCGGGCACGCTGGCGTGATTGGCGAATGCCGGTAGCCCCGGGGAATGCCCGATCATCTTGCCCCTCTGGTAAGAGGCAGACCATCTGATTGCCCTTCGGAGGGAGACGAATCCCGGGCCCGCATCGCCAAGCGCGCCACGGCGGTCGCCTGTTTCTTGACTCGGCGGTCGGGTCCCCGCAGTTTTCCCCATGTTCACAACCCAAGGAACCCCAACATGCGTGACCTCCAAGACGGCGAGTCGACCCAGGTACAGGGTTCGGCCCGCACTCCCTACATCCTCAAGAACGTCGGTGGCGTCTACTCCTGCTCCTGCCCGGCGTGGCGGAACCAGTCGGTGCCCATCGAACGCCGGACCTGCAAACATCTCCGTGCGTTTCGAAGCGAACAGGCAGAGAGGGAGCGGCTGGGAGCCATGGCACCGCTGAAACCCTCGACCGTGGCCAAGCCCGACGTTCCGCCTTTGTTGCTGGCCCAGGTGTGGAAGAACGATCTCGACCTGACCGACTGGTGGATGAGCGAGAAGCTCGACGGCGTGCGGGCCTGGTGGGACGGCCGACAGTTTCTTTCCCGCCAGGGCAACGTTTACCACGCCCCTGACTGGTTCTCGAAGGGCCTGCCCAAGAAGACGCTGGACGGCGAACTGTGGGTTGGCCGCCGGGCGTTTCAACGCACGGTCAGCATCGTCCGCCGGCAGGACCGCAGCGACCACTGGCGGCAAGTACGCTATGTGGTATTCGACGCTCCGGGTGTTGCTGGCCCGTTCGAGGAGCGAGAAGCGTTCCTGAACGAGTTGTTTCACATGAGGCCGCTTCCCCATGCCCGGCACTTGTACCAGGCCCGTTGTAGCGGCCAGAACGACCTTCAAGCCGAGTTGGCCCGTATCGAATCGCTCGGCGGCGAGGGCCTGATGCTCCGCCAGCCCGGTTCGCGGTACGAAGCGGGAAGGTCCTCGACGCTGCTGAAAGTGAAGCGGTTCCAGGACGCCGAGGGCCAAGTGGTTGAGCATCTGCCCGGCAAGGGGCGTCACAAGGGCCGACTGGGGGCCGTCGTAGTACAGATGCCCGACGGCCTGACGTTTTCGGTCGGCACCGGCTTCAGCGATGCCGAGCGTCGGAACCCGCCCCCGATCGGCAGCCGCATCACCTACCGCTACCAGGAACTGACCGACCGCGGCGTTCCCCGGTTCCCGTCGTTCGTGCGGATGCATTGAGCCGGCGAGTAACGCCGGACGGTGTTTCTGTTTTCCTATCCCCCAAAACCAGGAGCAACACCAGATTCAGCTCCTCCTCCGCGGTGTAGTCACCGGCCGCGGGCTCTCGCTCCGCTCGCCTTCCCTCCGGTCGGGACGCCGCGCCGCCGCTCGACCTCCGCTCGCTTGTCTTGTTACTTGCCCGACTCGTCCGCCGGAACTAGGGCCAGCCGGAAGCCCAGGTTGGTACTCCGGTTGGCCGGCCCGCGTCTAAACCGGTCGGCCGACCGGCAGTTCCAGGCGTTGTTGACCCAGCTACCGCCGCGAAGCACGCGGTACGAGCCGGATGCAGGCCCCTGTGGATCGTCCACCGGCGAGTTCGAGTAGTACTTCTCGTCAAACCAGTCCGCGCACCACTCCCATACGTTCCCGTGCATGTCATACAAGCCAAAGGCATTGGCGGAAAACGATCCGACCGGCGCCGTGAATACGTGCCCGTCTTTGGCCAAGATATGGTATCTCCAGCCCACAACTCGTTTGGCAAACCATTCCTTTGCCGTGCCGTCGCCCACGTTGCCAACCCGCGCCAAACCTTCCGGATCATCGCCGTGATGGTACCGCGTAATCGTGCCCGCCCGGCAGGCGTACTCCCACTCGGCTTCGGTCGGTAACCGGTACTCTCGCCCCTCCTTCTCGCTGAGCCACTCGCAGAACGCCACCGCGTCGTTCCAACTCACGTTCACCACCGGATGGTTGTCTGTCTGCGGGAACCCCGGGTTCCGCCAGTTGTATTTCGGGTTCCGCCCCTCAAAGTAATTCTCCGCGTCGTTCCAGCCGAAGCCGCCTTCGCCGTCCTTTTCGGCTTCTGTCTTGTGGCCCGTGGCACTAACAAACCGGCGGAACTGGCCGACCGTGACCTCGTGTGCTCCAAGGTAGAACGGCTTGGTAAGCCGCACGCGATGGCGAGGGTGTTTGCATTTGAGAGGTTTCTGCCAGAAGTCTTCATCTTCGGGAATGTACTTGGTGAACGCCTTCACGACCTCCTCAGGCGACTCGCGACTGCCCATCATGAACTCGCCCGGCGGAATAAGCACCAGCTTCATACCCATGCTGTTGGTGATCTCCCGCGGCTTGCCCAGGTGCTCCGCCCACGCCTCCTGGTGCCGGTGTGCCTGCTGGGCGCTGAACGGCGCGACGGCCGGTGGGGGCGGCGGGCCGCAAACGGCAACCGATGCTGCCATTACAGTCGCGAGACAAGACGTCGCCCAAGCCTTGACGTTCATGCGGCACCTCCCTTTCGGTTGCCAGGTCGTCGCGAACCCCTCGGGGCCGCCCCCGGTGGACAGTCCACTTACCCCCGGAGTTTACCTTGCAAGGCATCCTGCAACAAGCCGCCCCGGCCTGTAGCCGGAACCTGTTTCTGTTTTCCCATTCCCCAAGACCAGGAGCAACATCATGCCCAAGCGCTATTTCGAGTTCGTCAACGGCAGGTCGGCCAAGTTCTGGGAGGTCGGCAGTCGCGGCAACGACGTGATGGTTCGTTTCGGCCGAATCGGCACCAACGGCCAGAGCCAGGTCAAGAGCTTCCCGGATGCCACCACGGCTGAGCGTCGGGTTGCGAAACTCGTGGCCCAGAAGCTGGCGAAGGGGTACGAATTGGTGGCGAGTTGAGCCGGAATCCCGCTACGCACCGTCATTTCGCAAGACGTCGACCCCGGCGAGTGCCCTGTACTCGCTGCCGACCCTTTAACCCGAGGAGAAACAACATGCGTATGGACCTGGCAGGTGAGCGGTTCCAGGTGGAAGAAGGCTACCAGGTCGAGCTTCCGCCCGGCAACCACCTCACCGTCGTCGCCGGTGCCCATCTGGGCGAACCGGCCTACGCTTTCGACCACCCGAACGTCGCCGCAAAGAAGAGCGACGTGTACGAGTTCAAGCATTATCGAAAGGGCGGGAGCAAGTTCTGGACCGCCAAGGCGGGGATCAGTCTCTACTTCGTGATCCCCAAAGCCCAGATCGAGTTGCTACCCGAGAAAGGGTACAGCTATGTTCCGGTGCTCATCCACGGCCGCAGGTGCGTACTGAACGTCAGCGGCGGGTCCGGCAACGGCGTTTGGACCGATTACGTGCGTCCGGTGGCCCAC
>CAYPWB010000529.1:0-4031 GCA_964414315.1 uncultured Planctomycetaceae bacterium | reverse complement strand
GCTTGCCGGACAAAGTAGCAGGCACGCTCCGCCGTGCCGTCCGCCGTATCAGGCAGAACGCATCCGTTCGGCCGAATGGCTTGCACCTGGACAAAGTAGCAGGCACGCTCCGCCGTGCCGTCCGCTTCATCAGGCACAACACACCTGTTCGGTCGCCCAGAAACGTAAGTGCCGCTTCCTATCGATTCGACGCGCCGGTAGGCGGAAAGGTTCCCCAAAACGTGCAATCGTTCACGGGTCGGCGGCGCGGGCCGTCTTCCCCGCTCTATGCGAGGGGGACAGTCCCATTTTCGCGGCTTTAGCGGCTGGCCGATTGGGCGAATCACCCTTTGGGCCGCGAAAATCGGGACAGTCCCCCGTGAACGGCAACGACCGTTCGACCTGCGCCGCCCCCATCATCACCCGTGCAATTGACAATCGTTAACGGTAATCTAGAGTTGACGGGTATGTTGGTCGGGATCGATTCGTTCGGGCCGGCCGCCGTCCCAACCGGAGCAATCCTGCCGTGCCTTCGTTTCGACCTTCGCCTTTCACCCTGCATCGGCTGCCGCGTGCAGCGTTTCCATCCATGACACACATCAATCGCTACTGCGTCCTTTTGGCAATTGTCCTGATTCCCGCTCCAGCCGCTGCCCAGGAATGGGCGCAGAAGATGTTCCAGGTGCGGGAGCACGACTTCGGCAATGTGGCCCGCGACGCCAAAGCCGAGTTCACCTTCGAGTTCCAGAACCTGTACCTGGAAGACGTCCGCATCGCTCACGTCCACTCGACGTGCGGATGCACCACGCCGTTGTTCGAAACGAAACCCCTGAAGACCTACGAAACCGGGAAGATTGTAGCGCACATCAACACCGATCGCTTTCTGGGGCGGAAAGGGGCGACGCTCATCGTCACGTTCGACAAGCCGTTTCGTGCCCAGGTGCAGTTGCGCGTGAGCACGTTCATTTGCAACGACGTGGTCTTCGATCCCGGTAGCGTGCAATTCGGCGAGGTCGAGCAAGGCGCGCCGGCCGAGGCGCGAGTGCGCGTGCGTTACACGGGCCGCAGCGACTGGCGAATTGTCGACGTGAAGAACGCGAACCCGCACCTTGTCGTGCATCTGAAGGAGGCAAGCCGTCGGGGCGGTCGGGTGGAGTACGAGTTGGTCGCGGCCATGGACAATCAGGCTTCGCTCGGCTACATTCGCGACCACCTCCTGCTGATGACCAACGACCGGAGCCGGCCTCAAGTGCCGCTGCTGGTCGAGGGCTGCGTCGTGTCGGGCATCGTCGTGAGCCCGGCGTCGCTGTTCATGGGCACGGTGGAACCGGGCCGGGAGGTAACCAAACAGCTTGTGGTTCGCGCCAAGCAGCCGTTTCGCATCCTGGCGATCGACTGCGAAGACCCCAGCTTCCGGTTCGACACGTCGAGCGCCCAAACACCGAAGGCGGTGCACCTCGTGCCGGTTACCTTCACGGCCGGCGACGCCCGCGGCAAGATCAGCCGCACCATTCGCATCCAGACCGACTTGGGCACCGCCGCCGCGCCGCCGCTTCCCGCGTACGCCGTCGTGACGCAGGGGACGGCGCAGTAGGCGGCCGACACTTGCGCTGGTGGGACTCATTCCACTCGGCCCAGCCGATGAACTACGAATTCCACCGGGATAGAGCCGGGTGGTGGTGTCTTCAGTGTGAGTTACAAGTGGACTTTTGCGAACTTCTCCCCTCTTCCTCTGGGAGAGGGGCCGGGGGTGAGGGCATAGCGGATCCAGTCAAGCAACGCAAACCGTTTCCGCTTCAAAAAGCCCTCACCCTAACCCTCTCCCAGAGGGAGAGGGGACCTTGTGATCCCGATTTGCAGAAGTCCTGTTACAGCCCGGCTCCCTCGCCCACAACCCGCGCGAGGACGAACAGCAAGTCGCTCAGCCGGTTCAGGTAGACGAAATGCTGTGCGCCCACCCGCTGCGGCTCGGCTTGGGCCAGGGCCACCGTGCGGCGCTCGGCGCGGCGGCAGACGGTGCGGGCGACGTGCAGGGCGGCCTCGGCCCGCGAACTGCCGGGCAGGACGAAGGCGTGCAGCGGCTTCAGGACCGCATCGTACCGGTCGATGGCCGCCTCGAATGCTTCGACGTGCGCCGGCCCGATCGCCCCCGACCCGTCGCCCGCCAACTCCGGGTTTGCGAACTCGGCGGCCAGTTGCAACAGCGTCTTCTGGATGCCGTGTAGCAGTTGGGCCACTTCGCCGCGGCCGACCTCGGCCCGGGCCAGCCCGAGCGCCGCGTTGAACTCGTCGATGGTGCCGCACACCTCCAGTGCCGGATCGTCCTTGAATATGGGGTCGGAGTCAGGCAGCCGGGTTTGGCCGGCGTCGCCCTGCCGCGTGTAAATTTTCATGGCCGCATCGGGCAAAGCCCGCCCTATGGGGTTTCCAGAACGTCGATACGCAACCGCCCGATCACCCGCACGATGGGAAGGAACGCCGTGAACGCGGTGCTCCCTTCGAGGCTCGTGTGCGTCAGTTTCAGGTGGGCCGCGCCGATGCCGCCGCGGGCGAGGGTGGCGTCGAGCGGGATGAATCTGCCGTCAATGTACGCCTCAGTCCACATGTGGAAAAAGAACGCGCGTCGCGGCGGCAGGTACACGAGCCCCGCCGCCACCCGGGCCGGAATGCCCGACGCTCGGCACAAGGCGGCCAGCAGGATCGCGTGCTCGGTGCAATCGCCTTCGCGCTCGCGTGCCACCTCGGCCGCGGTGGCGAAGGCCTGCGAGTAATCCTTCTCGGTCACGTAGTTATGAACGAATTGCTCCAGGGCCAGGGCTTTGCGCCACGGATCGGTTTCGTCGCCGACGGCCTCTTCGGCAAGGCGGACGATTTCGGCGTTGTCGCTCTGGATCATGTTCGACGGCCGCAAGTCGGCTTCGGCGGCCGACTCCGCCGGGGCGTCGGGGTTGCCCTCCCCGCCGGGGCGGATGGCGTACACCGTGATTTCGGCCGCGCCCGGCCCGACTGAAACCACCCGCTGCGAAAGGCCCTGCGGGAACACCTCGGCCGGATCGCCGCCGTCGAGTTCCACGCGATAGCGGATGCGCTCGGTCGAATGCGGATTGGCGATGCTTTGCTTCACCTTCACCGACGGATCGAGCCCCAGGTCCAGCTCGCTCGGCTCGATGTCGGCCAGCGCCACGTCCTTCGGCACGCGGTACGTTACCAGGTTGAGCGTTTCGGTTTGGGTCTTGAGCACCGCACCGTCCGGGTCGGTCCACATGACGCTTCGCAGTTCCTCGCCCGGGGCCAGGTGGGTGGTGTTTTCGATGCGCAGCAGGTTGAACTCGCCGGCCAGCAGTGGGACCGGCTCCCGGTCGACGGCTTCCAGTTCCACGTCGGCCAGATGGGTCAGGCCGGGCATCAGGGCTTTCAAGCGGCGCTGTTCGCCCGGCTGCATGGGCTGGCGCGCCAGCGATTCCTCCACGGCGTGGAACCCGCCGCACTCCTCCGACCAGGCGATGGAATGTTGCGTCGTTTTCCCGAGCGTGCCGACTTCGAGTTCCAGGCGGCCGTCGCGGACCACACCGACGGTGGTCATCGGCTCGCGGCCCTGCTCGACCGTGGCGCTCAGGCAGACGAGTTCCCCTTCGGGCGTCTGCACGTCGGTGAACCGCATCCGCTGCTCGGTCGTTTGCCGAAATCGCTTCACCCGAAGGACGGTTTCCCCGTCGATGCGTACGAGTTCACGTCCCTCCTCCTCAACGTTTCGATGCTCGGTGCTCGCGTAGCCTACCCGGTCTTCTCCCAGCATGAGGATTTGCCACGACTGGCGATCGGGCTCGCCGGTCGGATCGGCTTGGGCCGGCTCGGCAGCGGGGTGATCTGCGGGGCAACATGCCCCGGCAGGGTCATGGCCCGGCGCTGCCGCACGCTCGGAGCAACCGGTCGCCGCAAGGCACAGGGCGACCGGTATGCACGCAACGGTTTTCGCGAACGCAGGCAGGGTTTCGTTGTACATAGCTCTCGGATCTCCTCCGTCGGTTCCCGGCGCGCGGGGGCCTTGAGGG
>CAYPWB010000528.1:0-4048 GCA_964414315.1 uncultured Planctomycetaceae bacterium | reverse complement strand
AAAAACAACATGGGCATTTAGCGAGCCCGGAGACCAGTACGCTTGCATCGTACCGAACGCCAGGGTGCCCGAGCCGTTATTGGTGTAGGTCGTCGTACCGTTATCCGGTCGCACCGTGACCTCGAATGTTTGGTCCGTCGTAACGCTGGAGTCGACCGTCACGCCACCGCCCGCCTTAATCACAACCAGCTTGTCACCCGTGAAAGTGTATGACGTGCTGCCCGTGCCGGTGATCTGAATCGTCCGCGGATAGACGTGATTGTCCGTGATGTTAGGCGAAACGTTCCCGGTCGTGCCCACATCGAACACGGCTTCGTCATTGCCGTCGCCGTAGCCGTTGCCCGGCCAGTCGGTGGGAGTCCAGTTGGCGTCGGTGCGCCAGTTGTTGTTGGTTGAGCCGGTCCACTCGGCGGCCGCCAGAGAAGCTGCAGGTATCGAAATCAGGATCGCTGTTGTCAATGGACCGAAAAAGCACTTTGCAAACCGCATCATGACTGGACCTTTTAGTGATCAAAAAAACTTCGGCTCTTCCCTTTTTGGGTACAAACTTCGCAAAACCACGCAAGCGCCACGGCCTAAGTTGCGAGCGACTTGCGGCGCAGGCATGGCGATCCCGCTTCGCCGTGGCCGGCAGCCCGACTGCGAGCACATGTTTGATCGTACCCAGAATAAACCGCAGTGTCAACTAATTCGCACCATCCGGCCCGCCACAACAGGGGGGTATCCGCCGCAACCTTTTGCGGAATCAACAGTTGCGCCAGACAAAAAGCCTTTGTGACGAAAGGCATCCGTTCCCGATTGGGCATCAGTATTTCCCCTCTCCCTACGAGCGCCCGGCTCAGCGCGGCGTGCGCTCGATTCGCAGACGGGCTGCAAGCAGGTGGCGGGGCTGTTCCGGATCGGCCGTAATGCGGGCGGCGTGTTCTCGAAAGCCTTCCCGGTAGACGTTCTCCTGCTCCGTGAAGCGGCAGCGGGTGGGAGCACGCGGCAGTCGGCGCTTGCTATTGCCTCGGGGAACCATTACGTTACGGAAGAACTCGCCGGGCTGCAGACGCACATTTACAATGATTGACCACTGCCATCCCATCAAATCGGAAAGTGAATTATCAATGAACGCAATGAAAAGCGAATCCACCGCACCGCGCATCCGGCAAAGTGCAACGCCGCCGCGGCACATCGCGACGGCGTGCCGAACCCTTCGGAAACCGGCGGGTGTGTCGGTTCGAGCCTGCCTTGGCGCGATTGTCGCGTGGGCGGCCCTCGCTACGGCCGCGCGAGTCTATTGCCAGGAGCGACGTGCAGCCCGACCCAATATCGTCATCGTACTGGCCGACGACCTTGGCTACGGCAGCGTCGGCTGCTACGGGGCGGCTGCGGACCTGGTGCGAACTCCGCACATCGACCGGCTGGCCCGGGAAGGAGTTCGCTTCACCGATGCCAACACGCCTTCGTCGGTATGCACGCCCACCCGCTACGCCCTGCTCACCGGGCGCTAC
Organism: uncultured Planctomycetaceae bacterium; assembly: GCA_964414315.1. Classification (GTDB taxonomy): domain Bacteria; phylum Planctomycetota; class Planctomycetia; order Pirellulales; family Thermoguttaceae; genus PWXP01. The sequence goes on along the minus strand of CAYPWB010000528.1, from coordinate 2,552 downwards.
TGCTGGCGCAGCGAGCTAAAACGGGGCGTGTCGAATGTGTTCGACCCGTTGCTCATCGAGCCGGATCGGCCGACGCTGGCGTCGCTATTGAAGCGCCACGGCTACCAGACCGCCATGATCGGCAAGTGGCACCTCGGCTACGGCACCGACCGGCGCGTCGATTACACCGCCCCGCTCAAGCCGGGACCGCTGGAGTTGGGCTTCGACTACCAGTTCGCCGTGCCCCAGAACAACGGCGATCTGACCGGCGTGTACGTGGAGAACCATCGCGTGTTCGGACTGCGGTCGAGAGAACTGCTGCCGGACGCGGGGACGACCTTTTACGGCAGCAAGTACCTTGGGCTGGATGCACCTGCCCGCGACGACTCGCAGAACATGCCCGTTCTGACCGACAAGGCCCTGGCCTGGCTCGACACCGTTCCTACGGGCAAGCCCTTCTTCCTCTACTTCGCCGCCACGGCCGTGCATGAGCCGATCACACCGTCCGCCGAGGTTCAGGGCACCAGCAAGGCGGGCGACTATACCGACTTCATCGGCGATCTCGATCGGACCGTGGAGCGGCTTCTGAAGGCGCTGGAGAGGCGGGGCGAGTTGGACAATACCCTCTTCCTCTTCACGAGCGACAACGGAGGCGTGCTCCCGCCGGAGAACCCCCGGCTCAACGACCGCAATCCGTCCATCCGCCAGGCGGTCGAGGCGGGGCTAGTGGTCAACGGCCACTGGCGCGGGCGCAAACATCGCATCTGGGAAGGCGGCTTCCGCGTTCCATTTCTGGTTCGGTGGCCGGAACACGCTCCGGCGGGCGCGGTATGCCGCCGGACCGTCGGCCTGGTGGACCTTTACGCCACCGTAGCCGAACTGCTCGGCGAGCAGCTTCCCGAGCCGGCAGACGCGGCCCCCGACAGCATCAGCTTCCTGCCGCTCGTGAAGGACCCGGCCGCGGCGGGGAAACGCGAGTCGATCGTGCTGCACAACGCCCGGGGCGTCTTCGCCATCCGCCGCGGGCCCTGGAAGTACATCGAGGGAAAGCCGTTCGGCGAGGTGAATGCGCGCGAACTGAAGAACAACCCCGAGTACCGCGAGCAACTCTACAACCTCCACGACGACCCTGCGGAAACGCAAAACATCATTGCCAAGTACCCCGAAGCGGCCCGACAACTGGCAGAGTTGCTCGACGAGCAGCGCCGCGAGGGCTTCAGTCGATGAGAGAGGTTCCGTCCAACGCCAACGGCTTCAGTGTTGTACACACTTGGGCCCGCGGCGCTTCACCCTCGCGCGCAGCGGGAGGGTCGGGCTCTCAGGCCCGGGGAGGGCACTTACCAGTCGAATCCACATTGGAGGCGGGAGCACACAGCCCGCCGCACCCGGCCGCTACCGCGTCCGACATCCCCGGCGGGGAGGTGAATGCGGAACGAAATTAGAGAACAGACGTGACTCGGGCGGAAACGTCTTTTTCACCATCCCAGGCGTCGTTCCCGGTACTCGCGGTGAATCGGCTAAATGGTCCTGCCGATGTCGCTTCGAATCATGACGAGTATCTTTATGGAGACGCCTCGTGATATTCATCCAAAGCTTGAGCCGTGAGGTCGAAAACGTGCCGAACCGGGAGGGATGAACCCGACGACACTCTCCCGAACTGCACGGTCTTCACGTCGCGTCCTCCGTTTCCTCCACCCGGCTTACGGCCCGGCCGCGGGCGAAACGCGTGGTGATAACGTCGCCGGGGGCGAGGTCTTCGGCGGCGCGCACGACGCGACCGTCGGCCGCGCGGCGGGTCACGCTGTACCCGCGGGCGAGGACGGCCAGCGGGCTGAGCGCGTCGAGCCGGGCGGCAAGATTCTCGGTGCGCTGCCGGGCGCCGAAATCGCCCGTGAGCGTTCCACTGGAATGCACTCAGCGCGTAGGACCAGGTACAACCGGCGGCATCGCATTCCCAGCAAGCGCTCACCAAATGCACCTACTAGGTGCGGTTGGGTGAGAACTGTGCGAACCGGCGTCGGAAGCGGCAGACAGTGTGGGGAGAATGTCGCTTGGCGGAGTTTTTTGTTGCGGCGACAGTCCTTGCAACACAGCGGCCAATCGTGGACTTATAGCTGTAAATGGTGATGGGGGCTACCCCCCCAAAGGAAGTACCATCCCGTTGTTGTCGTGCGTTCTCGGACTTACCCCCCTCAATCTGCGCGGTGGCCGTTGCGTGGTTGACAAAGCCGATTTGTTCCGCTAGAGTAGCCCCTATGCTGGCAGTTGGGCTGCTGGCTCGGCGAAGTGTATGTATACGCAGAAGTCGCTTGAAACGAAACCGCGTCGCTTGCTCTTTTCCCAATGTTCGCACTTGGAGGCCGAAGAGCCACTGAGATTCTTACGAAAAGCGCAAGGGCCAGCCACCTGGAGAACGATAATGAAAAGATTTAAAGTTTATGGGTTGGCGGTCTGGTCGTTGCTCGTCGTTTTGACTTGTGCATCTGAGGCGCAGATCCTATACGACACGATCGCCAGCGGCGATTATCTAATGAGTTATCCCCAAATCAATGACGCCGGCCACGTTGCATATC
>CAYPWB010000527.1:0-4049 GCA_964414315.1 uncultured Planctomycetaceae bacterium | reverse complement strand
CGGCGGCGGTAGTCGTTTTCCCGCCGCCAGGGCACGTGCCCCAGCACGCGCGCAGTGCCGGCCGAGGGCGTGATGACGCCGGAAAGGAGCTTCAGCGTGGTGGTCTTGCCGGCGCCGTTGGGTCCGAGGAAGGCGACGAACTCGCCCTCCTCCACCCGCAAGTCGATCCCGCGCACCGCCTCCACTTCGCGGTACTCGCGCCGGAACAACCCCGCCAGCGACGCCCCTAGCCCCTCCTTCTTGCGGTACACCCGGTAGGATTTCGCCAGTTGATCGGTCTCGATGACAGCCATGAACCCCGTATTATAGCCTAACCGCGGCCGGGATTGCAGGCTCTGGCCCGCTCGCTCCGGATCAGGTTTACAAGCTCCTCCGTGGTGATGTTTGCCTCAACCGCGGGGACATTTAGTGGCGAGGCCGCAGACACTTCCGGGATGAGCGCGAACGTGCGGCCGTCCTTGCGGCGAATGAGGACCTTGCCGGAGGCCTCGGCGTCGTTCAATACGCTTGCAAGGTTTTGGCGCGCTTCGGAATAAGTGTACACCTGCATGGTTCTATACCTTGAGCACAGTAATTCCAACCTTTTCGGCCGCCTGCCGCAGTGCACGGTCCAGTGTCAACAACGGAGCCGCATGGCGAAGGGCGCAATCCAGGAAATAGGCATCGTACGCGTATAGATTCATCGATTGGGCGAGACACAACGATTTGTCCATATCGACCACCACGCAACGGAACGGGATCGCCTGAAAGATGCCCAAGCCGCGCCGGGCGGCCTCAAGGGTCAGCCGTTGCTGTTTCAACATGGAAGAGAAAGCATTCCCGATTTCCCACGGCAACGATCCGGGCCCCACGAGCGAATGGCCCTCCGTCAGTTCGATTACGCGATCGCGTTCCGGCTCGCCCACAATCACGGCCAGGAGCGCCGAGGTATCGATTACGATATCCATGGCGTTTCACCTTTCCTCCCCCTTTCTGACAATTGTACAATAGGATTCCCGCCGGTCAATCCCTTCGCAGCCCTCCACAGCCGCTATTTCCCCAACGTCGCCCGATCGCTATAATTCCGCCTGACTTGGGAGGATACGTCAACTTGGCGGGCGAGGAGGCTCGATGCCGTGCGGGTGGGAATTGGTCACGATACGCACCGTTTGGGTCCGGGCGGCCCGCTTCGGCTGGGGGGTGTCACTATCCCGCACGATCGGCACTTGATCGGCCATAGCGATGGCGACGTGCTGCTCCACGCCGTGGTCGACGCCCTCCTGGGCGCGGCCGCGGTGGGCGACGTGGGCCAAATGTTCCCCGACACCGACCCGGCCAACCGCGGTCGCGATTCGGGCGAAATGCTCCAGGCGGCGCGCGACGCCGTCGCCGCCGTCGGGTGGCATATCCTCAACGTCGATTGCATCGTCCACGCCCAACGTCCGCGACTGCTGCCGCATCGCCAAACCATGCGGCTGCGCATCGCCGAACTGCTCGGCATCGATCCCGAATGCGTGGGCCTGAAAGGCAAGACGGCCGAGGGAATCGGTCCGATCGGCCACGAGGAAGCCATGGCGGCCCAGTGCGTGGCCCTGCTGGCGCCCCGCGAAGACGGCGACGGCGAAGAATCAACGAACCCCTATTCGGTATAGCCATGATCCGCGTCTACAACACGCTCACCAAAACGAAGGAGCCGTTCGAGCCCGTCCAACCGCCGAAGGTCGGTATCTACCTTTGCGGGCCGACGGTGTACAAGCCGAGCCACATCGGGCACATGGTCGGGCCGGTCATTTTCGACTGCATCAAGCGGTACCTCGCCTACAGCGGCTACGACGTGACGCTCGTGGTGAACGTCACCGACGTCGACGACAAGCTCATCAACGAATCGACCGCACGCGGTATGCCCATGGCCGAACTGGCCGAAGAAATGACGGCCGACTACATGCGGAATATCGAGGCGTTGGGGGTCGACTCCATCGACCGTTTCCCCTTCTGCACGGCGCACATGGGCGATATCGTCGACCTGGTCGAGCGGCTCGTCGAGCGAGGTTACGCCTACGTTGCCGACGGCGACGTGTACTTCGACATCACGAAGGCCGACGACTACGGCAAGCTAAGCCACCGCCCGGCCGACGCCTTGATGGGCGAAGGCGGCGGCATGGCCGAACGCAAGCGGAACGCGGCCGATTTCGCCCTCTGGAAGAGCGCGAAGCCGGGCGAACCCTCCTGGGAAAGCCCCTGGGGCCCGGGCCGCCCCGGCTGGCACATCGAGTGCTCCGCCATGAGCCGCGCCCTGCTGGGCGATACGTTCGACATCCACGGTGGCGGGCTCGACCTCGTCTTCCCGCACCATGAAAACGAAATCGCCCAAAGCGAACACGCCACCGGCAAGCCCTATGCCAAGTACTGGATGCACAACGGCCTGATGCAGGCCTCCAGCGAGTTAGGCAAGGTGGGCGGGCGGCAAACCCGGGCACGCGAGGGCGACCTCGACAGCCAGGAAGCCGGCAAAATCAGCAAGTCGAAGGGCTCCAGCGCCTTCAGCGAAATGCTCGAACGATTCTCCGGCGAGACGATCCGCTTCTTTCTCCTTTCGACCCACTATCGCCGGCCCATCGACTTTTCCGAGGGGCGGATCGAGGAGGTCGAAACCGGACTGGAAACCTTCTATCGTTTCTTCAAACGATTCGAACGCGTGACCGGCGAATCGTTCTACGCGCTGCCGGCCGCCGCCCGGCGCCCCGAGGGCGACTTCGACCCCGGCGACGACCCGCTGCTCGGGCAGGTAGCCGAACAGCGCGACCGATTTCTCGCCGACATGGACGACGACTTCAACACGGGGGGGGCGATCGGCGCGCTGTTCGACTTGGTGCGCACGCTCAACAAGTACGTCGATCACGAGCGGCTCGAAGAGCCCGACCGGCAGGCGCCCGAGAAACTGGCGTCGCTGCGGCAAGGGGCCGCGACGCTCCGGGAATTGGGCCTGACGCTGGGGATCTTCCGCGGGCCGGTCGAGGAGACCGCCGCCGGTGCAGGTGGCGAGCTGGTCGGCAAGCTGCTCGACCTGTTCGTGGCCATCCGGGCCGAGGCACGCAAGAAGAAGGATTTCGCCACGGCCGACCGCATTCGCGACGGGCTGGCCGAACTGGGCGTGACCCTCGAAGACCGGCCCGGCGGTACCGATTGGACCATCGGATGAGTCCCGTTCCTCACCGCATCCTCGGCATCGACCCCGGGCTGAACACGACGGGTTACGGCGTGCTCGACGTCGAATGCGGCAAGCTGCGTTTGTGCGAGGCCGGCGTGGTGCGCGGCCGCACGCGCGGCTCGCTCACCGCGCGGTTGAACCAAATTTACGAAGGCGTGGCCGAGGTGATCGCGTCGCTGCGGCCGGGCGTGATGGCTTTGGAGGAACTCTACTCGCACTACGGCCGCCCGCGCACCGCCATTCTCATGGGCCATGCCCGCGGCGTCATTTGCCTGGCCGCGGCCCGGGCGGGCATCGAGGTGGTGCACTACTCCGCCACGCAAATCAAACGCATCCTCACCGGCTCCGGCCGCGCCTCGAAGGGGCAAGTGCAGCGGGCCATTCAGCGCGAATTGTGCCTGCCTGAACTGCCGGAACCCGCCGACGTCGCCGACGCCCTGGCCATCGCCCTTTGCCACCATTACCTGGGCAACCGGGTGGAGGCGGAAGGCAACCGTTGATCTGACCCTGTTCGCTCCTCTGCTCCGATCTCGGCTGCCGACAGCTACGCCGAATTGTGCTATCAAAGCTGTCGCAGCTACCGAGCTTTTTTGCCAACAGCCGGGCTTCGCCAACTCCTGCGTTGCGGCGGAGTGGAAAACACTGCTCCATTTCAGTAGCGGCCGCATCAGTCGCCGCGCGGGTCCGTGCACATCGACGCGTGGAGGCGTGAGTCAGGGGTGCAGGACAGGGTTTGCAGCATTGGCTATTTGCTCGTGAAAGAGGCCTTGTTTCTGGGCATGAGTCACATCTGCCAAGGCTGAAGCGCGGCCTCGCCCTTCTGGTCAGTCTCTATTACGCCTATGCCCTGTTGTTTATCGGT
>CAYPWB010000526.1:0-4051 GCA_964414315.1 uncultured Planctomycetaceae bacterium | reverse complement strand
GGATCGGGTGATGTACTGAGGAGTAAAGTCGCAGACGCATTGCAGCGCGATGTCCAGCCCGATCCTTATTGAGCCTCTTCAGGGACTGACCGGATTCTGGTGATTGCGGGCACCTGCTTGACTGGCTTCTCGGTGTCGCCCTTGCCATGAAAGCCGGTGAGCCTTGGGGAAGCCCTTGATCGGCTCGACAATCTTGCTCGAACCATTCCTGCCGATGTGAAGGACCACTTTGTCCTCAACGTTCCCGTGGGAAAGGGAGGGGAGTCACACGCGGTGATGCAAAAGTGCTGCGAGTTGGAACTACATTTCGTCGTACCGGGCGGGCACCGCAAGGACCTGTGCGAAACGCCACATAGCAAGATATTTCTCTCGCGAGAAGAAAAGGTACGGCTATTTGAGAGCTATCCCTATTTCCTGGGATTCAACTGCTACGAGCCGAACGCCCGGCTGTTCGCTTACGACAATGTCACCGAGGACCTCGAGTTGGCCGACCGGTATCGCGGCTACGGGATCCTGCAGGCACGCGGAATGGCCGACCTGATCCAGGAAATGGCATACGTGCAGCCGGCCTTCCTGGACAAGCTCACGCAACACAAGGAACGCGTCATCCACATGACCCGGCAGACGACCGTGGGCCGCCCCACGGCCGGCGTGTCGGACGTGTTGGGCGCCTGGCAGATCGGGATGGCCGATCATCTGGGTTTCGAGGGACAGGCCTTCATGTGGGCCATGGGCGGGCTAACGACGCTATTCGGTGAGGAAACCTCGACCCGCTGCCAGAACTGGCCATCGGTGTTCACCTATCCCGAGGCGATTGTGGGGATGGAGTGGCTGGAGGCGGAGCATAACGCAGCGCACAGGCTCCAGCCACACGGCCTGCTTCCGGCAGCGTGAATGGCTGGAGATCGATTTGAGATCCCCCGCGGTTTCACTGGCATGTTCATCGGCCGATGGAGTTCGAAGTCGCTGATCTCCTCTGCAGTGACGACGTCGCCGCTGGTCGGATCGTTGTCGGGGTCTTCGTCTTGAGTCCGGGCAATGCGGTCGAGAAGATCGGCGACTTCGTCGTAAGTCATGTCGCCGAGTTTCAGGACCGTTCCTCCTGTGACACTCACCTCGAAGGCCGTGGCCGAACTGTTCGCAGGGCAAGCGGGGCACCTGTCGGCCGTGGCCGTGCTGGCCCGATTCGCGCGTCGTCGATCGCGCCTTGGGAGAACCGCTCCGTATCGGTCATGCGCGCTCCAATGGCCCAACCAAACTCGGCTCGATCTTTCGCGAGAAGCTACGGCTTTGTAAAGTTGCGCAGTTGGGGATGGTCTTTGGCGTCCTCGATCAGCTTGATGGCATCCTCCACTGCGTTGACCCTTCGCTCATTGAGTTCTCCCCCGGGGAACTGTCTATTCCTGACTTGAAGGTTGAACATATCGATCAACTCGCGCAGTTCCGGCAGCACGTGCCGCGCGGCGGAGCCATAGCGCATCAGCTCCTTCATAATCTCGCCAGTCCTGCGTTCGCTTCCGTGGCCGCCTTGGGTTTTGGCCAAGATGACACCGGCTTCGATCCCCTCTTTGAACTGATACTTCGTCAGTGCCTTGAATCCACCCATGCGGATCTCATTGGCGAACATGGTATCGGCCGGGCTCGGCGTCTTGATGGCGGTGAAGATGTCGGGCCCCAGCGCCTGCACGTCCTCCACGGTCAGCCGGTTCTCAAAAAAGCCCCGCAGTGTGGCCCGCGCCATGCCATCGGCATTGCGAGCTATGGTCCGAACCGCCGGGTAGAGCAGCTCGCGGTCGGTTTCCGGCAGAGAGTTTGCCACGGGGCCCCGGAACAGCGCGGCCGCCAGTTGGCCGTGGGTCAACTGGACGGGGTCGTCCCAGACGATCGGCTTGACTGGCTCAGCGGTTTGTGCAACGGCCTTGAGCATTTCGCGGACGACGGGTCTCGCCTCCCCGCCCATGTTGCGCAGGGCGCCGGCCGCCTTGAACCGCAGCCAGCGGTCCTCGTGGGATAGCAGGCGGATGAATACCGGCAGGGCGTCGGTATGCTTCATGCGCCCGAGCGCCTCGCAAGCACCTTGGGCAATACGTGCATTGTCCCCTTCGGCCAGCACCATCAGCCGAGGTGCCAGCGTCTTGGCCTCGGGACGAGTGGCCAACTCCTCGGCAGCCCAACCTCGCACAATCGGCGACCAGTTGCTCAGAGCCGCGAGAAGCTCCCTGACGGTCATGGTTATGCGTTTCAGGTCGAAGTGGCCGGAGGCAATGGCCTCGGCCACGTCCTCGTCGCTGAGCCGGTTCGCCTCATTCGCGCCCTTGCCGGTGATGTGGAGCTGCTTCAGCGGGAGGGAGTAGGTGAGCACATAGGTGGCCGTCGGGCTCAGGCCATAGTAGCTACTCCTGCCGTAATAGGTATCGTCGTGGGTCCTACCGGGACCGTATTGCTCGCCGCCGTCGTAGGTGAACGATCCATCGCTCCGCCGCACCAGGTCGAGGTGCCAGGCGGCCTCGCGGAAGAAGGCCGCCGCGGCGCGGGGACCGCCCGTATTCGCCCCCAGGGCACCCCATAGATAACTGAAGCCTTGCCCCGTGTGCCCCGACTCGCGATCCTTGTAGGCAGCCGTACACATCTTGGCGAAGTAGTGCGTTTGGCGGGGCCGGTTTCCCTGGACCGCGAAAAACACGGCCGCCATGGCGTTCTTGCCGTTGTTCTCGTGATGCGGCCACGGCTCGTGCTCGCCGTAGGGAATGGACCCCTTGTCGACGAAGTAGCCGAAGAAGTTCGATGCCCGTTCGATGGCGCGATCGATGACCGGGTGCGTCACGCCGCACTTTTTGCCCATCACGATGGCAAGATTGGCCACCAGTCCCGTCGCGTTCACCGGGCCGTAGGCCGGCACCGACCCGTGGAGTTCCCCGTTGGGGCCCGGCGGGACCAGCCCGTGCCCGAAGGTCCCATACATCCCCTGCCCCTTGGCAATCGCAATCGTGTACTGCTCGAGGGCGGGGAACACCTCTTCGTCGCCGGTCAGCAGGTAGTACTCGGAAAGGAACAGGGTGAAGTAGCCGAGGTGCCACGATCCCATGTGCGGTGCGACCTCGAGCGTTCGCGGCCCGATCTTCCGGGCAAGTTCCCGGACGCGGGGCAGATACTCGGGCTTGCCGGTGGCCATCAGCGCCAGGCCGTTGATCGCGCCCCAGATCCCCGCGTCCAGCGGCTCCTGTTCGAGCACGCGACAGGCTTCCTCGAAGATCAACGTCGACTTGGGGCAATCGTACGGCGCGGTATCGCTGTAGGTTCCCATGACGCGAAGCTTCAGTTCCACTTGGCTGGTGTTTCCCGCCCGCCACACGGTCAGTTTCAAGATGCCGCCGTTTTCTTCCTTCTCGGTTTCCTGGATCGCCAGGGCAAAGCTTTTTCGGGCGTCGTCGGCGAACGGGCCGCGTCCCGCACCAAGGATCACGTCGTCCACCTTCATCACACCGTCGGCTGGCGAGTTTTCCCCGACGTGCGTGACCAGGATCTGGCGGCTGGCTGCCGTGGTTCTGCCCTGAAGGCCGTCGAAGTGCGTTGCCGGCCTGTGGTGAATCCACCCGCGAAGCCCCGTGGCCCCGAGGTTGTAGGTCAGCTTGCGATCGATCGTGCCGATCACACCGGCCTCGGTGAGGTCCGGCGGCGATGATGCGGCGAGCGCGCCGGCGGTCATGGAAAGGGCGAAAAGGGCAGAAAGAACGCTTCGTGCTCTTCGAATAGTAACCATAATTCTCTCTTCTGCAGTGTTCTGTTTCCTGCAGTGTTCTGTTTCCAGTTAGCGGTAGGATGACGGGGGACGGTCCCCTTCGGCCGGTAAGGGGACGGTCCCATTTTCGCAAAAGAGACGATTGTTCACAACCAATACCACTTCCGCCGCGAAAATTGACACAGTCCCCCGTGAGCGGTTACGACTGTCCTGTTTCTGGCTAGGGGGCGGGTCTGGCCGCCGAAATGGGCACCTCACAGAACGTCAGCGCCGCTATGCCGTTGGCGCCGACGAGTAGCCGGTCCTGGCTCC
>CAYPWB010000525.1:0-4053 GCA_964414315.1 uncultured Planctomycetaceae bacterium | reverse complement strand
CTTAACCGCACAACCACGAGACTACGGCGAGCACTTGACTAATCACTATTCAAGCTTTGACCCCACAGTCCATTGACCCCACAGTCCACCGCGTGGATGCGGCCGGAGGTTGTAGGCTATGCCGAGCCGGGGCACGCGGTGGTGGCGACGATCGACGGGGTCGATTACCCGGTGCATCGCGACGGGGCGTACTACTACGCGGCCGTCCCGGTCGATAACTCGCAGGGCCCGGTGGCGGCCGAGGTGACGGTGACCGTCCGCGGGCCCGGCGGCGAAACCGTGCGCACCGAAAGCTTCACCCGGCTGGTGCCCGCGGCGAGGGACCGGTGCAAACTTTGGCTCTTCCGCTTCTAGCTGCCAATCGGTCGGCCGAACGACAGAGTTCTGCCCAGGGAAGCGGACGGCACGACGGAGCGTGCCTGCTACTTTGCCCCGTCCCCCCATTCCCCCTTTCTGCCCGGAGAATTCGCTCTGGCACCAGCGGCGGTTTCGCACTAGAATCCGGCACTCTTCTCAATGCGTGGAGGTGCGCGCGATGTCTACAACGACTTTCCAACGTCGTACGAAGCCGGTCGATTCGATGGTTCCCGCCTCCCAGCGCCCCAAGCGGCGGCACTGGCGGTGGGCGGTACCGGCAATGGCAGCCCTGCTGGCACTTTGGTTCCTGCCCAGCCTCGTGGCCCGAACGCCGGTCGTGCGGTGGGTGGTCGACTCGGCCGCCGCCGACCTCAACGGCCGCGTGGCGGTCGATTCGGTCTCGCTCGGCTGGCTTTCGCCCGTGCGGGCGGGAGGAATCCGGCTCGACGACGAACGCGGGCAGCGGGTGCTGGAAATCTCCCGGGCGGAAAGCTCCCGCACCCTGCTGGGGCTGCTGTGGGACCGCAGCCGGTTGGGCACCTTCCGCCTGGTCGAACCGAGGTTGGCCGTTACCTTCCAGGATGGAACGAGCAATCTCGAACAGATCCTGGCCGAGTACCTCAAGCCGAGCGACGACCCCGCGGCCGCGGTCGACCTGGTTCTCGAAGTCGTCGACGCGAGCGCGACGGTGACCGACGTCGACCGGGCCCGCTCGTGGGACATCGAGCGGCTGCGGCTCGACCTGCGCGTGCCGGCCGACGGGGCCCCGCTGGAACTGACGGCGTCGGGCGTTGTGGCCGATGCGAAGCAGGCGGGCCGGTTCGAGCTGGCGCTGCGAATGCCCGCCGCCGGCCCCGAGGAGAAGCGGCTGGCGGAGCTTGCCGCAAGCGGCGACGATGGCGAGCCCGGCGTCGACCCCGAGGCCGACATGACCGTGCAGTTTGGCGCCGAGTCGTTTCCGCTCGCGCTTGTGGAGCCGCTGCTGGTCCGGTTCCAGCCCGGGCTGCACCTCGGCGGGCTGCTCACCGCCGAGGTCGACGCCGCGCTGGGCGACGGGCCGGTCCTGCTGCGCAGCCTGACGGCGAAGGCCACCGCGCGCGACTTCCACCTGGCCGCCCCGGCGCTGGGTACCGACCGGATCGAACTGGCGCACGTGGCGTTCGACGGCGAGGCGGCGGGACGCGGCACCGAGTTGGTTGTCCGCCGCTCCACGCTCGAGTGCGATTTGGGCCAATTCGCCCTGACCGGCACGGTCGACCTGGCCGACGAGTCGGTTCGGGCGATGCCGGGGGCGCTGGCCGCGCAGGTGTTCGAACTCGAGGGCACGGTCGACCTGGCCCGACTTGCCGCCTCGATGCCCGAAACACTCCAACTGCGGCCGGGCATGCAAGTGACCTCCGGCCAGGTGCAATTCGCACTGCAAAGTGACCGGGAAGCGGGCGGCATGGCCTGGCAGGGGCGGTTGTCGTCCAGCGATTTGCAGGCGGTCGACGGCGGGCGGGAAATTGTGTGGGACCAGCCGGTCGAACTCATCTTCGCCGTGCAGGAAACGGCCGAAGGCCCGCTGGCGGGCGAGTTGCGATGCCGATCCGATTTCCTCAAGCTGCATGCCGTGGGCACCACGCGGCAGGTTTCGGCCGATGCAACCTTCAGCCTCGACCGCCTGGCCGAACAGCTCGGGCAGTTCGTCGATTTGGGCGCGCTGGGCCTGGCCGGCGAGGGGTGGTCGCACTTCACCTGGCGGCATGCGCCCGACGGGACCTTCGAAACCGAATTGGAACTGCACGTCAACCGGCTTCGCGTGGCACTGCCCGACCGGCAGCCGTGGCAGGAGCCGGAGCTGATCGCCTTCGCATCGGCGTCGGGACACGCCGATCAAGACGCCGACGCGCGGATCGAAGCGGCCACGCTGCACGTTGCCGCGGGGGCGGAACGGATCGAGGCGAAGCTGCTCCGGCCCGTGCTCGACCTGGCCGACGGCGGAACCTGGCCCGTCGCGGTGCAGATGCACGGCGAACTGGCCCACTGGCCGCCACGGCTGGCGATGGTGTGCGATTTGCGCGAGTATCCCGTGGCCGGGCGTTACGACCTGGCCGGGCAGATCACCCTTTCGCGCCGGAGCATCCACGCCGCCGAGACGGTCGTGCGGGTCGACGCGCTCGATTGCACGCTGCCCGGGTTGCGGGTGATGGAGCCGCAAGCGCAGCTCGACCTCGAGGGCACGTGGGATTACGAGGCGGGCCGCCTGACGCTCGCCCAAACCACGCTGCGCACCACGAGCCTCGCCGCCGCCACGAACGATCTGGCCATGACGCTCCGCGACGGGACGCCGGAGTTGAGCGGCACGCTGGCCTACCAGGGGCACCTGGGCGGGCTGCAGCGGTGGTTCGTCGATCCGGCCAACCGGCCTTCCTGGCGCGTCGACGGCCGACTGACCGGCACGACCACCTTCGATTACGCCGGCGGCACGACGCGCGGCGCGGTCGACGCCGAGGTCGAGAACCTGCAAGTGGCCGGGGCCGAAGGGCGGCCGTTCCGCGATCCACGCGTGAAGCTCGCCGGCAGCGGCTCGTACGATTCCGCCACGCAAGCCTTCGTACTGGACGGGCTGACGATCCACTCGGAAACCCTCACGGCCGACGGCCGCGGCGGGGTGGAGATGTCGGGCCCCGAGGCGGCCATGCAGTTCGCCGGCCAGGTGCAGTACGACATGCAGCAGCTTTCCGCGCTCCTGCAGCCGTACGTCGGCAGCGGCGTGGAACTCGTCGGCCGGCAAACCAGCCCGGTAAGCTTCACCGGCCCGCTCGATCTCGAGCGCGCCCGGGCAAGCGGCGCGCTGGCGTGGCAGCAAGGACGCGCCTACGGTTTCCCGATCGGGCCGGGCGAGTTGAAAATGAAACTGGCCGGCGGCGTGTTGGCGGCCGACCCGCTGGCGGTCAGCGTCAGCCAGGGCCGCGTGCAGCTTGAGCCGAAGCTGCACCTGGCGCCGGGGCCCATGACGCTCACCCTCGAGCCCGGGCCGCTGGCCACGCAGGTGCAAATCACCCCGGCGATGTGCGAAGGGGCCCTGAAGTTCATCGCACCCGTGCTGGCCGGCGTGACGACGGCGCAGGGGGCGTTTTCCCTCGAACTGGACCGCTGCCGCGTTCCGGTCGACAATCCCGGCAACGCCGACGTAACCGGCCGGCTGATTGTCCACACGGTCGAGGTGGGGCCGGGCCCGCTCATTCGCGAGCTGGCCGTCCTGCTCGAGCGCGAGGCCCCCGCCCAGCTGCGGCGCGAGTCGGTCGTGCCGTTCCGCATGGCCGCCGGCCGCGTGTACCACGAGGACCTGGAACTGATCTTTCCCGACGTGACCATCCGCACGCAGGGCTCGGTGGGAATCGACCAGTCGCTGTCGATGGTCGCTTCGCTGCCCATTCCGCCGAAGTGGCTGACCAACGATGCGCTGCGTTCCGCGTTCCAGGACCAGGAGCTTCGTATTCCCATCGGCGGCACGCTCTTTTCGCCCCGGCTGGACCGCCGGGAACTGGAGCGGTGGAACCGCCGCATGCTGGAGCACGCCGCGCAGAACGTCATTCGCGATCAGGTCGAGCAGGGCCTCAACCGTTTGCTCCGCCCGCGCTAACGCGGTACAATTCGAATGTGGAAAACGGGACAGGTCCAATTTGCGCGAGGCACCCTTCGGGCCGTTCC
>CAYPWB010000524.1:0-4054 GCA_964414315.1 uncultured Planctomycetaceae bacterium | reverse complement strand
TCCGGAGCCGACCCGCGCCACCGACAAGCCGTTCCTGATGGCTGTCGAAGACGTATTCTCGATCGAAGGCCGCGGCACCGTGGCCACGGGCCGTATCGAGCAGGGCGTGATCAAGGTGGGCGAAGAGGTCGCGATCGTCGGCTTCGGCGAACAACCGCGGAAGACCACCTGCACCGGCGTCGAAATGTTCAACAAGGTGCTGCAAGAGGGCGTGGCGGGCGACAACGTCGGCTGCCTGCTCCGCGGCGTCAAGCGCGACGACATCGAGCGAGGCCAGGTGCTGGCCAAGCCCGGCTCCATCACGCCGCACACGCAGTTCGAGGCCGAAGTCTACGTCCTGTCGAAGGACGAAGGCGGCCGACACACGCCGTTCTTCAGCGGCTACCGGCCCCAGTTCTACTTCCGCACCACCGACGTGACCGGCACGGCCAACCTGCTGGGCGATGCGGAAATGTGCATGCCCGGCGACAACGTCAAGCTCCAAATCGAGCTGATCGCGCCGATCGCCATGGACGAGAACGTGCGTTTTGCCATCCGTGAAGGCGGGCGCACCGTCGGCTCGGGCGTGGTGACGAAGATCATTAAGTAAAAGAAGGAATGACGAGCGCCGCGGCGTGTTGGGTGGCGAAGTAGCCGCGTAACGGCTGGGCGTTGGTCCATCGGGCCTAGGGGTGTAGCTCAATTGGTAGAGCACCGGTCTCCAAAACCGGTGGTTGGGAGTTCAAGTCCCCCCGCCCCTGTTTGTGCGACCGCTACGTCGGTGTTTTGTTGGAACTCACGCTTCAGCGAGGCGGGAACCTTGGGAGACGGATTCTGCACGCACCCGCGTGAAATCCAACGTTTTTTTTGAGGGGGCCATCCGAGTGATCGAGTTTCTCCAGGAACTAGGCCAGGCCGGCATTTACAAACGAAGCCAGGGTCGCATTACGCGCCAAGTTACCTTCGCGGCGATCGCCCTGATCATCGCCATAGGCTGCTGGCGATTGAGCGAAACCTTGGACCTGTGGGGCGCGGGGTTGCGGTACGGCGTTCCCGTCGTCTTGCTGGCGATCGGACTGTGGATCGCGTACCGCGCGGTCAACTTTCCCGGATTCGCGGACTTCCTCATCGCCGTCGAGGCGGAGATGAACAAGGTTTCCTGGCCGACGCGGAGCGAGTTGACGCGCGCATCGATGGTGGTGTTGATTACCATTTTCGTCCTCGCGACGATCCTGACCATCTTTGACCTCTTTTGGAGAAGTGTCTTCAAGGCACTGGGGATCGTTTGATTGAAATGAGCCGCACCCGCGAAGATGCCCGCCTGTCCTCGGGAAATGTTGCCCTCGGGCCTCGCGGCCCTCAGGAGCATCAGAACCGTGCTGTTGCCGCCAAAGGTCTGCACAGGAGGCTTGCGGCGTGAGTGAGCGACCGAACGATATGAACGATCCAAACGAAACACAGGTAGCGGGCGATTCGGGTGTGCCGGCGCAGGACGCGGCTGCCGAAGAACATCCCACGCCCGAGGCCGAGCCGAAGTCGGAAAATATGGATTGGTACATCCTCAAGGTGCAAAGCAACCGTGAGGATTCCATCCGCCAAGGGCTGATTCGTCGGATCAAGATTGCCGGGCTGGAGTACTTTTTCGGCGAAATCATCATTCCGACCGAGAAGGTGACCGACCTGAAGGGCGGCAAGAAGCGGGTGGTGAAGCGGAAGCTGTACCCGGGCTATCTCGTGGTGCAAATGGAAATCAACGACGATACGTGGTTTCTGGTGCGCGACACGCCGGGCATTGGCGACTTTACCGGCGCCACGGGGCATCCGACCCCCATGTTGCCCCACGAAGTCGACGCCATCCTGGCCAAGTCGGAAGAGAAAGAGGAAAAGCAGCCGAAACTGGAGATCGGTTTCCAGGCGGGCGACCGGGTGAAGATCAAGGAAGGGACCTTCGAGAGCTTCGAAGGCGAGGTGGAAAGCATCGACCAGGCGAACGGCCAGGTGACGATCATGATCAACATTTTCGGCCGCAGCACGCCGGTGACCCTCGAATATTGGCAAATTGAGAGACTTTAGGTCGGGCGCCCGCCGGAAACGGCGCAGCGCGGCCGGAACACAAAATACGCAGCAGGACGACCATGGCGAAACAACTTGCAGGTCAAGCGAAGTTCCAGATTCCCGGGGGGCAGGCCACGCCGGCGCCGCCGGTGGGCACGTCGCTGGGTAAATACGGCATCAACCTGGGGCAGTTCGTTCAGCAGTTCAACGAACGCACGAAGGAAGCCGGGGGCATGCCCATCCCGGTGGTCGTTCGCGTGTACAACGATCGCAGTTTTGAGTTCGTCACGAAAAGTCCGCCCGCCGCCGCCTTGCTGAAGCAGGCCGCCGGCATCGCCAAGGGCTCCGGCGTTCCGAACAAGGAGAAGGTTGGCACCGTGACGAAAGCCCAAGTCGACGAGATCGTCAAGACGAAGTCGGCCGACCTCAACACCCGCGACGCCGAAAACGCCCGCCGACTGGTGGAGGGGACCGCACGGAGCATGGGGCTCGAAGTGGTCGAAGGATAAAACGCACGGGAGCGGCGCCGCGCCACGGCGCAGCTCCGGTGGTACCAGCAGCAGCAATCAACCGTTATACCGTCATGTCGAAACAATCGAAGCGCATGCAAGGGATGGCCAAGAAAGCACCGGGCGCTGAGCCCCGGCCGCTCGACGAGGCCGTTTCCGTTCTTAAATCATTCAACACCACGAAGTTCGACCAGTCGGTCGAGATCGCCATGCGGCTGGGGGTGGACCCCAAGCAGGCGGATCAGATCGTCCGCGGCTCGATCGTCCTGCCCCATGGAATCGGCCGGACGCTCCGCGTGATCGTGTTCGCCAAGGGGGACAAAGTGGACGAGGCCACGGAGGCCGGGGCCGACGAGGTCGGCGGCGAGGAACTGGCCGCCCGCATCAAGGACGGCTGGCTCGACTTCGACGTCTGCATCGCCGCGCCCGACATGATGGGCCTGGTCGGGCCGCTGGGCCGGGTGCTCGGTCCCCGCGGGCTGATGCCCTCGCCGCGTGCCGGCACCGTCACGCCCGACGTGGGCAAGGTGGTGAAGGAGTACAAGGCGGGTAAGGTCGAGTTCCGCAACGACTCCGGCGGGATCGTCCATGCCGTGGTGGGAAAGCTCAGCTTCGACGAATCGAAGCTGATCGAGAACATTCGCGCCTTCATGAACCATGTGACGGGCATGCGTCCCAGCGCCGTGAAGGGCCAGTATATCAAGGGAATAGCGATTAGCGCGACGATGAGTCCCAGCGTGCGCGTTTTGGCTGCCTGAAGGGAAACGCCATGAGCAAATACGTCAAGAACCTGATTACCGAAGACCTGCGGCAGCGGTTGGCCGACGTTCACGACGCGATCCTGGTGAGCGTGGTCGGGCTGGACGCGAACGCCGACAACAGCCTCCGCGCCGAGTTGTCGACCAAAGACATCAATATGCTGGTCGTCAAGCGCAGCCTGGCAGCCCGAGCCACCGACGGAACCCCGCTGTCGCCGATGTTCGACGGCGTGGCCGGTTCGGCGGCCATTTGCTGGGGCGGGGAGGACATCGTCGCGCTGGCGAAAGAGGTTGTCCGCCTCGCCAAGAAGGACGAGTACAAGGCCTTCGAGGCGCGCGGCGGCGTGCTCGACGGCGAGCAGCTTTCGGCCGACCAGGTCGAGCAGGTCAGCAAGTGGCCCACGCGTGAGGAGCAGTTGAGCATCCTCATGGGGCAGGCGCTGAGCCCCGGGGCCAAGTTGGCCAGCCAACTCATCTCGGCGGGCGGCGCGCTGGCCAGCCAGATCGAGCAGAAAGGCGAAGACGCAGAGGAAGCATAGCGGGGGCGGTTTGCGACCCCGTCGCGAATCGGCCAGGGAGGATCTCCCAGGAGTCCTGGGAGAATCAGGGCAACCCGGCCCGTTACGAACCACAACCAGTGAACCCCATCCATATTGGGGGGCACCGTTTTGCCAGAAGCGGTGCCCTCCCATCGACGCCAAGTTGAGAAAGGACCCAGAGTACGATGGCAACAGACACCGTAGTGGAGTACTC
>CAYPWB010000523.1:0-4071 GCA_964414315.1 uncultured Planctomycetaceae bacterium | reverse complement strand
TACCAGGACGCTACAACGGCTTCAGCAACCTTTTTGCGCAAACGAGGCGTGTTTTGCGACCCACCCGAAAGTGGTCTGCTGCGTTGCGTTTAGTGCGACGCGAAGTATGATGGTACTAAGTCGGGCAACGAGAAGGCATTGCGGGACGAGCCATGAACAGCAAATCTGCGGTCGAGCGGCGCGTGGCGCTGGCGTACCCGGTGGCCGTGCCGTGGGTAGCGCTGTTCATGCGGGGGGTAGCTGACTACGCCGAACGGCACGGCGGCTGGACCATCCTCACCAGCCCGCCCACCCTGGCCGGCGCCGAAGAGTTCGTCATGAGCATCCGCACGCTGCGCGGCTGGCCGGGCGATGGAGCAATCGCCGCCATCGGCACGCCGGACGAGGCACGGGCCGCACGCCGGTTGGGCATTCCCGTGGTGAACTTCGGCGGAACGCTGGAAGGAGTCGGCCTGCCGCAGGTGATGGTCGATCACTACGCGATCGGACGCATGGCGGCCGAGCACCTGCTCCAGCGCGGGTTCCGGCGGCTGGCCTACTGCGGCACCGAAGGTTTGGCCTATTCTCGGCTCCGCGCTGAAGGATTTCAGCACCTGGCCAAGCAAGCCGACGCTGAGTGCAACGTGCTGCAAATGCCGCGGGAGACCTCGCCGCGCGCCACGTGGCAGCAGCACACCGCCGCGCTCGAACGCTGGCTCGGACAGTTGCAGCCGCCGGTGGGCGTGCTGGCCGTGCACGACTACCGCGCTCGCGTCGTTGTCGATCTGTGCCGTTCGCTGGGGCTGCGCGTCTCGCACGACGTGGCCGTGCTCGGGGTCGACAACGACCCGACCATCTGCGAGTTCTGCCAGCCGACGCTCAGCAGCGTGTCGCGCAGCGCCTGGCGCAACGGGTACGAAGCGGCCGCGCTGCTCGATATGCTCATGGCGGGGAAGACGCCGCCAAGCGGGGAAGTTCTCATTCCGCCCGACGGCGTGGTGGCGCGGCATTCGACCGATACCGTGGTCATCGACGAACCGCACGTGGCGGCGGCGGTGCATGCGATGCGCGACCACCTGGGCGAGACGTTCGGTATCGAGCAGGTGGCGGCCGCATCGGCCATTTCGCGACGGCAGTTGGAACTCAGGTTTCGCCGCGTGCTCGGCTGTACGCCGCACGAGTACCTTTCCCGCCTGCGCGTCGAACGTGCCAAGGACCTGCTCACCCGGCCCGATCGCGTTAAGCTCGAACACGTGGCCAAGGCGTGCGGCCTGGCCAGCGCCGAGCGGCTGCGACTGGTATTTCGGCGGGTTACGGGCCAAACGCCGGCCGACTACCGGCGCAGCCGGCGGGGCGGCAGGTGAGTTGACGGCGAAAACGGGACGGGTACGCTTTGCCGGAACGGCCCTCCGGGTGCTGCGCACAAAACGTACCTGTCCCGTTTTCGTCGGCGGCCTAGCGCAGATGGCCGGCGCTGGTTTGGAAGTAGCGGCGACGGCGCTTCTCGACCACCTCGGGCTGCTCCTCTTGCTGCCGCTTCAGGTCGGCGAGGTTCGCGCGGCAGAACCGGCATCCGACCTCGTCGAGGTGGAAAGCGACGTACGCGGCCCACTCGTCCGGCAGGGCGTCGAGCAGGTAGCTGCCCAACTGCTCCCGCGTGGGACAGCTCAGCCGATGCTGCCGCCAAATGCCGCCGACCGAATGCACGCCCGAGTTGCGGCGCGCGGCTGCCGCGGCCAGTCGCCGGGTCAGGGCGGCGTCGGCGCGCAGGGCCTGTTCCAGCCCCGCCATTTCCTCCGGAGGCAACGCCTCGTCGAGATACGCCTCCAGGTCGCAGTCGTGGAAGGGTTTCTGCATGGTTTCGCTCGGGCCGGTAATCGTGGGACACGTTTTCAGCCGTGGGAGAAGCTTCCAGCTTGTCAATGCCCCGTGGAACTGACAAGCTGGAAGCTTGTCCCACGGGTGGAAACTTTGCTCCGCGTATGGTTTAGAGGTAGAGTTCGGGAAAAACGTCTTCGGGAAGCTGCTGCTTGCGCACGGCGGCTTGCAACTTCGCGAGGAACTCGTGCTTGTAGTTGGCCACGGTCTGTTCGGACAGCCCGAGCCGCCCGGCCACGTCTTTGTTCGCCCGACCGCGGAGGAACAGCAGTTCGGCGCAGCGGAGCTTCTCCCACTGGCCGCGGCGGCGCCAGTGGTCGATTTGCTCGCGAATGGCGGCGGCCAGCGCGGCGTCCTCCAAACCACGCCGTTCGCCGCTACGCGCCAGGCTGCTGGCCGGCCGGGCGCCGGCGGTCGGTTCCCAACCGTTGCTGGAGCCCGCCGCGGCCAAGGGGAAGGTGGGCCGCCGGCCCTCGCGGCGCAGGCGGTCGGTCAGCTTGTGCGCGGCGATGGAGAACAAGTATCCTTCAAGCGGCCGGCGCCGGTCGTAGTTCGGCAGACTGGTCAGGAACCCGATGAACGTTTCCTGGACCACGTCCTCGGCGCTGGCACGGTCGCGCAGGCGGCTTTCCACGTAGGCCAGCAAGCGGCCTTCGTACTGTCCAATCAACTGGTCCCACGCACGCTCCTCGCCCCCGCGAATGCGGTCCACCAGCAGTCGGTCGGTTTCGCTGGGCAGTGTCATTGTATTCTTCACGCTCCGCGTGAAGCTGGGGAACGGGTTGTCATGCGCCGCGGTTTGCGGCAGCGCGCCGGCCGGCCATGACGGGTCGTTGCGCCGGCCGGCCGTTGCGATCAGCATATCGCGCGGCCGCACCGGGAGCGTGAGATGTAGTATCCCCCACGCGGTGGAACAACGCAAGAGGCGCCGATGCCTGAGAAACCCCGGCGACCGAAGGCCTATCGCGCCTTGGGAGGCGAGGCCGGTCGCCGCGCCTTCAGATACAGCAGCACTATCCCAAGTACCAACAAGACGATGAGCAGAATGCCGCCTAAAGCGCCGATGCGGTCCCGGACGATCGCCTCTCTCCGGAGGGCGGAAATGTCGTGCCGGGCGGTCGCATCGAACTTCAGCAAGAGATACAGGTCGATCATGTCGCTGTACTGCGGAGCAGGCTCCAACGGAATCGCTTCGGGCCCAGGCGCCGCCGATTGCCACGCCTCGGCCACCAGCCGCTCCAGGACGAACGAATCGGGCAGTTCAAGAGGCACCTGCCGCTCCGGGTCGAGATGCCCCGTGTACTGCGCCACCGCCTGGTCGACCGTCGCCTGGAACATCTCGTTGAGCAAGGGATCGTCCTGAAGTGCCTGCCGTAGTTCGCTCACGCTCACGGGGCGGGGCAGGGACCGGTCGGGTTCGGCCTCGTCGCGCGGGTAAGGGCCCACGCGAACACGCGTCCAGTACACGCCGTCGCGGGTCCAGGTGCTCTTGCCCTCCAGCCAGGGGGGCGGCTCGCCGGGGGCGGGCTCGGCGACCACCGGATCGGCCTCATCATTCGCATCCGAAGCCGTTTGCATGCCGAGAGCATGGTGATCGGCCTCCGCCCGGGCGTCCACCGCGGCCCGCTGTGGCGATTGAACCTCGACGACCTCGGTCCAGTGTTTATGGGTGCTATGGACAGAGAAGAACATGGTGGCGGCCACCACGATGCTGAGTACCACGACGATGCCCGCGATCGCCAGCAGCACGGCGGCCACGCCGCGCATGGCCGGGCTGGTCAGCAGGATCACCAGTCCGATGATCCCGCCAAGGAAGATCAGTCCGAACAGCAGTAGCACGGAAATTGCCATTATTGCTGACATTAGTTGGGTGCCTTGTGACTGGTTTGTCCCGTCTCTTTAAGAGGATCGGGTTACGACGGAGCCGTGCCTGCTACTATGGCGGACGGCTACTTCACTGTAGGTCGACTCTCCGAGTCGACATGCTCGCTCCCGGCGCTAGCCGGAGCACGCGGCGGTTTCTGACGATGGCCGCACCTGCGGACGGCACGACGGAGCGTGCCTGCTACTATGGCGGACGGCTACTTCACTGTAGGTCGACTCTCCGAGTCGACATGCTCGCTCCCGGCGCTAGCCGGAGCACGCGGCGGTTTCTGACGATGGCCGCACCTGCGGACGGCACGACGGAGCGTGCCTGCTACTATGGCGGACGGC
>CAYPWB010000522.1:0-4079 GCA_964414315.1 uncultured Planctomycetaceae bacterium | reverse complement strand
GTTCGATGTGCGGCAGAATCTGTTGGGTCCAGGTGTACGAATCCCAGATGTCGTATTTCCGGCCGTACGGGAATGCGCCCTGCGCCGTATGCACGTTGTGGCATGCCAGCGCGATTTGCTTCAGGTTGTTGCTGCATTGCAGCCGCCGGGCCGCCTCGCGTGCCGCTTGCACCGCGGGCAACAGCAGCGCAATCAAAATGCCGATGATCGTAATGACCACCAGCAACTCGACAAGCGTGAATGCCCGAAACCGGCTCTTCGAACAGGGCATCGCAGAACTCCTCCGACAATAGGGCTTCCCAACGAGCGGCCTGCGCCGGGCGTTTGACCCGCGGCACCCGTTTGACTGCGTCCATTATAATCCATGACGGCCCTCGGCAGAACGAGGGCTCCGGAGGTCGCCACCGCCTTTTCGGGGTCGCGATTGGCCGCCGGGTTATCGCAGTCCCCCCACACGGCGGCGCGGCCGCACGCCGAGCAGGGCCGCCACTCCGATTCCCAACAGCAGCAAGCTGGACGGCTCCGGAGTGACCATCAACAGGAAGTTCTCAAACTGCCCGGAGCCCGCGGTGCCCCCGCCGAAATAGCCGTGCCAGAGCCCAACCTGTACATCGCCGGCCAAGTCGGCCCGCTGCTGGGTGTGCAGCAGTTGCCACTCGGAGAACTTGTCGGGCCGGGTATACAGCGAGAAAAGATCGTCTTCGCGCGTCACCCGAAGGAATCGTTCGACGGCGCCGGCGTTGTAATGCGCGTTGGTTTGCGAACCGTCGTCCAGGTTCCGCACCGTGTTTCGAACCGTGCCGAAGTTGTGGTACACCAGCGAGAGGAAGTCCTCCTGGTTGGCCACCCCGGCGATGCCGTCGGACAGCGGGTCGGCCAGGCGGACCATCAGTCCGGCGGCCGAATAGTTCCCGGCAGTGGTCGAGTCGAGCGTTAACTGAGCGTCGAAGTCGGTTTCTCCGGCTACATTCTTGAACAGAAACGGGGCGTTGTTGTAAACCGCATCGAATCCGACCGCCGAGCTACCAGGAATCGCGATTTCCAGGTTGCCGTCGCCCGCCGTGGTGGGGCTGTTGCTCGTGGCGATGACGCTCGCGCCGCCGGGGTTCAACAGCCCGTCCCACATGGTGCCGGCCACGCCGGCGGCCTTGTAGTCGTGCGTGTTGTCGAACGTGTCGACCGCAACCTCCCGCAGGTGGTTCAACTGCCACTTCCGATCGACCAGCCCGCGGCTGATGCGAATCTCGTCCACGTTTCCTAGAAATCTGTTATTGAAAATCTGGCTGCCAACGGACAGATTACTGCTGGTTGCGGCGATATCGAACCCTGAGGGCGCGAGGGCCTGTCCTGTTTCGAGCAGTTGACCAGTTTGATCGTAAGTGGTAAACGTCAGCACGTCCTGGCTACCCGGTCCCCGCTCCTCGTATTGTGCGACAAAAGAGTGCCACTGGCCGTTTGCGTAGTTGTGGCCGGCGCCGCCGCCCAGGTTTATTTGCGGATAGGGCGACCCGCCCACCGCAAAACGCAACTGCCCGCCCATTCCTTCATTCAAATTGACCAGGTAGCTGAAATTGTTCTGCGAATTGAAGATCACGTCCATGCGGCCGGCGCCTGATTTGTCGCCGTCGGTCTTAAAGTAGCCCTCCAGCGTGAACGACGCGCCGTTCAGGTTGAAGGCGTTGCCGGAGTGCCCGACCTCGTGGAACATGACGCCGTTGGGATCCGGAACGACCGAGTAGCTGTTGCTTCCCGCGAACAGCGACCCGTCGGGCAGGTCGGTGCCGGCCGTGTAGTTGTAGCCGGACCCGCTATATGAATACAGCGGATTGAGGTTCCCGCTGGAGTCGACCACCTGGAAGTTGTCGGCCGGATTGTTGTGGTTCCCGGACGTGGTGTTGAACTCGTCGAACTTCCAGTAGCCGATGACCGTGGCGCCCTCGGCTGGGCACACGGCCAGGACGCCAAGCATGACGCCAAAAAGCAAGCTGAACGAACAAGCACGGGACATGGAAAAACCTCCAAAAGCGAGCGGCAGGAACACATCTACCACTGAACGACATTCTTGCCGGGCTGCATGGCCCGACATGCCGACAACCGTTGCCGGCACGAACCCCAGTATAAGGGCGGCGAAGGCGGTGTCAACGAGATTCTTCCCCGCGACCGGCCGCGGAACCGTTGGCCGCAGAGCGGCCCTGTCTTGCCGCACCGGCGTCGATCTACCCCACTGCCCTTCCGGGCCCCGCACGGTCGGGGTCATCTAACACTACCCGACGAAGCCAAAACCAGATGCCTCACTCCACCGATCCCGGAACGGCGACTGCTCCCGTAAGCACATCTGTCGGTGCGCCTAGAGAGCGGTGCGTCTGCAGTGAAACGGGTGGAGTGTCGTGTACGCACGCGAGCTAAGGGGCATTGTTGCGCGAGCCGCCCAGCCGGGCCGCTTATTGCACGCACCGCGAAGTAGTACGACCTGCAGAAAGGCGGGCGTTGCCACAGCTTCCGGCCAACGCATCGCGCTTAGCCCGCGTCGTCGCATTCGGCGGCTGCCGCAATATCCTGCCCGGTCCTGAAACGGTTCCGTGCCACCCGCCCGATGTTGCTTCAACAGCGGACCCACAAGAACCTGTGCTCCGCAGCCCCCCTGTAAACGGCGCTGAGAAAGCGTAGCGCGGGGCGGTTGAAAAGTGTGGCGCCTGGGATGAAGGTTGTTAAGGTTTAGGGTAGTCTCTGGGGTTGGGGTTGGTCAAGGCTTCCGCCCCTCCTCCGGAGGAGGGGCGGATTTTGCCGCTTTTGGCGATTGGTTCGGCGATGAGGATTTTGGCGATTTGGCTTGGGCCGACGACCGGCGGCGGTGCTGGGCGTCTTTGAGCCGGTAGCTTTCGCCGGTAGCTTCGAGGATGTGGCAGCGGTGGGTCAGGCGGTCCAGCACGGCGCCGGTGAGGCGTTCGCTGCCGAGCACCTCGGTCCACTGTTCGAACGGCAGGTTCGTGGTGACGACCACGCTGTTGCGTTCGTAGGCCGCGCTGACGACGTCGAAGAGCAGTTCGGCGCCGAGCTTGCTGGTCGGCACGTAGCCCAGTTCGTCGAGGATCAGGAGATCCAGCCGGGCGAGTTGCTTCTTCATGCGCAGCAGTTGCCGCTCCTCGCGGGCCTCCATCAGCGCGGTGACCAGTTCGGTGACCTTCCAGAACCGCACCCGCTTTCCCTGGCCGCAGGCGGCGATGCCCAGGGCGGTGGCGATGTGGGTCTTGCCCGTGCCGGGGTTGCCGACCAGGATGACCGCCTCGCGCTGGTCGAGGTACGCACCGCGCATCAGTTCGCTGATCAGCAGCCGATTCAACGACGGTTGGGCGGCGAAGTCGAAGTCGTCGAGCGTCTTCATGTTGGGGAACTGGGCCTCCTTGAGCCGGCGGGCGTAGGATCGCTTCTCGCGGTCGAGCAGTTCCAACTCGCACAGTTGCAGCAGGAAGCCCAGGTGGTCGACGTTCTCCTTCGCGCAGCGGGCGGCCACTTTCTCGCACTCGGCGTGCATGGTCGGCAGCCGCAGAGCCTTCAGATGATGCTTCAGCAGTACGGTGCTCTTTGTTTCGGTCTTCTTCATGCCCCACCTCCCGTGCTCAAGGAGGTCGCCATGGCGGAATGATGGTCCATGCCGCGTTCGGCATCACGCTTCAGGGAAGCATAGGCGTAAAGATTCGGCCGCGGCACGTGGACGGCGGCCAGGTGCGGGCGACCGTCGAGCCGGAACCAGCGGGTGGGCTCCTCGCCCTGGGCCTGGAGGATCAGCCGTACGGCCTCCACCGTCGTGGCTCCGATCTGCAATGCCCGCTCCACCGCCGCGGTCAGCCGTTTCAGGCTTGTCCGCTCCAGCAGCCGCAGCACCTTGATGAACTCCCGCGTGCCTCGACCCTCCAGTTCCACTTCCTGCCGGCGCCGCAGGGTCCAGAAACACTCGGGCAGGTCCCAGTCTTGGACCGGTCGGGCATGGTCGAACGCCCCCGGCTTCCGCTCCAGCAGAGCCAAGTAATGGCGTGGATCGAAGAACGTCTGCTCCCGGCCCCAGCAGCGCCGGTGCCGGG
>CAYPWB010000521.1:0-4086 GCA_964414315.1 uncultured Planctomycetaceae bacterium | reverse complement strand
CTGCGCTCGATGCTCAGCTCCCGCTTGCGGGGAAGCGTGGCGGCGTCGGCCAGCGTGGCGGCCAGCAGCAGGCCGTCGATGGCCGCCACCACCCACACCGCCTGCGGAACCAGCAGCAGCGCGAAGGTGGCCGTGGCCGGTGCCAGGGCCAGATACACCAGCCTCGCCCGAGGTGTGACGTGCAGCCAGCGGGCCGCCGCGCCCAACGGCGCGGCCACGGCGGCAATCACCAGCAGCACGACCACGATGGGCGTCACAGCCGGGGCACCTCCACCGTGCGAATCAGGTCGCCCAGCAGGGCGTCGACCGTGTGCCCCTCGACCTCCGCCTCGGCCGACAGGATCACCCGGTGCCGCAAAGCCGGCAGGGCCAGCTCGACCACGTCGTCGGGCACGGCATAGTCGCGCCCGTGGAAGGCGGCCAGCGTGCGGGCGCCCTGCATCAGCGCAATGCCGGCGCGCG
This sequence comes from uncultured Planctomycetaceae bacterium, assembly GCA_964414315.1. GTDB lineage: Bacteria > Planctomycetota > Planctomycetia > Pirellulales > Thermoguttaceae > PWXP01. The sequence goes on along the minus strand of CAYPWB010000521.1, from coordinate 3,624 downwards.
GCGAGGCACCCATGTGAAGCTGCGGCCATTGCCGCGTGAGCCGAACGAGCGTGTTAATGTAGTCGAGCAGCTTCGGGTCGATGCGCACCTGCCCGTTGCGCCGCGTGGCCTCGACGATTTCGCCCGGGCTGGTCACGGTTTCCAGCTCGCCCAGCTTCGCGTCCAGATCGACCTGCCGCCCGTGCATTGCCAGAATGCCCGCCTCCTCCTCGGCCGACGGGTAATCGGCAATGAGCTTGAACATGAACCGGTCGAGCTGCGCCTCGGGCAGGTTGTAGGTGCCCTCGGTCTCGATCGGGTTCTGCGTGGCCATGACCAAAAACGGCCGGTCGATGCGGTGGCTGGTCCGCTCGATGGTGACCCGGTATTCCTGCATAATTTCCAGCAGGGCCGCGTGCGTCTTGGCCGGCGAGCGGTTGATTTCGTCGGCCAGCAGAAGCTGCGTGAACACCGGCCCGGGATGGAACACGAACTGCTGCGTTTTCATATCGAACACGGGCGCGCCGGTGATGTCGGACGGCATCAGGTCGGCCGTGAACTGGATACGCCCGAACCGGCAGCCGAGCACCTGCCCCAGCGTGCGCACGAACAGCGTTTTGCCCAGGCCCGGCACACTCTCAATCAGCACGTGCCCCCCGGAGAACAGCGCCACCAGCGTTCCCCGCACCAACTCCTCCTGGCCCACGTAAATCTTCCGCACCTGCGCGAGAATGCGGTCGAACAGCCGCTTCGTTTCCGATGCGGCGGTTGCCTCGACGACGGGCGCGGCGACGGGTGTTTCGGCCGTGGCGTCGGGCGGCGAGGAAGAGGGCGGAGCGTTCGCCGGCGGATCGGCTTGCCTACCGGGCTGCCGACTCGCCTGGGCCTCCGGCGGTGCATCCGGCTGCCCCTCGGGTTTCGCGCCGGGCGGCTGTCCCATCTGCCACTCCGGCTGTCCCTGCGGGCGCAACTGCGAGAAGTCGGGGAAATCGGGGTCGGGCATACTCGCTCCTAGGGCAAGGGGGGCGGTCAATCCTGGCGTCCGCACCGCCCCATCATACCCCATCCGCCGCCTGCCGGAATAGGGGTGGGCAAACACCCGTGTCCGACACGACGCCTTCCCCGGTCGTCGACCCGCCCATGCAGCGGGTCGGCCGCACGGGTTTCCGCTTCGGAGCGAGATGGCTTCCCGCAAAGGCGCGAAGAAGGAAAGCAGAACCGGTGCGATCTACCTGCGAGTTCAGTTGGCTTGTTGAGGCCTTTGGGCATTCCGTCGCGTCGCGTTCAGCCGTCCGAGTTCTTCCGGCGTTCACGCTCTTGACGACGTTTCTCGGCAGCGGCGCGGCCGGCCCGGACCTCTTCGAGGATCGGTCGGGCGTGGGCGTGGGCCTCGGACGGCGTCATCTCGACCCATCTTAGCCTGGCCACCCACAGGCCCCGCCCGTAACCCGCCAGGTAGTCCTGTCCGTTGTGCGTGATCACCTCGGGCGCCCACCGGCCGCCGTACCAGATGCCCGTCATGTGCGTCAGGGGATCGCCGCGGAAATGCGTCGGCCGGTCGGAGAGGAAAACCTCCATCTGTTGGAACAGATAGCAATGCCGGCCGCGCTTCACAAGGAAGGGCGACTCCGGGTTTCCATCCGTCTTCACGGGTACCGGCGGGTCGCTCCAAGGGCCGGCCAGTCGGGGAGCGGTGCGGGCGACCATCGCGTGCCCTTCACCGCCGGGCCACTCGCCCGTGTAGGTAGCCTGCCAGCGGTTACGTCCCACGTCGTGGAACAAGTTCACGTCGCGGCCCATGCTGAAAATCGATTCCTTGCCTTCGACATTGGTGAATACGGACCATTCGACTCCATCGTCGCTGACCATGGCGCGGGCGCCGTGGCTTCCGGAGTTGTAGAAGCAATAGTATTTACCGTCGTGCTTCAAGGCGTGCGGAGCCTGGATACTGGTCGGCTCGCCAAGCCGCGTGCCGCGGGGCCAATGGACGACGCCCTGCGGCTGCCAGTCCTCGGCCTCCAGCGACTCGCTCGTCCATTGGTGGAACACGCGCGCCCCGGGGCGTTCGTGCCCCGAACGCAGGCGATGGCGTGCCAAAGGCCTTGCGCGTCCTGATAGATCGTGAAATCGCAGGTGTTCGAGCCGCCGTCCTCCGTAATGCGGAAAGGCGAAACGTCCGGGTCGTCGTCGGCAATCCGCTACCACTCGCCTTCGACCATGGGCATGAGCACCGTTTTCTGTTCGGCGCCCGGCGATTGGGTGGCAACCCCCGTCGTCGAGAGAGCACTGACGGCGAGCAGCAAACAGGCAGTGGACGGGTACGCAGAGAGGGCTCTTCGCATCCGAAAGCTCCTGGGGTTGTGGGAGTCGATGGGTTGATGGTTCGGCAGCCGCAAGCGGGTCCACAGCCAGCCTACGACAACAGGGCCTCTTTGTCCACCGGAGTCACCGTTCACACGGGACTGTCCCCTTCGCATACAATGACGGGGAAAACGGGACAGGTCCGATTTGTGCGAAGCACCCTTCGGGCCATTCCGGCAAATCGGACCTGTCCCGTTTTCCCCGGTCCTCGCCGCCGACCTAGGAACGGCCGTTTTTCGCTCCGCGGCGCAGCAGCGGGGTGCGGCTCAACCGGCGCCGGCGAAGAGGGTGTCCTTGGCCGCCTCGGAGATCGCCTTCACTGCGGGATGCCGCAACTTCCGTTCGGTGGATATTGCGTAAAACTGGGTTCTGGCCGCTTCGATGCGGCCCGCAATGCGAACGCGGTACTGCCGCTGAACTTCGTCCTCAATGGCGGCAGGCACGGGAAACAAACCGAGGCCCGCCTGGCCGAACACCTTCAGCAGCGCGCTGTCCTCGAATTCCGCCGCGGTCGCCGGCCGGATCGCTTCCGCGTGGAACCACTGCTCCAATACCTGACGAAGCGTCGTATTTTCCGTGGGGAGGAGCATGGGAGCACCGTCAACCGACTGGGGGAAATTGCGGCGGTAGCGCTTGGCAAGCACGGCCGTCCCAAAAATCGAAATGCCGCACTCTCCCAGCAGATGGTTGAACGCGCGCACGTGAATTGCAGGCGCGACGGGTGCATCCGACAGCACCAGATCCAGCCGGTGGACGGCCAGATCGGCCAGCAGATCCTCCGCTCGTCCTTCGCGGCAAACGAAGTGGACCGGCTCGGGAAGGCGGAGCGCCGGTTCCAAAAGCCGGTACGCGATCAGTTTCGGGAGCACGTCGGCCACGCCGACCACCAGCTTCATCTCATGCAGCGACGACTTGCCGCAAATCGCATCCGGAATCTGCTGGCCCAGTGCAAAGATCTCGTCGGCATAGCGATAGACGGTCCGGCCGGCGTCGGTAAGCACCAGGTTCCGTCCGACGCGGGCGAAGAGCTTCTCGCCCAGCGATTTCTCGAGCTGGCGAATCTGCGTGCTCACCGTAGGCTGACTCACCAGCAACTTCTCGCACGCCCGCCGGATGCTTCCCTCGCGCGCCGCGGTCCAGAAGTAGCGCAGGTGGTGATAGTTGAGGCATTCCATGCGAACAGTATAGTTAACTTTTTCGTATGCATCAACCACACTTATTGAAATTGTCGATCGCCCGACCGGAGGGTATAAAGTAGGGCTTCGGAACCGGAGCCGCTTGGGA
>CAYPWB010000520.1:0-4093 GCA_964414315.1 uncultured Planctomycetaceae bacterium | reverse complement strand
ACAGGTCCGATTTGTGCGAAGCACCCGAAGGGCCGTTCCGGCAAATGGGACCTGTCCCCTTTCCCCTCGCCCCCCAACTTGAACGACTTTCCATGACAACACCCATCCCCCGGGAAATCCTCGACGCCATCCCGCACCGGCCGCCGTTCCTGCTGGTCGATCGGCTTGTCGAGCGGTCGGAAACGCGCCTGGTGGCCGAGAAGACGTTTACCGGCAGCGAGGAATTCTTCGCCGGCCACTATCCCGAGTTTCCCCTCGTTCCCGGCGTGCTGTTGTGCGAAGCGGCCATGCAGTGCGGTGCCATCCTGCTTTCAGGGCAGTTCACCGGCGAGTCGGACCGCGTGCCCGTGGCCACCCGCATGAACGACGTGCGGTTCAAGCGTATGGTTCGCCCGGGCGAAACGCTCCGCATGGAGGTCGAACTGACCGAGCGTCTGGCCGACGCGTTCTTCCTGACGGCCAAGGTGACGGTCGACGGGAAGACGGCCGTCCGGTTCCAGTTTGCCTGCACCGCGGCAACGCGAGGAGCCTGACGCGATGGACTTCCTGCAACTCGAGGGGAAATCGATCCTCGTCTTCGGCGTGGCCAACCGCAAGAGCGTCGCCTACCACGTCGCCCGCACCCTGGAGGAGGCCGGCGCGCGCTGCGTTCATGTCGTCCGCGACGAAGGCGTGCGTTCGACGACTGAGAAGCTGCTCGCCGGCCGCGACGTGTACACCTGCGACGTGGAAAAGCCCGGCCAAATCGCCCAGCTTCGCGACGCGCTGGCCGGCCGGGGCGAGCGGTTCGCCGGCCTGGTGCACTCGATCGCCTTCGCCGATTACTCAGACGGGATCAAGCCGTTCCACGAGACGCCCCGGGCGGCGTTCCTCCAGGCGGTCGACGTTTCCTGTTACTCGCTCATTGCGGTGGCGAACGCGATGAAAGACCTGCTCGAACCCGAGGCGTCGGTCGTGACCGTTTCCATTTCGACCACGCGCATGGCCAGCGAAAACTACGGCTTCATGGCGCCCATCAAGGCCGCGCTCGATTCGTCGGTCGCGTTCCTGGCAAAGTCGTTCAGCCGCTTCTCGCGCGTGCGGTTCAATACCGTGGCGCCCGGGCTGCTGAAAACTTCGGCCTCGGCCGGCATTCCCGGCTATGTCGACGCATACCTTTACGCCGAGCAGGTCATTCCCCGCAAGGAGGCCCTGCGCACCGCCGAGGTGGCGCACGTGACGGCCTTTCTGCTCAGCCCGCGGTCGAGCGGCATCAATGCGCAACATATCGTGGTCGACGCCGGCATGTCGATCAACTACTTCGACGCCGAGGTGATCCGGCGCGCGATGCGCCCCGAGTAACCTCGCTCGCGGCCTTGGGAGTGCGGCAATTCATTGCCGCTTTCTCCCGCCGGCGCTACTCGGTCAGTTCGAAGGTGAAACGATTCTCGCCGTGGGGCTCGACGGTAGCGCGGAGGATGCTGTTCGACCCGGCGTATTTCTCCGGGAGGTAGGTTTCGCGGGGACTGACGCCCATGACCGGGTCCGGCGGACCGATTTCCCGGTCGGCATGGATTTCGACCCGCTTCGCGCCGGGGCTCGCCGGCAGGGAGAAGGCGCCGTTGCGGATCGGGCCGGCGTCGGGGGCGATCGCTGCGTCGAGGGGCTCGAACACGATATGCCCGTCGGGCAACGGCTGCCCGTTCCACGTGACGGTGCCCGCAACGGGAACCTTCCCCGCCGGCCCGCCGCAGCCGGCTGCGAACGGCAGGAGGAGCGCGGCGGCAAGCGACACGGCTCGCAGGATGTTCCGGTTGGCGCGCATCGTCGTTTCCCTCAGAAGTCGCCCGGAATCTCGCCATCGGATCGGCTGCCGAGGCCGCGAAAGATTTCCGGGTTGATGCTTTCGGAAATATTGCGGACCGAGCCATCGGCCAGCGCCAGGTTCACCCCGCCCGGATGATAGCTCCGCGCGCTGACGAACATTTCGGTGCCCACCCAAATGCACGGCGCCCGCGGCACCGGGTTGTTGGCGCACCAATTCAGCCGGTCGGGCACGAGCGTGTTGGGCGGAATGCGCGTGCTGAACAGCACGCCGCCGTGCGCCGGGTTGTGGTACCGCCCGCGGATGTCGTGCGAATCGGTGTCGGGGCTGAGGATCAACTCGCTCAGCATGGCCGTGTTCGACGTGCCGTCGCGAATGTCTCCGATGCGCACCTTCGAGACGGCGTAGAAAAGGCCGTTACGGTCGGCGCTGGCCAAATGAGCGTCGGAACCCGTGCCGTTGAAATACTCGCTGCCGGCGCATGCGACGAGGTTGCCCGAGAAGCCCTGGGTCGGCTGGCCGATGCCGCCCCAAAACGTGTGCAGCTTCGGGCCGGTCGGGTCGGACGGGCACATGGCCATCGGCAGCACGGTGTCCAATTGCGGGAACGCCAACGCGCTGGCCCCGGTTTCCATGTGCTTGTGGAACGCCTCGTACAGCGGCGCCTGTTCGAGAAAAGGAAGGATGTCGTGCATCCAACATCGGCGGTCGTACTTGTTACTGGGAAACGGCGTTTGGCCGGTGCGGTCCATGTGGTTGTACGTGCCGTGTGGGAAGTGCCCCGTCCGCTCATGGTGGTTGTGCAACGCCAGGGCCGCCTGCTTCATGTTGTTGGTGCACTGCATTCGCCGGGCGGCCTCGCGAGCGCTCTGTACGGCCGGAAGCAGCAGCGCAATGAGAATGCCGATGATGGCGATGACCACCAAGAGTTCCACGAGGGTAAAACCGCGTCGCGGGCTGCGAACGATCGAGTTCCAATTGCCGGCGGCCATAAGCTTCCCTCCATGACTGAACGCCGCTTGCTCAGATCTCAAATCCGGCGTCGGCGGCGGCCTACGGCTGCAACCATCAAGGCCGCAACCAGCAGCACCGCGGTTCCCGGCTCCGGTACGGCCGCGAAGTGGGACCACACCTGCTCGGGACTCAACGCGTAATCGTAGACGGCTACCTCGTCGATCAGCCCGTCGAAATATCGGTTTGGGCCCCCAGCGTCGAAGCCGATGTACAGCGGATTGGACGAACTGGTGATCGTTTGTCCCGCCCCCAAGTTCCTCGACGCTTTCAGGTCGCCGTCAATGAAGAGCGACAAGTCGCCGGTCGTGCCGTCGAAGGTGCCGACGTAGTGGTGCCAGTCGGTCAGGCTGAAATCGGGGTCGTCGGCGATCGGGTCGTAATCGATCGGTTGCCAACCTCCTACGTGTACGTAGAACTGGAGCGTGCTTTCACCCTCGCGCGGGTGCAGGATGAAGGCATCGCGTTTCGACACAAGCGGGCCCGTGGCGTCCCACAGGTCGGTATCCGACTTAACCAAAGCCTCCACCGATACGGAATTGGTCGACGGCTGGGCTGTCGTGCCGGCCGCGCGTTCGGAACTTGGGCTGAAATGCGCCGCAAGGCCGCCGTAGGGCAGCCGCTGGTTGGGGTCCAGCAGCGTACTGCCGCCTTGGTACGTGCCGTTGCGGCCGTTGCCCGAGGAATCCCAGAGCGTGGAGCCATTGGTGCCGCTATCGCCGTCGAACTGGTAGTAGACGAACGGTTGGTCGGCCATGACCCGCTGATAATACTCGTTGGTTACAAAGCTGGCCGGGGAAAGGGTGCCACCGGCGAGGTCGGCGATTTGGCCTGTGGTCAGTTCGACGTCGAAAACGGCGAAGTCGTCGATCAGGCCCCCGTAGTTCGAGGTGCCGTCAGCCCGGGAACCGATCACGCCACGAACAATCTGGCCGATGGAAGCGGATGTCGTCCCGTTGTGCCAAAGTTGTCCGTTCTGATAGATCTTCGAGGTGGTGCCGTTCTTCACGAAGGCGTAGTGGTTCCACTGGCCCCGCCATTTCGTGGTGTCGTTCTCGGTCTTGTTTATCCGGTGCACTCCACCCGCCGAACCACCGCCGACATCCCAGTAGATGACGCGATTGTTCCACGGAAGGTGCGCTTGCATTTGGCGCGCGTCAGCGCCGTTGTCAAATCCGAAGGCGTCATCGCTGCGCGGCTGTGAATTGGCGCCGTGAATCCACAGCGAAACGGTGGCGGCGTTGTTCGCGGTGATCGAGTCGAGCGCGCCCTGGTGCA
>CAYPWB010000519.1:0-4106 GCA_964414315.1 uncultured Planctomycetaceae bacterium | reverse complement strand
GGGTTCGTCGGCATCGCCGGCGGGGTGGAGGATGACGGTGAAGGTGGTGCCTTGGCCGAGGGCGCTTTGCACGGTCATGCGGCCGCCCATCTCGTTGATGAGCATGCGGCACAGGCCGAGACCGAGGCCGGTGCCGCCCGTTTCGCCGCGCGTGGTGTAGAAGGGCTCGAAAATGTGTTCCATCTCGACGCGGGGGATGCCCACGCCCGTGTCGCTCACGTCGACGGCCACGCAGCCGGCGGCGTCTTCTTCACTACGGGCGAGCGCGTAGCTGCGCAGGGTGAGGGTGCCGCCGCGCGGCATGGCGGCCAGGGCGTTCGCGCACAGGTTGAAGAACACCTCCTGCAGCGTGTAATGATCGCCCAGCACGAGCGGAACCTCGCCCAGTTCGGTTTCTACGCGAATGTGCGGCCCGTGGCTGGTGCCCAGCACCTGGAGCGTGCCTTCGACGGCCCGGTTCACGTCGGTCGGGCCGAGCGTAATGCCGCGCGGCCGGGCGAACGCCTGAACGCGCTTGGCGGTGCGCTCGATCCGCTCCAGGGCCTCGGCCATCATTTGCACGTATTCGGTCAGCCGCGGGTCGTCTTTCACTCGCTCACCGACCCGCTGCAGGCAGTTCTGCACGCCGTCGAGCGGGTTGGCAATTTGATGCGCGATGCCGGCCACGAGCTGGCCGATGCCCACCATCTTCTCCTTCTGACGGAACTCAGCGAACGCGCGGTCGACGTAATGGTGGATCGACGTGGTGAAGTACACGGCCATCCACATGGTGCTGGCAAACGCCACGAACAGCCCGACCAGGTACAGCCCGTCGAGCGACCGTACGGTGGGCGCCACCGAATCGGTCGGGTAGCGCAGCGGGAACACCGGAATCCAGCCGAGATACTCCAGCAGCAACACGGCGCCCACCAGACCGACGGCCATCGCCCCAACCAGGTAGGGCGCCCGGCCGTGCAGATACATGCTGGCGATAATCATGTGGAACACGAAGAAGAACAGGAACGGGTTCCGTGCGAGGTCGGAAAAGTACAACAGCAGCGTGAGTGCCACCAGGTCGCAGGCCACCTGCCGGAAGATGCTTCGCTCGACGTTCAGGTCGCCCGCCAGCATCCGCTGCTGCATCCATTCGAACAGCAGGTTGTACGCCACCATGCCGGCGCCGACCACGTAGAGCGGAAGCGGACGGGCGACCACGCCGAGCACCGAGGAGGTGAACCAAACGGTGAGAAACACGGCGGCGCACGCCAGCCAGCGTACGCGAATGAACCATCGGGCGCCTTCGGGAGAGAGTCGCATGGGCGGGCATCAATCGCCGGAGGGCGGTTCCTCGGGCGGGCACATGGCCACGGTGGCGGTCCGCTGCTCCAAATCGAGCGTGACGATGATGCCATCGTCGATTTGCGCGCCTTGCTGCCGCAGGAAGGCGCCGAGCCCCCAGGCCCGACCGTCCTTCGTGGCCAGCGTGCCGATGGCGTCGCCTTCCGTGCCGAGCAGTTGGAACCGCCCGCGCACCACGTCTTTCAGCGCGGCGGGAATGGTAATGACCGCGTAGGTGCTGGCCGCCTTCGAAAGCCGGTACTTCAGCCACACCCGCCCGTCCTCGGTGCGGCCGTGGCCTTCGAGCACGCGGTGGGCCAGCCGTTCGGCGCGGCGCCGGGCGGAAAGCGATTTCAACTGCCGGGCGGTCGCGCTGCTGCCCAGCAGGCCGTACACGCTGTGCCCAAGCTGGGCAATCACGGGCGACCAGGCCAGGAAAGCGTGGAAACTGAACCGGTTCATGCCGCCGGAAACGCACAGGTCTTCAAGCTGGCCGCGGTCCATCACCGGTCCATGTTTCATGAGGGTGCGCACCAGCTTCGCCTCGACACCGGTCAGGGCCTTCTTCCAGTCTTTGGGCGGGTCGCCGATAATCCGCTTTCCTTCCACGCGCACCCCGGGCATCCGGCGGCAGAATTCCAGCAGGACCGGCTCGGGGGGCAGGTCGCGCCACAGCCGGCGGTTGCGGCTCATCGCCTCGCGCAGCGCGCCAACGCTCACCTCGCCCGCCACCGCCAGCACCTTCTCGATCGTCTTCGGCAGTCCGTGCTTCGAAACGGAGCCGACCCGAAACCATCCGGCCTTCCGGTCGAGCCAGACGAAGCCGGGCAGGGCTTCGACGGCGCGGGTAACGACTTGCTCCTTGCATCGGCCCGTCACGCGCTGCTTCACCTGGGCGCACACCTGCGTGAGCGTGGCGATGCCATGGTAGTAGATTTCGCGTCGGGCCACCTCGACGGCGGCGGTAACGAGTTCCGCGTCGCCCTCGGCCACCACCAGCCCAACCAGACGGCGCCGGGCCATGCCGACCCACTCCAGCGAGAAACGTGCGGGCCGATTCAGCAGGCCGGCGGCGCCCAGTACGCCGTCGATGTTCATGCCGACCGCGGTGAAGCCCTGTTCGGCCAACTCGGCGGCCAGTTGCGTCGCCGCGCATGGAGCCCGCTGTTCAATCAGCGCCACAACGCGTTCCAAGACCGGTGCGAAAATGCGTTCCGGATGCTTGTGCTTGCGAATGAGCTTCGCGCAGATTTGCCGCGTTCGTTCCCGGGTAATGCCGAAACGGTCGCCGATTTCCGACAACGTGTGCTGCCGGCCGTCGTCCCAACCGTAGTAGCCCAGCAGAATGTCGCGATTCCGATCGACCACGCCGCCGGCGAATATGTCGATCAGTTCCTGTTCGAGGGTCAGGTGGGCCGCCTCCTCGATGCCGTTGCACAGCTTCTCGACCTGACCGGCGGCGAAGGCCGGATCGGGCGGAACGTGCCGCCGCTGGAGTAGTCGGTCGGCCAAGTCCTTCGCGTTGGTTGCCTCGACATCGACGGCGCGAATCGCCTTGCCGAACCGCGGATCGTCGGCCCGTACACGCCGCGCCGCCGGCAACGCGGCCAAACGCTCGGCCGCCGCCACCAACCGCGGGTCGGTTTCCGCGTGCCGCCCGAGAACCGTTTCCAATGCGCTGAGCAAATCGACCAGGCACCGGGGCCCGAAGGCCCGCAGGCTGAGGATTTCGCCGATGGTGTGGTTGCCCAGCGAGGGGAAGTCCTTGTCGAACCCTTCGCGCGACAGGCACAGGTGCGTGCGATGCTCCAGGTGCAGGTCGCCCAGTTGCACGTCTTTAGGCGGGCGGGGGAACTGCGTCTCGTCGAACACCCGGCGCGCGCACCCGGCGCCTACCCGATCGACGACCAACTCGGCCAGTTCCGCGAGCCTTTCGTCGGGCAGACGGCCCCAGGCTTGCTCGTCCAGATCGCACAACCGCAACGGCGCATCGCGCGACGCCGGCTGGAGCCGATCGGGTACCGGTTCCAGCAGCACCGTGCGAAGCGTGGCCGGGGCGATGCGTTCCCCATACCGTGGGTAGTGACCTGCCCCAATGCGGGTCGACATAAGCAATGCCTTGGAATGAGTTTCGGCTGGGCGGCCCCTTGCGCCAAGCTCCAGGCATTGTAACCGATGGAAGGGTTATTGAAAAGGGGCACAGCCCGAAACTGTCCCAAAAGCAGGGTGGCTAGCCGGGGGGCCACCCGAAGGCCCGGCCCGCCAGAATGTGAAAATGCACGTGCATCACCTCCTGCCCCGCCTCGGCGCCACAGTTGACCACCACCCGATACCGGCCCTGAATGCCCAGTTTCTCCGCCACCTTCCCCACCGCCAGCAACAGATGGCCTGCTACAGAGTGGTCCCCATCCCCGAAGTCGTCCAGGGTGGCGATTTCCCTCTTCGGGATGAGAACGACGTGTATGGGCGCCTGGGGATTGATGTCGCGGAACGCCAGGCAGTGGTCGTCCTCGTAAACCACGTCGGCCGGGATTTCGCCGTCGAGAATGCGCCTAAAGATCGTTGGTTCCGCCATAGTGATTTCTCGGTTTCGGGGTGAGCAGGAAGACTCCCATGGAAACATTCACCGAACCCGGTGGGCCGGGCATGTGCTGGCGCCGTTCGAGGCCGTCGGGAAAGGCTCGGAACCACGTTCCCTCTCCCTCTGAAAGAGGGCTAGGGTGAGGGGCATGGGCCAATAGACTTGGCCCCGATCTCGCGCAGACCCCACAGGCCCTCGCCCCCGGCCC
>CAYPWB010000518.1:0-4136 GCA_964414315.1 uncultured Planctomycetaceae bacterium | reverse complement strand
CCTTGTCCTCGCCGCGCCTAAATCGGCCATTTATTCCTTCGCGAGCCCTTAGCCGAGCGCCGTGCGCAGTACCCGGCCGCCTCGGTCCAGCGAATATCACTCGTTATCGAGCCCGGCGAGGATGCGGGCGGCTTCCTGGTCGAAGGGAAAGGAGGCGTAGTGGCTGAGCTGGCGGCGTTCGACTTTGAGCCGGGCTTCGGTGGCGTCGTCCTCGGCCGCGAGGATGCGATTGTCGAACTCGGTCACGGCCTGGCGCACGGCCGCGCGACCCTCGTCGAACGCCTGCCGGGCGTCGGAACCGTGCCCGGCAACAGCCGCGTCGAGCCGGCCGAGTGTTTCGGCGGGAACCTGCCACGCGTCGGGCACGGCCCGTGCGGCGAACTCGCGCAGCCGCCCCGCCCAGGTGAACAGCCCTAGCGTGTGCGCGTCGTACCCTTGGCCGTCCTTCGGGACGGGAATGCGGCCGACCAGTTCCGCCAACCGCACCACGCCGGCCGGGTACCGACGCATGTCGAACTGCATCCAGGCCATCGCTTGAAGCGGCAACAGCAGGTCGGGCTGGGCGAGGTTCAGCTCCTCGAAGTGCGGCACGGTATCGGTCCGGTCGCGCGCTTTCAGCAGCAGCAGGCCGTAAATGAGGCGCGGCTCCAACTCGTCGCCGGCAAGTTCCCTCGCAATGGCGTAGTCGGGATCGATCGTTTCGCGGTCGGGCTGCGCGGCGCGCAGGTGCACGGCCAATCGGCGGATGGCCGTCTTGGCCTCCTCGCTCAATCGGGGCGGGCGGTCGTCGGGCAGCACGAGGTGCGGCGTTTGCGCGGCGGAAAGGCGCTCGGCCTCGCGCGGCATCGTCTCGCTCAGGTACGTGAACAACTCGGTCGGCTCGATGCGCGTATCGCGGTTGCGGTCGGCCGCGCCGGAGTAGGCTGCGGCCAGCATGGTAGCGAATAGCCCCCGCTCGCCGTCCTCCAGCGTGATCGTCCGTTCGCCCTCACTGGTGCCCGCCACGGCGGTAACGGTACGCAGCGGCGAGCGGCCGGGCGGGGCGTCGAGCGCGCCGATCAGCTCGACGGCCGAGGGCTGGCGTTTCAGGTCGTCGCCCTCGCCCGCGTGGCCGGCGTCCAGCAAAAGCAGCTTCTCGCCCGCGGTGCAGCCTTCCAATGCATCGACCAGCCACTGGAGCCGCAACCCGGTCGTATCCATACGCGAGAAGTCGAAGTTTTTCGGCGCCAGGTACACGGTTCCCTGGTCGTCCTGATAGGCGTGGCCGGCGAGGTACACCAGCAGGCGGTCGGACGGGCCGAGGCGGCGGAGGAAGTCGGGAATGCCCTGCTCCAGCCGCACGAGGCTCTCGTCGGCCAGCAGGAGCGTTTGCGTGGCGGGCACCTTGTAACGGCTGGTAAGGGTATCGCGCAGCAGCCGGGCGTCGGGCAGTGGGTGCTCAAGCGGCGAGAGACGCCGGTCGTCGAACTGCTGGTTTGCCACCAGCAGGGCCCAGCGGCGCTCGTCGGCCGGCCGGCGGGCGACCAGGGCGATGGGCTCCGGACTGGCCGCGCCGGGGTCGTCGTGGGTGATGTCCACCTCGTCGCCGCGGCGCAGGTCGGCCAGTTCGGCAGGCTGCCCGGCCAAGGTGACCTCGCACTTCGGACCGATGCGGAAGCTGGCCGGCCGGGCCGCGCCCTCCACGCGCACGTCGATCGTGCCGGCCTCGACGTGCACCTGCTCGATCACCCCGCCGGTGCCCAGTACGCGGTAAGCGTCGACGCGCACGACGCGGGTATCGTGGGCCACGGTGGCGCGGTCGCCCGGTTGCAGGTTGGCCGGGCCCAGCAGCTTCTCGTCGAGCACGCGCCGGCCGTTGAGCGTTACCTCGACTTTCTCGGCCAGGGGCAGGCGCCGCAGCACGGCCGACTCGGCCGGACCGGAGGCCAGCACCAACTCGCCCCGCTCGGCATGCACCTCACGCAGCACGCCCTCGGTTTCCACCACGCGCAGCACCGTCAACCTGGTGGCCACGCGACCGGTGGGCGTGCCCTTGTGGCGCGCGGAAATGCGGTCGTCCACCTGGAGGTCGGCCAGGGCGACGGGCCGGCCGTCGCGTTCGTGTCGGCCGTTGAACTCGATGGGCAGTTCCTCCGGCACGTAGATGGTCCACTCCTTGCCCTTCTGTTCGCCTTCGGTCACGGCCAGTGTGAACGCGGCTTCCTCGGGCTTCACCGCGGCCACCAGGCCCACATGGCCCACCGGGCGCGTCGCCCGGACCTCCTTGATCCGGCGGCCCGAATCGTCGCGAAACTCGCTCACCTCCACCTCGTCGCCCGGGGCCAGGTCGCGGAGGGTCATCTCCCGGTCGTTGACGAAAAAGCGGTCGCCGGGTCGGAAGTCGACCTCCTCGACGCTGCCGTCGCGGGCCGCCTCGACCACCAGCCGCCGCTCGCCTTCCAGCACGGTCCGCACGACGCCGCGCGCCGGCTCCGGCGGTGCGGGAGGCGGGGGGGCCTCGCGACTGGGTAGCAGCATGGCCACCGACAGCACCAGCGAAAACGCCAACGCCGCAATGGCGCCGATGCGGGTAAGCTTCTTCTTCCGCGCCGCCGCCTCGCGAGCGGCCCGGGCCTCGGGATCGTCCTGCACCGGAGGCGGCGCCGCGCCCATACCGCCCGGCCGAAGGTCGCGCAGCACGTCGTCGGCCGAGAGATATCGCCGCGCAAGGTCCTTGACCGTAAGTCGCTGGACGACACCGGCGAGGTCCGGCGGCACGCCTTCGAGCACCTTGCCGATTTCCGGCAGCCGGCGGTCGGCCGCCGCATGCCACATCATCCAGGCAATCTGCCGGTCGCGCCCGAAGCTACTCAAGCCGGGGAACAGGGTGTCGAACTGCTTGCCGCACATCAGTTCGTAGGCCGTGAACCCGAGCGAGTACAGGTCGCTGGCCGGGCCCACCGGTCCGAACTGGTTCGAGACCAGCTCCGGGGCCATGTACTTGGTGGTGCCCTTGAGCAGGCTTCCCTGTTCGCTGCTGGCGCGGCGCGCGAGGCCGAAGTCGCCCACCACGATGCGGCCCTGGGCGCCAAGTAGCAGGTTGCTCGGCTTGATATCGCCGTGGATCACTCCGTTGGAGTGGAGGAAGCGGAGCGCCTCGCAGCAGTCGACGAGCACGCGCCGCAGCGCGCCCAGGTCGATGCCGTCGCCGTCGGCCTCCGGCTTCAAGCTCCGCTGCATCAGTTCGAGGATAAGCCAGCCGCGAGGACGCACCACGTCGTACACGGTGAGGATGTTCGGGTGCTGCAGCGACGCCAGCAACTGGGCCTCCTGCCAGTAGCGGGCCAACTGCTGCGGGTCGGACAGGTACTGCGCGTGGATTTGCTTCACGGCCACCGCGCGGCCCAGTTCGAGGTCGCGGGCCCGGTACACCACGGCGAAGTCGCCCGTGGCGATGGTGTCGACAATTTCGTATCGCTGGCTGGGGTCCAAAGCTAGATGTCAGGTGTCAGGTGTCAGTCAGTAGGGCGGGCTGTGCCCGCCGAACACAAAGAGGCGCGCAACAACGGCGGGCATCGCCCGGCCTATTCTTGCAGTATAACAGTAATGTGTCTTTCGAGTTCGCGGTCGCTGCTGGGGCTGCCGGTGAGGCCCTGGAACCGATCCCGCTCGGCCCGCAGGAGCCGGAGCACGCGGCGGTAGGCCTCGCGCTCGGCCTGGCGATCGCCTCGGGCGTGGGCCCGGTGCGCTTCGCGCAACAGTAGTTGGTATCCGGCCAACGGTTCATTCGGGTCGAGATGGGAAAAATACTCCCGCTCGATGGTCCAGCGGGCCTGGGCCTGCTCTCGGGCAAGGTCGGTTTGGGGGCTATCGACGTCGACCAGCACCATGGTAATCGAAATGAGTACACTCAGGCAGAGGGCGCAGAACAGGACCAGCGGGTGGATTCCCGACCCCTCCGTCTTCTCCTTCGGCTTCTCTTCGGGCTCGTCCTGCTCGAGTTTCAGGCCAGGCAGCTTGCCGTCGGCCGCGAGCTGCAAACGCGATTCGGTCGTCCCGGATGTGATAAACCGGGCCTTTCGGCCCGCGGCTGCTCCCGCCGCGGGCGCTGCCTGCCCTTGCGTTTGGCCCGCGGCCGTCCAGGGCGCCGGCGGGGG
>CAYPWB010000517.1:0-4144 GCA_964414315.1 uncultured Planctomycetaceae bacterium | reverse complement strand
GATTGGCGAATTATGCGCGCAGTTCCGCCGGGGCATGCTCGCCACGATCCGTAGCATCGGCGCCAAGCGTGCAATCGAAACGGTGCGGCAGTATCACCGGCTGTACCCCGAAGCGGCCGCAAGCGCCTGGTATCCCGCCGTATTCGAGCAGATAGACAGCCCCGAGTGGCAGCAGTTGTACGTCAACGCCGAGCACGACGGCAACGTGGGGGTTATCACCATCAGCCGGGAAGCCTACAACGCCGACGTCGACGCCGAATTGAACCGGGCGATCGACTGGCTGAAGGCCGAAGACATCGACAACGTGATTGTCACCGGCGATTTCCACCTTGCCACGCAAATGTTGGGCGCCGATACCAGCGAGTTCTTCCCCGCGCTGCACGATGCGCAGCACGGACGCCGCTTGGCCGTCGCATGGTCGGCAACTGCCAGGCGGCTTGCGAACGAATTCCGAGTGTCGGTGGGTTTCGTGGGCGGCAAACGCTGCCTGGGCGGATTCCTGGAACTGCTCGTGCACTGCCACTACCTGATAGCCGTCGACAACGCGGTGTTCGGCATGCCGGAGGTTACGTTGCCCGTGCTGCCGGGCATGGAGGGCTGCCATTGGGCGTTCAGGAAGGCCCCGCAGGACCAGTGGCCGAGGCTCGTCCGAATGCTGCTGACCGGAGAGCCGGTGGCCGCAAAGGACGCCGTCGGTTGGCTGATCGACCACGCAGGTCCGATGCAGGATGCACTTCAGACCGTTTGGCGTCTTGCTTCGTCCGAGGCGGCCCGTCTGGAGATGAGAACACTGGACGAGGGCCCGCTGAAAGACGTGCCCACCGATGCGGGCGTGCCACCCTCCGACAACCCGGCCGTGGAGGCGGCCCGCAACGCCATGATGCAGTCCATCCGCGACTCCTGCGGCGCTCGGTTGTCCGAAGCGCTCGACATCCAGGCCGCACACTCCGCCGACTTCTTCGTCACTACGTTTTGCCGGAAAGGAAGCGTCGGAGCCGAGTGCAGCAAGACAATGATGGAGTAACGGGCGGCGCAAGGCACGAGCAGACCGCATCGCGGAGGTTTCTGCTCGCGGTCGAGATGGGGGTCACCGTGAACGGTTACCCATGGGGGGAATCTGCGGGCGCCGCATGCGCAGCCGGGGGCCGGATTGTGAATAGCTCTCCGACGTGGAGAACCTCGACGGCCGCTTTGCGCCGTGCCAGCGCATCGCGAAGCTGGATGATGCATCCTGGACAGGCGGTCACCACGGCATCGGCGCCGGAGGCGAGGATGGCGTCGACCTTGTGATCCGCGATCTTCTGCGAAACCTCGTAATGGGTGATGCTGAATGAGCCGCCGAGCCCGCAGCATCGATCGGCATCGGGCATCTCGACGAAACGGAGTCCCTCGATCGCTTGCAGGATCTTTCGCGGCTGTTCGCGGACGTCTTGATACCGTGCAAGGTGGCAAGGGTCGTGCCAGGTGACGGTCTTGCCGAGGAACTCGGGCTTAATCGCCAGCCGACCGAGGTCGGCGGCAAGAACGTCGATGACGAACCGGCTGAAGTCGATCACTTTCGCGGCAAACCGCTCGAATCGCATCCGTTCCTCGGCAGTTTCGGCCAGATAGGTTGGATACTCGCTCAGGCCGGAGCCGCATGTTGCACAGACGGTAACGACGTGGTCGCAGTCCTCCAACGCCTCGACGTTCCTCGCCGCCATCCTTTTTCCCGTGCGGAAATCTCCCGACAGATACACCGGCGCGGCGCAGCAACCTTGCCGGCGATCAAAGACGACTTCGCAACCGAGGTCGCGGAGCACTGCGACGATCCTTTCGCCGATTTCGGGAAATACGTATTCCATGGCGCAGCCCGCAAAGAGCCCGACTCGGTACTGCGCGACGCCCGTAGCTGGAGTGCACTCCGGCAGCCGGTTTCTGAGAAACCGCGGTGCGATTTCCGGAACGGCCCTCCCGGCGCCCAGTGCCGCGAGAAACTGCGGCAGGTGGCGAAACCTTCCTTTCCCGCGCGGCAGGATGCGTTGGAACCAGGAAGCCGCCCGCAACGTTGCGCCGAACAGCCGACGGCGGGGAAGGATGTGACGGAACACCAGTCGCTTCCAAAGAGGAAGCCCCTTCTCCGCGACGTAGTCGGCGCGCGCGGCAATCACCGCGTGATCGATCCGCGTCTTGGCCGGGCAATACTGCACGCAGGTTCGGCACAAGAGGCAGTTGTCAATCGCCTGGCAGAACCCCTTGCTGAGGTCCTGTTCGTCTGACAGCGCGAGGCGGATCAACTGGCCCTTACCCCGCGCCAGGCCCTTCTCCTCGCGCTGCTCCCGGTAGATCGGGCAGAAGTAGCCGCAAAAGCCGCACTTCATGCATTGCTCGACGTCGGCCTGGAACTTGCGAGTATTCTCAAGGTGTTCGGCCACTTCGCTGCTCCCATCTACGCCCGTTTACGGGCTCGCGGCGCGGACTGTCTTCTCCACAGCATGCAAAGGGGACAGTCCTCGGTGAACAATTACCCGCCATTTTCCCATATCTTGCCGGGGTTTAGAATCCCGTTGGGATCGAAGACTCGCTTGATGCTCTTCATCAGATCGATGAAGATCGGGTCCTGGGTGCGCCGCATGAACTTCTGCTTCTCCAGACCGATTCCATGTTCCCCCGACAGGACGCCGCCGAACTCCACCGCAGCCTCGATGATCCGATCCACGGCCTGCTGGGCCCTCTGGAAGTGGGCCGGATTCCTGGCGTCGGTCATGACGCTCGGATGAAGGTTGCCGTCGCCCGCATGACCGATGACCGTCACCTCCACATCGGCCTCACTGCAAATTTGCACGACCCGGCCGATGAACTCCGCCATGCGCGTTCGGGGCACGGTCACGTCTTCCGCCAGGACCGTGGGCGCTGCGCCGAACACGGCGGCGAAACCGGCGCTGCGGGCTTTCCAGTACGCCTGCGCCTGGTCCTGGTCCCGCGCTACCAGAACCTCGGTGGCGCCGACCTCTCGGCAAACGTCGATCACCTTCTGCGAGTCGTGCGCGACGACGTCTTCCGTGCCGTCGCACTCGAACATGAGCATTGCCGCGGCGTCTTCCGGCAGCCTCATGCCGGTGATCCGGTTGATGCTCTTCACCACCCAGTTGTCCAGTAGTTCGATCTTCGCCGGGATGATGCCGCGGTCGAGGATCCTGCCGACGGTGTCGCCCGACTTCGGCAAGTCGTCGAACAGAGCGACGATCGTCTTCCTGGCGGAAGGAAGCGGGAGCAGGCGCAGGATCGCCTCGGTGACCACGGCCAGGGTCCCTTCGGAGCCGGTCACCAGGGAAACCAGGTCGTACCCCACGACATTCTTCACGGTGCTGCCGCCGAACTGCACGACCCGGCCGGTAGGGAGAACGGCTCGCAGCCCGAGGATGTATTGCTTGGTAACTCCGTATTTCAGGCACATGGGGCCGCCGGCGTTCTCGGCAATGATCCCGCCCAGGGTCGCGCCGAGGAAACTTTGCGGGTCGGGCGGAAAGAAGAGTCGCTCTCGGGCCAGTGCCACTTGCAGGTCCATGAGCACGACGCCCGCCTGCACCCGCGCCGAAAGGTTTGCAGCGTCGATCGAGAGGATCCGATTCATTTTGGTCATGGCCAGAACGATTCCGCCCCGGATCGGCACGGAACCGCCGCTCACGTTCGTGCCGCCTCCCCGCGGCGTCACGGGAATACCGTTCTCGTTGGCCAGCTTGAGCACAGCTTCGACGTGCCCGGTCTCGGTCGGGAAGACCACGACGTCGGGGTTGTGAGTCCACGTGGACGTCCCGTCGTAAGAATAAACCTTGCGGTCTTCTTCCGAGGTCAACACATTGGACTTGCCCACAATCGCCGCCAGGTCCTTGATCAGATGCTCATAGGCCATAAACGTCACCTGCCTCCGGGAAGTGTTGCACCGATCGTGCCAATTGGAGCCCGTGCAGCGTAGAACACGGCCCGCGCCGCCCACCCGTGAACAGCCATGTCCCAGCCCGGGAGTGCGGCAAGAATCGATGGAAGCAACACGGCCGTCTCAAATTGTACCCATTCACGGGGCGGCGCGCGCAGTTTTCTCGGCTGTAGACGAAGGGGACAGTCCCATTTTCGCGGCGGAAACGGTAGATGATTGGGCAAAAAC
>CAYPWB010000516.1:0-4151 GCA_964414315.1 uncultured Planctomycetaceae bacterium | reverse complement strand
TAAGCGGGTCGGGTAAGTGTGCTTTGAAGTGTGAACTCCACGCTCTTCATACTCTTCTACGCACACTTAACCGCTTTCTTAACCGCAACTCTTGATCGGATACCCTTCAACGACTGACTTTCACCGAGACGGGAGGAGTGTCGTTTCGGGCACATATAAGGAACCGACTTCACCCACAGATTCTGCGGAGGAGCCCGATTTCTTATGATTCAAGTTGCATGAAAAACGGAAATATTTTATAAGCATTAACGAAAATAAAAATTATCCCATAACGTAAGGTATAACGGAATCAAGGAGTCTTTTATGAGGAAATTGTTTGCCTGGTTTTGTCTTTTTGTGATGGCAGGTGTGGTGCAGCCAGGATGGCTACGGGCGCAAGACGCGCCGGGATTGCAGAATATGGGCATCTACGGAGGAACCGTGGACAGGATAGTCGGGGCAACGAACAATACGCAAACTCGCCTCTATGTTGCCGTCAACAATCCCAACGCGGTCTTTTACGCCGACATTCCTCATGATCAAGGCTATCCATTCACCACCAATCATTTCCGTTTTAACGCAGTGCCAGGTCTGGCTGCCGAACAAAATCGCGGCACGGTCTCCCATGTCGCGGTTCATCAGCCGTCGCTTCGACTCTACGCCAACCCTTTGCAGACGCTGCACAGCTTCAGCGATGATCCCGAAGACGATCCGCAAATCTTCAACGATAAAGGCGCTCCTGAAAACGCTTTTCCCTCTGTCAACGCGCTGACCGTTCATGCCGATTTCGTCATCTATGCCCTCTCCGAAAATCTGGGAACGGACGCCGATCGCACCAACGTTTTCTCGATATGCCTGCGCGATATCAACCCCGCAACCGGCCTGGCGGACACCAATAATGCGAACCGAATCAAGGTTAAGCTGTCCGAAACCGAAGAATGGAGCAGCGGATACGCCGCGGAGCTGACGGTTGGCTCGGACAACAAGCTGTATGCGATCGTGTTCCCCAACGACCCGCATGCATTGTATGGGAAATTGCTGGTTTCGACCGGAACTGTGGACCAAATCTCGTCGTCCGACGACCACACGGACGCGTTTGATGTGCAGGATATGCCCGCGTTCGTTGCCGATAACTGGATATCTGGCGCTACGGCGCGCACGCCTGTCCGGCTAGGCGTTGGGCCAGACAACCGCGTGTTCATCGCCGGGCTTCGCGACGGCAAAATTCGTGTCGCCTATTCGGACAATGCCGGAATAGGTTGGTCTGCGGAAGTCGATACCGGCGTTCAACAGGGGGCTTTAGGAGCGCAATTGGCCTTTTTGCCGGACAACGGCTCGTATTATGTCTATTCCAGCAGTTCGGTCAGCACTAATAAAGGCGAAGCTGGAACCTGGTTCCATACCGGCTATGCAAATCACGCTCCGTTCAAGGATCCTCACGTCAACGATCTCTTATATACATCCTACGATGAGCTGGGGCTGGGGTATATCACCAATGCCTTAACCTCCGATTCGTGGACCGATGCGGAGGCTCCGGGCGGGCCACGCGACTATCTCGAGGTGGATCTGCTGTCTTACGATTACGGGATCGAAGCGGTACAAATCAACGATTTCGATTTTACCTCCGACAAGACGGTTGGCTGGACCGCTTCCGGTCAGGGCATACGCTGGACAACGAACTTGAATGCGGATGCCTCCGCCGTGGTCTGGAGCGCGCCGATCATGCCGGCGCCGTCGCCTTCCTACGGCGCGGTCGCCATCGACCCCAACGATCCATCCGGCGCGCGCGTCTATGCCGGCGGCAACCGCAGCATCTTTCGCGCCGAACAGGGATTTACTGAAAGCACCAACGCCTGGACCCGTTTGTTCAACGGATTTCAAGTGGGCGAGCCGGGCAGCGAATACGACATGGCCGAGATTCATCGCATCGCCGTCAAGCCGGGCAATACCAACGTCATCGTCGCCGGATTTGCCTCCGAATCGCACGACCCCAATACAACCAACGGGGTTATGGTCTCGACCGATTACGGAGTTACCTGGACCAATCTACTGTTTTCGGGAAGCAGGTTTCTGGATGTCAAGGATCTGCTCTTTGTCGGCGACGATCTTTTCGTGGCGGCCGCCTACAACGAAAACGGCCCCGATCCGAACGGGCTGGGCGGTGTCTGGCGGGTGGACACGTCGGATGCCGACATTGGCAACTGGACATCTACGCACGAACTGGGCGCGGCCGAGCCGCTGCATGTGCGCAGTCTGACTGTGGATTCCGCCACGAATGTTTTTGCGGCCGGGTTGACCACCAATTGGGTCATGCACAGCTATGTTCACGACAACCCCGCCCTGGCGTTCGCGCGGGATGGCGCCGGCAACTGGGACGCCTTGCCCGACACCGGTTTGCCCGAGAATCCCGGCGCCGGTCAGCCGGAAAACGTGTTTGTCACGGTTGGCATCGACGATAATCTTACCGAGGCGCTCCTGTTAACGTTCGGGCGCGGTCTCTATGTTTTTCGTGACGAAAGCTGGGTGCGCATTCACCAATATCCGTTTCAGACGGCATTGCAGGTTTTGAAATGGGACGAATTAACGATCGGCAGCGGATCGGGCCTGTACGCGCAGGAAACCGGCAGTCTGGACGGCACCACCCGCTACGTCTCTCTGGACGGCGCGCATATCGCCCCGTTCGATACGTGGGCGAATGCGGCTACCAATATTCAAGCCGCATTGGACGTCGCGATCGGCGGCGACATCGTTTGGGTCACGAATGGCGTATACAATGTTGGCGGCGCGGAAGCCGCCGGACTCGCCACGCGTGCGGCTGTGCCCGACTATGTGACATTGCGCAGCGTCAACGGCGCGTCAAATACAGTTATCCAAGGTGCAGCCGACAATGGAACCAACGGGGTCGACGCCGTTCGCGGCGCCTATGTAGGGGCCTATGCCAGACTGCAGGGCTTCACCATTACCGGCGGCCATACCGATTGGGCAGAGGATGATGAAGGCGATGACGATGACGAATCGGCCTTGGGCGGAGGCGGCGTCTATGTCCGGGGCGGATTGGCGATTGATTGCGTCATCACCAACAACTCGGCCATGCTGGGTGGCGGCGTCTTCATAGATGGCGAAGGCGACGGAGGGGAACCGCTGCCGGCCGGCCGCGTGGAGAATTGCCGAATCGAAGACAATACTGCCGAATGGATGGGCGGCGGCGTGGTCATGATGGCTGAAGACGACGATGAAGCGCTCGTACTGAATTGTATCATCTCCAGAAACGTCGCCCCCGAAGCCGGCGGCGTTCTGATCGAGGAAGGCGGCGCCGTGGTCAACAGTCTGATTGCTGACAACGAAGCGACCGGCGCCGATCCAACCGCTTCCGGTGTGTTTCTAATGGAAGGCGGCCTCATCGAAAGCTGTACGATCGTCGGCAATCAGGCGGTTCATGCAGATAGCGTGGCGGTTTTGGGAGAAGACGAGGAAAATCCCGGCGACCCGTGCGGCGAAATACTCAACAGCATTCTGTGGTTCAATGTGCCGACCAACGTGGCGGCAGGATCTATAGAGCTGATTGAACACAGTTGCGCGCCGGAACTCACTCATGGAACGGACGGCAACATCACAAACTATCCGGGCTTTGCGGATGTGGACGGGAACGACTGGCGCATTCAGGTCGCTTCGCCCTGCATCGATACGGGGAACAACCAAACCTGGATGGCGGAGCAAACCGATTTGGCAGGCAACGCCCGTATTGTCAACGGCATTGTCGACATGGGTACCTACGAGTTCGTCGCCTCGTCGGAAACCTATTACGCGCAAGGCACGCATGTGTCCAGTCTGGATTCGACCGATGACGGAACGGCCGGGCCTTTCCCGATCGGGTTCGCTTTCCCGTTCTTTGGTGTCAATACGAATGAATTTTACCTGACCACCAATGGCGCGTTGAGTTTCGATGGGGCTCAGACCACTTTCGGTAACACCGTTCTCCCGGCGGGCGGATCCTACAATTTTCCGGCCATCTTCCCGTTCTGGGACGATTTGTACCCAAACTGGCCTGATTCGGGGCTCGACGGACACATTCTCTACCAGTTGATACCCGCCTGGGAATACGGCAACCCCTACGGGCGGCCTGTGCTGGTTGCGCAATGGACGACCTACGGGTTTTATGGCAGCACTCTTGT
>CAYPWB010000515.1:0-4157 GCA_964414315.1 uncultured Planctomycetaceae bacterium | reverse complement strand
TGGGTCAAGGCGCAGCCGCCTTCAGCGACTCCGTCGGACGTTACTACAGAAACCGCTTCTGCCCCGAGATGTTCGTGTGTACGAGGACGTACTTCGGCGCCTGCTTCTGGTTGGTCCGGTGGGTTCGGCCGAGCCCTTGGAGCGCCGTTGCGGCCTTCCATCCCGCCTGCAGCAAGTAATGCACCCGCTGCTCTTGGTTGGCCGCGTCGAGGGCCGCGTGATAGCTGGCGCCAGTGCCGCCGGCCTCGCTGAAGATAAGGACCCGTTTCTTCCCGGACTGGAAAGCGTCGATGTCGGCCTTGCTGGAGAGGCCGTCTTTCTCTTTGCGTTGCTGCCGCACTCGCTTCCGGGTCCCGTCCGGTTGGGTTTCCCAGGTCACTCGCTCTTTGCGGGAAGTCACTTCGGCCACGTTCTCGTAGCCGAACTGGTTGATAATCGCATCGAGCGGGCTTTCCGGCATCAGTGCCCCGATGCCCTCCAGGTCGCTCATTAGCGCTTCCCTGGCTGCCACGGCGTCGGCGTCCTGAATGGGGGCGCCTTGCGGTACGCCGCCGACGTATCCGCCGGTGTACGCCGGCCGCCGGCCGGTGGAGCCGTCTGCCTTGACGTAATCCTCGAACGCTTGGGTGGGGAAATGGTGCCGCACAAGCTCTTTGAGCGAATCGAGCGGGTCGATACCGAAATCGTCCAGGTTGCCGTCCGGTCCCAATGCGTTGAGCGCCCTGTTCTGCGCGGCCTCCCCGGTCCCGGTAAGCTGAATGACAACCGATCGCCCTGCGTCCAGGTCTTCTTGCATCTGATTCAGGACGGCGGGCATCTGCAGCGTCGTGATGAGAGTATTGAAGAACCGCTGGTGGGCTCCCCAAAACTGCTTACGGGCGAAGGACCGTCGCCCTTGGGTGGCCCCCGTAGCCGCTAACGATCGCTCGAACTCCCGGATGACCGTCTGCCACGACTCGGCCATCCGGTCGTACACCGCCGTTTGGTCGTCGGTCAATACCTGCTCGACCCGGCTGTACTCGACGGTGCCTTCAGGGGTGCCGTCGTTGAACGCGATGCTGCGGGACAAGTACCGCCCCATCGCCTTGAGGCTCAAGGCGACCTCCTCCATCGCGGCCACGCCCGACCCGCCGATCGCCGAAGCAAACTCCTCCGAAGTCGCGAACGGCATCCCGGCGCCCCACAAGCCGAGCCGATCGGCGAAGATGAAGTTAGACACTTCCGTCGCGCCGGTCGCCGAGGCGTAGACGACGCGGGCGTTGGGAAACCGGGTTTGCAGTTCACGGGCGGCCGAGGCGCGTTCTGCGGTCAGGCTGCCCATGATGTGCGACTCATCGAAGACGATCACGCCGTCGAAGTCGGAGCCCACGCCGCCAAGCCACTCCGATACTTGATCGACGCGACTGCGCCCGGCCCGCGAACTGTTGCCCATCGTGTCGTAGGTCGAGAAGACGATCCCTTCGTCCAGGTCGATCGAGCCGTCGCCGGCGAAGTTGTTGATCCGGTGAACCTGCCGGGGGTCTTGCCCCAGGGCGCCCCAGTCGCGTACCGCGTCGTCCATCAGCTTTTGGCTGATCGACAGCCACACGGCTTTCTTTCGCCCTTGGCGGAAGTTGTCGAGGATCACGCCGGCCACCGACCGGCCTTTGCCCATGCCGGTGCCGTCGCCCAGCATGATTCCGTACCGCTTGCCGTCAGGCATTACCTGGCTGTGGTTGTGCCCGGCGTAGGCGATGAACTCAAGCTGAATGTCGGACAGCAAGCCAAGCTCGACCACTTCGGCGGGGAGGTTGGGCTTGTAGCTGACCTCCGGCGCTTTGACGGCCGCCATCGTGGAGGATTCCACTACAGAGGCCGGGTGGGGCTTCGCCCCGGGGAAGGGCGTAACGCTGGGGTGGTAGGGGTCGAAGATTACTGTCTCGTCCAGTTCGGGCTTGATAATCGCGTCGACCTTGCCCGGCGGGCCCATCTTGCCGCTCGTATCGGCGGCGTGCAGTTGCTCCCAGGCCCATTCAAGCACGTCCTTGGACTTCAAGACGGCCTCACGGCCGACCACTTCGGCAAGGTTCTCGATCAGTTCGCGGAAGGTGAGCCATCCGGCCTCGATCCCCTTGGCCGCCAGCATGAACGCTTCCGAACCTAGTTCCGGGTCGATCGGATTGACGGAGAGCTTCGTTTTCACCTTGTCGGCGAACGCCTTCGCCATATCGGCGAACTCTTGCCTCGCCTTGGCCGCCTTGTCGGCCGTGGTGGCGGGCGCAGAAGGCGCAGCGGGCGCGGGCGCCGGCGTGCTTTCGCTTGCCTTCGGCGCTCGCGGCGGCGCCGGGGCTGCGGGCGGGGCCGGTTTCCGCGAAGGCGGGGGAGAAGACGGGGCTGCTTGCCCTTCCTGTTCCGCTCGCGCTTTGTCGGCCAGCCATTGAGCAATCTCGGCGGCCGACATCTTCGTGACGTCTATTCCTCCGTCACTCCGAACAGGCCCGGCGTCTCTTCCACTAGGCTCAGAAGCAGGTTTTCCGCCAGAATCACCCCGATCTCCTGCGGCGTCTTTCCCCGAAGGCGTTTCGCCAGCCGTGTCGTTTCCACTTCCAGGCTGACTTCCGGGTTTCTGTTGACCGCCCTTCCGAGGATTTCTTCGGGGGGGCCTTCGGCCGCCGCGGGCATCAGGTCGGCCAGTCGTTCCCGGTGTTCCTTCACCAGTGGGGGGAGTTGCTCCCGACTTCCCTCCATCGCTTCCGCTATCAGTTGCACCGGGTACAGAACTGTCGGATCGGGTTCCACCTGGAGCTTCGCCAGACTCTCCAGGGCCAGCTTCCCCAGGGGTCCCCGGTTCAGCCGCGCTATCAGCTTGTGTCGGTGGTTTTGGCGGTTGTCGGTCATTGCGTACCTCCCCTAAATTATCAATGAGTTGTTCGAGCGTGTCAACACTTGACTGCACGGTGCCCCCTTCGGGGGTGGGGCCGGTCTTGTCGATCACCAGCACGCGGGTCGGGAAGGTCGTGCCGTAGCCCTTGTAGACGCCCCTGCCCATCGTCACGTTGGCGCGGACGTTGTGCTTCTCTTGGGTCTTCGCCAGCCAGTCCAGGAACCCGACACTCTCGGAGCCCCGCATCGGTGCCCCGATGATCGCCACCAGCCGGCCGCCGGGGGCCAGAAGGGACAGGGCCGCGTCGATATGCTTCCGGTCGGTGCCGGAGATGGTTTTGTCGCCCATCCGTTGCCCGGCGTGGGAGAACGGCGGGTTCATCACGACGACGCTGGGGGCCACCTTCCCGGCCAGAATGTTGTGAAGCTGCTCGGCGTCGTAGGTCGTGACCGACTCGACGCCAAGTTGTTCGAGAAGCTGCGCCCGGGCAGGGTCCAGTTCGTTCGCGTGAACCCGGGCACCCTGGTTCATCGCGTGGACGGCAATGTCTCCGGTCCCAGCCGAAGGCTCCATCATCACTTCGCCGGGCTGCACGTTCGCCAGATGCACCACGGCGTAGGAGTAGGCCGGCGGCGTCGAGAACTGCTGCAACAGGTCCTTGTTGCCCGACCGGTTGGTTTGGGACACGATCTGTTGCCGCAGCCGGTCCAGGTTTTCGAGGACGGCCTTCGGGCTGATCGGAATGGGTCCCCGCCGGCCAAGCTGGGCGCTGTCCTTGATCGACAAGTTGACGGCCAGTTCCAGGGCGTCGTAGGCTTCGCTGGGGCCGTACTTCCCTTCGGCCCGCGTGCCGCCGTACTCCTCGTCGGCGAACCCGAAGAAGGTGTCCTTGTCGATGCCTGCGTTGCTTTTCAGGTGGTCGGCAACCCGCCGGGCAAGACGGACGGCGGGCGGGGCGGGGGGAGCGTCGGTTGGAGCCTCCGCAGTGGCTGCAACAAGATCATACGGTACGTTGACCCTTCGCCCGTCCGCCTCCGTCTCACCAAGGGCCGGGTTCCACACAAGCAACTGAAGCCTGTCGTTCCTTACTTCCCGCACTCGGCCAAGTTGGGCGCCGTCCTCCGGCGAAACATCCATTCGCGATTCATAGCGAACCGTATCGCCAACACGTACCTCACGCCCCTTATAGTCGTAGCCCACATTCGCCGGTTCAGCCGGTTTTGCAGCCGGTTCAGCCGGTTTTGCAGCCGGTTCAGCCGGTTTTGCAGCCGGTTTTGCAGCCGGTTCAGCCGGT
>CAYPWB010000514.1:0-4160 GCA_964414315.1 uncultured Planctomycetaceae bacterium | reverse complement strand
TACCGCCCCAGCTTCTTATAGGCCGAACCGATGTTGCTGCGCAACATGAAGTTGAAAACATGATCTCCGGGATGGAGACGTATTGCATTTTCGTAGGCTCTGATAGCCTCTGCGTGCCTGCCGAGTGCGAAGAGTCGACCGCCGAGTTCTGAATAGACGTCCGCATGGGCGGTCCCCAATTCGGTGGCCCTCTTGAAGTCGTTGTAAGCCTCTAAATGGCGGTCCAGCTCGGCGTAGAATCCGCCACGCAAGTGGTACGCCCGAGTGCTTCGAGGGACCAACTCGACAAGCCTGTCGGCAATTGCCAGCCCGTCGCGAAAACGGCCTTCTCGTGAGAGGCACTCAGCCAGCCCAAGGTAGGCAGGAGCGAAGCCTGGGCGCAGTTCGATAGCCTTCCGAAACGAAGTCAACGCTATCCTGTGGGATTCATTACTACGGATTCGTTCGTGAAGCTCTTGCTTGGGTTCAGGAACAGTCTTTCTTGCTTCCACCCATCCATCTTCTGCTACCCATCGCCTAACGGTAGCTCTGCCCAAAGAGTGATGCCAAAGATACTCCGCTTCTCCCAGGTCCTCGGGGCGGACAAGTTCCAAGGCTCGCAGCACTTTCGAGTAATCACCGACGGCCAGCGTTACATTCCAGCCGATTGAACGGAAGCGGAAGCCATCGGGCAGGCTGGAGTTGTCCTGTTCACGCTTCACCCACAACAATACGTCCGCGGCCGAATAGGCATCTTCTTCTTCACCCCGAATACTGCTTCCTCTCCACAATTCGCGGGTGTTGTACGGACGTTCCAGCAGTTCGATAACCGACGTGATCGGGATGGCGAAGTTCACGCTCTGCGAATCGCGGAGTGTAGCGACGATAACCCCAACAACATCGCCGGACTGAGACAACAGGGGACCGCCGCTCGAACCCGTGCCAACGGCCGCGGTGGTTTGTAGCCTCTTCGTCCCGTCGTCCAGTTCACGCTCGCCACTGATGATGCCCTCGCTTAGGGTGCTATCCAGGCCGTGCGGACTTCCCAAGGCATAGACCCTATCGCCAACTCGCACCTGTACTTCGTTGCTCAACGCAAGGGTGGGCAGGGGCAATGCTGATTCGACAGCGACACACACAACGGCGAGGTCCGACAAGTCGCTTTCTGTAACGACCTCACTGACCAAGCCTCGCTGTCCGTTGGGGAAATGCACCCACGCTTCCGCCGCCGATTCAATTACGTGGTAGTTGGTCAGTACGTAAACGTACTGCACAGGGCCGCCACCGGCATCGGGTTTCTCTAACGACCATTCGCTTTGGCGTTGCCTGCTCTCGAAGCTCTCATAACGAGCTTTGACCCAATTGCTGTCAATGAGGAACCCGGAACCCAGGGATGCGTCGGAGTCCAGATCGTCTTTCGTCTTGATGGTAACCACGGCAGGGCTACATTTCGCATACAACTCTGCCGGTTTGAGAGCCTCTCGCACCCCTTGGTCAGCGCCGCCGTTCTGTTCAGCTTCCTGTTCATTCGCCTTGGCGGATCGAAGACCAGGTGGTTCAGCAATGGCCCAATCTTCCCAGATCGGTCGCTCCGCAGTCTGACCAGCGTCCAGTGTTGCCGGCACCGGCTCATTCCGGGCAGCTTGCCGTGGGGCGTCCCCGCGAAAGATGAGGGCCCACAACAGCAGCAAGACGGTTCCGGCGCCCGCAATGACGGCCCCCCAAGTAACGTAGTGCAGGAAATCGGGCGACTGCCCGGAGTTGTTGGCTGTACCCGGGGCGCCAACGGGGCCAACCTCGGACGTACCGCCGGATCGACCCTTCTGACGATGGTGTAAGGGGGGCGGAAGGGTGGATTGGCGGGACCCTTCGCCAACCAGCACCTTGTTCGACGCGCCGCACATTGGGCACGTGATCGAATTGGCAGTGAATTCGGCCGGTATCAGAACCTCGTAGTCACATGCGCAACATCGAACTGAGCTAGCCATTGCCTTCTCCTCCAAGAAGCCTGTTTGCAGACGTGATGCAAGCGGTCGAATGGCGATTGACACGCCACACACTTGATTTGGACCCAGTACGTTGCAGGAGCCGGTCCCTTCCTGCTGATCGCAACGTCGCCCTCTTCAGCCGGCATGATTCCGCCAGCTTCTGACAGCACATCCTTGATACCGACGTAGCGAAACAGACATCGAGCGGAGGCGACGAGGCGGCCACCGGAAGGTCGAGAGAGTCGGACATAGAACACCCCGCTAAGAGAAAGAGGCGCCGAACCACGACCGCTCCTCGAACCCCGACCAAGGGGCGCAGCAGAACAGCACATGGCCGGCGCCCCATACGAGGGGCGCTCGTCCAAGCACTGCCTCTGCTGCAAGGGCCAGTAGGCCCAGGTTGGTCGTTTTCGAGGAAGCAGTTCTTGACGCTCGCGCGTCGATCAATTGTCGTGCCAGCCGCGCCCACGGCGCGGCTGGCTCAATGCCTTATTGGCTTCGCGTGCTTTCCTTCCGTTTTGACTGGCGAAAATCAATGGCCGATGGTCGGCCATCCAAGGTCCAGTATAGCAACAGCCGAAACCGGGCCACAATAGGGCCGCGCGAACGGCCCGGCGGAAGCCTTGGGGCGGCTGCGGCGGTGGACGCAGGCCCGCTTGGACGCACGGAAGGCGTGGTGCAAAGTGACCCACTGTACCGGCGGTGCCACGCGGGTTTGCACGCTCTTTTCATGTCGTCGGCGCGGCCTTGCTTGATTGCTAGCTCACGGTAAAATGCGTGAGTGTCGGCATCTCGAAATGGAGGTCACGTACCATGCAAGAGTCACGAATCTGTTTGACGAAGCGGTTGATGAGCGAAGGGCGATGGGAGGAAGCATCTGCCCACCGCGACTCGAAACGCGCGGAGTTGCGGGCTTCGGGCAAGACCAAGCGGGAAGCGAACGAAATGGCCTGGGAGCAAATGGCGACGGCGTTCCCGCCGCTCGACCCGGCGCCGGGCCTCGATCCGTGCGGCATGACGGCAACGGCCGTCGAGGACGAACCCGGGCCGCTTGGCCCGGCCGAGTTGGCCTGCTTCCCGCCGCCCGGCCACCCGGTCCGCGCTGTGGCCCATACCGACATGATGGTCTGGTACAACGAGTACGGCATCTCGCTCCCCGACAACGCCCGCGATTACCTCGCCCTGTTGCTGGCCTACTACTGGGGCTGTGGTGCGGAGGGCGTTGTCCCTCAACCGGACATCTTCAGTCGGTGATCGACGGGCGGGGGGGCAAGGCACCGGTAGGCAGATACCGGTTCTGCCCCGCGCGCACGCACGCACGAGGGAGTTTCCGCCGGCATGGTATGATGGGGTGCATGCAACCAGTCCTGTCGTACGCCGATGAAACCGAGCAGCTTCTCGCCTTCTCGCCCGACATCGCCGCCGCAACGGCCGCCATTCGCCGTGGGTGGGATGCCCGTGAACATCGTGTTCGGGCCGCGACCTGCCTGCCCCTGGAGGCCAAAGGCGATCCTGGGGCGTTCACGCCGCCTACGGTCCGATGGGCTGAGCTGACCGCCGGGGCTGCGGGCGACGACGGCCTTGACGAGTAGCTTTGGCCGCGTAGAATCGACTTGAATCAAGGGGACGGCTGTTTCGACTTGCAAGCGAAGCAGCCTTCAACGCGACCGGGCGGGTGGCCGCTTTCACCTGCCTTTCGGCGGCTCCTGCCCGGTCGGCCCCGCAACCAGAAAGGCAGGGCATCATGGGACTCTCTTCCCAATTGAATGCGGCCGGCGTTGAAGGGTACGTCCGACTGCTGGAGGCTCGCATTGCGTGGCTGAGGCATAAGGAACACCGTCTTGACGCGGCGGGGGAGTTTGCCGACCAATACTTCACGGCATTGCTCCTCAAGCAAGAGGGGGAAGAAGCCGCGTTGCCCGAATCACGTCCACGGGCACCGAAGGGGCAAGAGGAACCGGACGCCGCCCCTGAGTGGATCGAGGCCCTTACCTTGCTGGCGGAGCAGTTAGGAAAAGGCGTCCCAGAGGCCGCCGAGCTACTGGAGATTGCCGCAGAGGCCCGCAACACGCCCTACTGGGAACAATTGCCGTTGGTCGAACGGGCCGCGGCGGTCGTCAAGGAAATCAAAGCAGGGCAGGACAGTGACGCATGGGTTACTGCACAGAACCTTTGGCCCGACAGGTTCGCTAC
>CAYPWB010000513.1:0-4168 GCA_964414315.1 uncultured Planctomycetaceae bacterium | reverse complement strand
TCCAATTTGCCGGGACGGCCCTTCGGGTGCTTCGCACAAATTGGACCTGTCCCGTCTTCCCCGTCATGCGGGCGAACCGGCCAGCAACGCGTCGAGCGCCGCTTCGTCCAACACGGCGACGCCAAGCTGCTGCGCCTTGGCCAGCTTGCTGCCTGCCTTCTCGCCGGCCACGACGTAATCGGTCTTTTTCGACACGCTCGAGGTCGCCCGGCCGCCGTGTCGCTCGATGAGTTCCTGGATTTCGTCGCGGGTGTACTTCTGCAGCGTCCCGGTAACGACGAACGTCTTGCCCTCGAACTTCCGCGCTTCACCCCCGGCGGCCGGTCGGTCGGCCTCCATCGTTACGCCCGCAGCGCGGAGGTCGTCGACCATCCGCCTGCCCACCTCGCCGTGCAGGAAATCGTACACGCTTTGGGCGATGACCGGTCCGATCTCGTTGATTTGGGCCAGGTCGTCGACCTGTGCGGCCGCCAGGCTGTCCATCGAGCCGAAATGCTCGGCCAGCACGGCCGCCACCCGGGCGCCCACGTGCCGAATCGACAGGGCGTTGAGCACGCGGGCAAGGCCGCGCTCCTTGCCGGCCTCGATGGCGTCGACGAGGTTCTTGGCCGACTTCTTGCCCATACGTTCCAAGCCGGCCAACGTGTCGGCTTCGAGGCGGTACAGGTCGCCGCAACTACGGACCAGGCCCTGATCGACGAGTTGATCGACCAGCTTGTCGCCGAGCCCCTCGATGTCCATGGCGTTGCGGCCGGCAAAGTAGCGGAGGCGTTCCTTCAGTTGTGCCGGGCAGCTTTCTGCATTGGGGCATCGGATGTACACGCCCCCCTCGTCGCGCACCAAGGCCGTGCCGCATTCGGGGCACTCCTGCGGAAAGCGGAACTCCGGCGGTGAGCCCTTTCGCTCATGCACTTCGACGCGTACGATGTGCGGGATAATCTTGCCGGCCTTTTCCACCACGACTACATCGCCGATGCGAACGTCTTTCCGCTCGATTTCATCGGCGTTGTGCAGGCTGGCGCGGCTGACCGTGGTGCCGGCCAACTCGACCGGCTCGAGTACGGCCACCGGGGTAACGGTGCCCGTCTTGCCCACCTGCACCCGGATGTCGAGCAGGCGGGTCGTGCCCTCGTACTTCTCGAACTTGTACGCGACAACCCAGCGGGGGCTCTTCGAGGTCGCGCCGAGGCGCTCGCGCTGGCCGAACCGGTTGACCTTCAGCACCAGTCCGTCGATTTCGAAGTCCAACTCGTGCAGCCGGCCGATCAGTTGCTCACAGTGCGCGGCGGCGGCGTCGAAGCTTTCGAAGCACTCGACCAGAGGTGTTGCCGGCAGGCCGTACCGGGCCAGCTCGGCGAGAAACTCGGTATGCGTCGTCGCCCGCAGCCCTTCGGCGTAGCCCACCCCATGGCAGAAGACCCGCAGGTTGCGGCCGGCGCAAACGCGGGGGTCGAGTTGCCGGATACTGCCGGCGGTGACGTTGCGCGTATTGGCGAACGGCGGCTTGCCCTCGGCCTGTTGCCGCTGGTTGAGCCGCACCAGGTCGGAGTTGGTCATGTACACTTCGCCGCGCACTTCGAGGACCGGGGGCGGGGCGTCGCCGGCCAGCCGCAAGGGCACGTCGCGGATGGTGCGGACGTTGTGCGTGATGTCGTCGCCGGTCACGCCGTTGCCCCGCGTGGCGCCGCGCACGAGCCGGCCGTCCTCGTACAGCAGCGATACGGCCACGCCGTCGATCTTTAACTCGACCACCCACTCGATCGTCTCGCCGGCGAGCAGCTTCTCGGTGCGGCGGCCGTAATTTTGCAGTTCTTCGATCGAGTAGGTGTTGTCGATCGACAACATCGGCACCCGGTGGGCAACCTCGGCCAGCCCCGCAACCGGTCGATCGCCGGTGCGCTGCGTGGGGCTGTCGGGCGTGAGAAGCTCCGGGTGCTCGGCCTCCAGCCGCTTCAGCCGCTCCAGCAGCCGGTCGTACTCGAGGTCGGATATTTCCGGCGCCGCCTCGACGTAGTACTGGCGGTCGTGATGCTCGATTTCGTTCCGGAGCCGGGCGATTTCCTGCGCGGGGTCGGTGGGCATGGCGGCGATCCTCAGTCGCAGCCGCAGGCCGCCGCGCACGGGCCGGCCATGTCGCGCAGCGGGTGCGGAATCAGGCACAAGAAGCGCAGCACGCCGCCGCCCGTGTTCCGGAACTGATGCTCCTGCCCCGGCGGCACAAACACGACCGTGCCGGGCTTCAGGGCATGCTCCCGGTCGCCTTCCAGCACCACGCCCGAACCGTCGAGAACGAACACCTCATGCTCGTGCGCGTGAGCATGGCGCGGCGTGTAGCCGCCCGGGGCGACCTCGAACTGCCGCATGGAGAAGCTCGGTGCGGCGTCTTCCGGGCCGATCAGGCAGCGGATTTGGCAGCCGGCGGCGCCTTCCATGTTGACCGGATTGGAGGTGACATTGTCAGCGTGGACGACTTTCATGGCGTGGGTTCTCCTGGATCGGTTGGGCAACAGGGCGATTATACCGCGCCGCCGCGAGTGCGGGAAGGTTTGCGCACTGGGTTCAGACCTCCCACCGCGTGCCGGTTTCGGGCTTCACTGCCGATCGGCGCGTGATGTCAGCCCCGGCTTGCCCCGGCGGGGAAAGCAACCTTTCCCCTTCTTGCCCTCGTTACGACGCGCTGCATCGTAACGCACGGGAACGAGGGAACAAACGGCGCAAAGAAAACGCCCCGAGGCGACGGCTCCCAGCGCCGTAGAGGACATTCCCACAAGGAAGCCTCACAGCCGTCTACCTCGAGGCACGTTGCCGCGCGCTCGAAAGCTCACCGCAACGACTTCGTTCTATATCATACCACACGAACCTGTCAATAGGGGTTCATGCATTTTGATTGTCCAACGATTGGTTGTACCGTTCTTGGAGCGAATCGACAAGCCCTCGGAACACCTCGCTGCGGTGTTGGTAGTTGCGAAACTGATCGTGGCTGGAGCAGGCGGGCGAAAGGACAATCGCATGGCCGGAGCGGGCGCGCTGAAGGCACCACTCGAGCGCGTCGCGCAGCGCCGCAACCGCTGTGCAAGGCAGCGCCGTGTCCCTCGCAATCGTCTGGGCGCGCATTCGTTCGCCGGCCGCGCCGTAAAAGGCCGCGCCGCGGCAGCCGCGGGCAATCGCGGCGACCAACTCGGCATGGTCGAGCCCCTTGTCGCGGCCGCCGGCCATCAGCCACATCGGCCGCCGGGCCGATCGAATCGCCGCCATGGTCGATTCGGGCGTCGTGGCCGCTGAATCGTCGTAAAGATCGACTCCCCCGAGAGTTGCGACAAGCTCCTGCCTCGTCGGCAGGCCGCGAAACCGGCTCAGTGCCCGCCGAATCCCCTCGGCTGAAGCGCCGAGAACGCCCGCCGCAGCCGCCGCGCATGCCGCGTTCGTCCGGTTGTGCCGACCCGGCACGAGCAACTCCGGCAGAGCATCGAGCGGCGGCAATTCCACGAGCCTACCGTGGGCAATCGGGGCCCATTGCGCCACCGCGGCGTCGTGCATATTGAGCACGGTGAAGTCGTCGGCTCGTTGGCCCTGAAGGATCCGCTGCTTCGCAACGCGGTAGGCGTCGAGCGCACCGTGCCAATCGAGGTGGTTGGGCGCGAACGACGTAACCACCGCCACATGCGGCCTGCGCGCCGCGCTCATTCGATGTAGTTGGAAGCTGCTCATCTCCAGGACGGCGTAATCTGCAGGCCGAATCGCGTCGAGGCGGTCCAGCAGACTTCCGCCCAGGTTGCCTCCCAGCCACGAGGCTAAGCCTTCCGCGCGAAGGACCGCATCGATCATGGCCGCCGTGGTCGATTTTCCGTTGCTGCCGGTTACGCCGACTACGGTGGCCGGGCAATGCTCGAGGAACAGTTCGAGTTCCGTGGCGATACGGGCGCCCGACTGCCGTGCCAGGCGTACGAAGCGGTTGCCCGGCGTTACCGCCGGGTTGACCACAAGCAGGTCGACGTTGCGGAACTCGACGTCGCCGTGCCCGCCCAGTTGATACCGTGCGACGGGCACGCCGTCGAGTAGCGCCAACGAGGCGGCCAGCGTTTCGGCATCCGCCAGGTCGGTCACGGTGACCTCGGCCCCCTGCAAGGCGAGCCATCGCGCGGCGGCCGTCCCGCCGCCGAAGTGTCCA
>CAYPWB010000512.1:0-4176 GCA_964414315.1 uncultured Planctomycetaceae bacterium | reverse complement strand
TCACGTACGGTTCTTAGAGGGGCCGGGACCTGCAAAGGTCCCTGGCCTACTCGGGCAATCGGAAGATGAATGCGGAAAGGAGAAACGCTATGCGAGTAGTCAGCTGGATGTCCGTCGCGCTGCTGGCGGGGACGCTAGTGGCGGTAGCGGACACTACGGGAACGGATCCGGCGCACAAGTACGCCTGGGGCGAGAACGTGGGCTGGGTGAATGCCCAGTCGACGGATCATGACGTAACGGTCCACTACTACGAAGGGATCGGCGGCTGGCTCTCGGGCTATGCCTGGGGCGAGAACATCGGCTGGATCGTCATGGGCAGTTCAGGCGGCGGACCCTACGCCAACACCACCAGCAACAACTGGGGGGTGAACCTGGCGGCCAACGGCGATCTGTCCGGCTACGCCTGGGGCGAGAATGTGGGCTGGATCAACTTCGAACAGACGCACGGCCAACCCGCGATCAACCCGGCCAACGGCGAGTTCTCGGGGCACGCCTGGGGCGAGAATATCGGCTGGCTGAAGTTCAAGGGGACATCGCCCGACTACGGCGTGCGCTCGATGGCGTTCTACACCCAGCCCCAGGGGACACCGAATTGGTGGCTGGATGCGCACGGCGTGACCGAAGGATACGACGCCGGGGACGGTGTTCCCGCGTCAGAGAAGTACGTGATGGACACCGACCCGAATGTCCCGGGCGATTATCTGCGGATCACGTCGGTGACCAACGTCGCCGCAGAGACGGACATCGCCTTCACGTCGGCCTCCACCCGGCGCTACTACACCCTGACCCGGCGCGAGGCCCTGACCGCGGGCGGCTGGAGTAACGTGGTTGGCCAGGTGAGCGTGCCGGGCGCAGGAGGAAGCCAGACGATGCAGGACACGAACGCGGCGACGCGAGCGTTTTACAGCGTGAAAGTGACGGTGGAACCATGAAGAAATCAGAGATTAGAAATGAGACGACAAATAATGTTATTCAGTAACGCAAAGGAGACGGCACGATGAAGACAGCAAAACGAACCATCACGGGAATCATGGCCACATTGGCTATGTTGGCGGCAGTCAGCGCATGGGCTGGGGAGTTGACCCCACCCGGCGCGCCGGCGCCGACGATGAAGACGCTCGATCAGGTCGAGCCGCGCACGCCGATTTCGAGTCCGGGCTATGCCGTTACAGAGAGCGGATCGTATTATCTGACGACCAACCTGGCGGTGCAGGGTTCGGACAACGGCATTGATGTTCATGCGTCGGATGTGTCCATTGATCTGAACGGATTCACCATTTCGGGCGCCTCCGCGCTTGCCAACGGCGTGCGGTTGCATGCGGTCGAAAATGTGGTTGTGGAAAACGGTACCATCCGCGACTGTTATTTCAACGGAATCTATGCCTACAGCGCGTCAAACTGCGTGTTTCGTAATTTGCGGGTGATGGGAAACGCCCGGAATTCCACGGACTATGCGGGAATCATCGGCGGCGAATATTGCGCAATTGAAAACTGCGTGTTTAAGAATAACAACGGGTCCGGAGTGAAGGCCTATGCCGGGTCGAAAATCTGCGGCAACTGCATGGAAGGCAACACTGACGCCGGGCTGTATTTGACAGGCACGGGCAGCTTGGTGGACAATAATATCGTCAAAGCCAACGGCGACAACTACAACCTCACCGTCGGCAATCAGCTCAACCTGCTGCTGTGTGAAATACCGGAAACGCTGGACTGGCCCTGTTCGGTCAAGCTGGCCGGCACGCTGTCCACGTCGCTAACTGGTATCCACGGCATCACGGTCAACGCCAACGAAGTGACTATCGACATGAACGGCCATACGCTCATCGGCCCGGGCGCATTCAGCGGAAACGGCATTTTTCAAAACAACAGCTACAGGAACCTCACGGTTCTCAATGGAAAGGCCGTTGAATGGCGAGGGACACACAGGGCGGGGGTCCAAATCTATGGGAAAGGCAATCACCTAAGTGGCTTGCAGGCCGGCACCAATTATTATGGTATCGTTGCGGGAGACGGCAACACGCTCCAGAACTGCACCGCATACGATAACGTGAACAGCGGCATCTCCGCGAATTTCGGCAACACGATTGAGAACTGCACCGCATACGACAACGGTGGAATCGGCATCCAAGTGTTTTTTGGCAACACGCTCCAGAATTGCACTGCGTACGGCAACGGTGAAGACGGCATAAATGCGTCTGACGGCAACACGCTCCAGAATTGCACTGCGTACGGCAACGATGACAACGGCATTTACGCCATATCCGGCTGCACGGTGCGCCGCTGCACGGCTCAAGACAATAAAGGAGATGGCATTCAGGTTTCCACTGACTGCACGGTCGCCGACAACACCTGTGACAACAATGGATACGTCGGCGACGGGGCCGGCATTCACGCCACCTCCGTGGACAACCGGATCGAGGACAACAACATCACAGACAATGACCGCGGGATCGACGTGGATTCCACCGGCAACATCATCGTCCGCAATACCGCTGCGGGCAACACGCTGAACTGGGATGTTGCGGCCGGGAATGCCTGCCTCGTGGTCCAGGCGACGACGGGCGGAGCGATTTCCGGCGATTCCGGTGGAAGCGGCCTGGGTTCCACCAACCCCAACGCAAACTTTACCTATTAACGGAGGTTCTGAATGAAAACATTTTTTATGTTCTATATATTTGTGCGGCTGGTCCGGCGCAGCCCCCATCGGATTAGTAAGGCTGGGTGATTGGGCTTATGCACGTGCGGATTGCAGCGCTGCGGTATAGCGACGAGGATGGAAATTGCGAACAACACGCTCCTCGCCTACACCTTGCCCGCGGACGGTCAAGGTGAGGGAGAGCGTGAACGTTCGGCAGGAGATGAATGAAGAAAGCACTGGCAATACTGGTCTTGTGGACAACGGCCTTGGCAGTGTTCGCTCAGGACAGATTTGCGCTGTCCGAAATAACGAATGCAACGCACACTCTCCAGGTCGAAATGCGAATCCCGGGGTTCCCACATCCCAAGGGATTTGCATGGCATTTCCAACAAGCCGAGCAAGGCGACGGAATCTCTCGCGTCGGTCCCGCATTCTTTCCCGGAACCCACAGTCGGCAGACTGATTGGCGCGTGTCGTTGGTGCCGAACGGGGCAACCCTACCCGGCACGAACATGCTTTACGATGTCACGTGGCGAGTCCGGGACTTCAAATCGGGAAGCGTTGTGACAAACCACGTCCAACTGAACATGCCACTCGGCGTAGATTTTGCGACACAGGTCAATGAAGTCAGTGTTGAAGGAAAATGGAAGACTCGGAATGCCGAACAAAACGCTGCTCGCATATTTCAGAAACCGCGCGCGGTTTCTGAAAATGGAGAGCGTTAACGTTCTGTCAGAGATAAATATGAAGAAACCCATCATAACCCGATCCGGCCTGATCGTCGTCGGCGCTTTCGCTGTCGTTGCCATCGTTGCTGGCTTCTTCATTCACACGCGCTCGTGGTACGCGTATGAACGCCACTGGCACAAGGCGGTCGCCTTTGCGCCCGAAATCAAGCGCCTCCTGCAGAGCGATCCGGCATACCGCAGCGTAGGCAG
This sequence comes from uncultured Planctomycetaceae bacterium, assembly GCA_964414315.1. Lineage (GTDB taxonomy): Bacteria > Planctomycetota > Planctomycetia > Pirellulales > Thermoguttaceae > PWXP01. The sequence goes on along the minus strand of CAYPWB010000512.1, from coordinate 600 downwards.
CAGTGCCTACCAGATTGGCGGACCAGCAGAGATCAAGGTCATGGGAACACTGGAATCCCGCACTCAGCTTGCTGAACTCAAGAACCGAATCAAGTCCCTTAATCCACCAATACCAATCGAATACGAGATCATCGTGACAGATTTGTTGAGGCAAGGTCGTCGGCTTGTCGCCGACCTTGCCAATCAAGGACTGGAACCAAGTCACTGGGTTATCAACCCAGCGACAAACGGAACCTTTGGCCTTGTCTATCGTAGCCAGAACATCAAGAGCATTCAGCCGCTCTCAGGAAAGCCTGTCTATTGGCTTGAGTTTCATGATTCGCCTGTTGCTGATCTCAGCCCCCTGCAGGGCCTTCCTCTCGAAAGGTTGGTGTTTGACCGCGGAGCTGTAGAGCATGGCTTGGACGTAATCCGAAAGATGAACACAATAAGACAGATCAACGGAATGCCAACAGAAGCATTCTGGAGGCAGCAAAAAGAGAGAGAACAAAACATTCGACAGGTATCGTCTGAAAGCGCGCTTTCAGACGAACCGTCAATGTAGACGTTCTGCAAAAGAGATGACAAGTCGACTTCATTCTGGTAGCTTCTTCACATGGC
>CAYPWB010000511.1:0-4181 GCA_964414315.1 uncultured Planctomycetaceae bacterium | reverse complement strand
AGAACGAGGCCCCTTCGGGGCGGAGTTCGTGTCGGGCCGCAAGGAACAAAACGCGTCACCCAAGTGTGATGCCAAACCGCGGCGTTTTCACCTACCCACCCCGTGCCTGACAACCCGGGATGTTCACGATATGCCTCGGGCATGTCTGACTACCGACGCTATTTCGTCGCCGGCGGCACATACTGCTTCACGCTCGTAACGGAGCGCCGTGCACGCCTGTTCGGCTCAGACAGGTTGTCAGGCACGGGGGTGCCTGACCTAGGGTTCTGTGGCATGCCAGTTTCTTGTCAGTGACCCAATGCGGCCCTCACCGGCGGGAATGAATCGCAGCGGAGTTCCCGTCCATGTGCAGGGCATGGTTAGGAGTTTCTCGCAGACTTCCTCACGATCTCATCGACGAAGGCAGACTTCGCGTCGGTATAGTCCTCGCGGTTGCTTCGGTGTTTGGCGGCCAACTGACGTTTGAGCGTTGCGTATCGTTCCGCGTCTTCGGGATGCGCTCGGAGATGGTTTCTGAAGTCAAGGCGTGCAGTCAACTCAGTCCCGCTCTCCATGAAATGCACGTGATGTGTTCGCGCGCCAAGGAATGTCGCCCGCTTCACGAAGACCATATGTGCTCCATGCCACCAGTACTCCCATGTGTCCTGATTGAGTCCTGGTAGCACTCGCGGCTTCGCCGCCTGCAAGGAGGGCACTTCAACCAGAACATCGATCACGGGTTTTGCGATCATCCCCGGGATCGCAGTGCTGCCGAAATGTTCGACGCGCAGGGCGAACTCACCCAGAACGTTCTCACGGAGCCAGTCTGCAAACAGGCTGAACTGCTCCGGCCAGGTTGCGTCATAGTTCACGAGTTCGACACAGTCGTCGCACCCGGCTCGACCTGGGGCAACGTATGCGTTGCCGGTCAACGAGAACTTGCAGTCCATCGGCGCGGAGCCCTGGGTCCATTCTGCCGGGACACGGACGCTGAACTCGCCGGTTACGCCCCGCCCCCACGCCGAAGGCGAGTGATCGAGCCACAACCATGACACTTCCTGCTGCCATCGGACCGGGGCTCCCTTGCAACTTCCGTCCAACACAATGAGGCGCGTTTCGTCCAGTGCCCAAGCGATCATTCCTTCGGGAACGTCGCCATCTTTCATTGCATCGATCTCGATGCCGAGAAACGTGACCCGGGCGGCGTCGGCGAAGGAGTCGAACGTCACAAATCTGGTGATCTCGCTGGTGTTGGATACCTCGCGCGGCAGCCGCGAGAACAGATTCCCATAGAAGCTGTCGTCACCGTCAGCGGGAGCGCCGATTCGCATTCCTCCCACGAGCAGCATTTTCGTTGGGCTTCCTGAACTCGTCATCCGGTGCTCCTAACGGCTGGGATAACGCGGCCGGCAGGGAACTTGACCGAGCGAAGCGAGCCGGCCGACCTACTGCGGCTCGCGTTCATCCGTCGGTTTCGTCGCCTTTACGGTATGTTCGATTGTGAAAGGCGCCTGATTTCATCAATGCTCGTGCCGGCAGGCAACACGCCGAGTTTGCCCCTAGCAGTGATATAGCGAAAGCTGCCGGCGTGAGGTCGCGATAGCCGTATGCAATTGGTTTCCGCCGAGCTACTGACGGCGTCGATCAACAGATCTCTTGGCTCGGTCCATTGGATGTCGGAATTGGTTATTTCGATCACTAGGATGGGATCGACCGATTCTGGGATATCTGTAAGCGTAACCGTTTCCGTACCGGGAAAAAGCGTATCGGGACCAACAAGGACCACGTAGCTCGTCAACGTTGTTTGCCGTTCACTCCCGCAAGGGCACGCAAATCTGCTCTCCCGCACAGGTATGGGCAGGCTACGGTTGCATGAGGCATTCCATGGTTTGGAAAAATCATAGGCGCGGTGAATCGCATCGCCGTCAATTCCCCAGGAGTCGAGGTGAGGCAAGATGAGGACTCTCCAACTGTGGGCGGGATTGCCATCAGGACCGTTGATATAGGCCGGCGGCAGCGAACCGTTCACGGCATCGTACTCCAGCAGTGCGAAGTAGAGTTTGAATAGATTGGAGTGACAGAGTGATTCGTTTACCTCATGTCGCGCCCGGGCGATCAAGGCTGTCAAGCCGGTCGCGATGATCGCAACGACCACAAACGCGATGAGCAGAGTTGCTATTGGAGACCGCCACGCGGCGCGTTTGTTTCCGGGTGGATCGTATCTCGACCGCGCAATCGACGATTCGGCGTTGGAATTCGTGTCCATGAAAACTCCGAGTGACGATAGAACGGTTGCGTTCCCTTGCGTGGCCGGCCAGATTCGGCCGCGCGGTCATTGTCCCGCGCTGTAGCCGGCCGCGTCAAGTGGAACGCGTGGTTATCCCTGTCAGCTCTGGATATACCGCATCAGGACGTGTCCCCAGCAACCGAATTCCAACCTTTGAGATAGCGACAGAGTCTTACGAAGTGGCCGAAACCCAAGGCTCTCTCCCCATCGCTGAACCCACTTCAATCTAGGCACCTCCATGTACAGCGACAAACGTTGTTGATCATTGAGCAACTCAATCGCCGTTCGGATCAGTTGGGTAGCGATCCCTATTCGGCGTCGTGATTCGTCAACGCTTAGCGAGTGGATATAGAGAGAAGCTTCAGGTGCCCCAATGAATATCCTACGGTGGGCAATCGCCAAGGTGCTGTACACCAGGATGTCATGCTCGGAGAAGCGACGGAGAAGCGCGTCGGTTCCGATCTCGCCGATGTCCGCATTTCGTGAGAGTGATGTCTTTTCGACTGCAACCGTGCCTATAAGCAAGTCTTCGCGGAATGCACCAAGAACGAACAGTTGTCGGGCTACGTAGGGTCCAACGGGGTCGAGAAAGTCGGCGATATCGAAGAAGTGCGGCAGGCGCTCGACAAGATACATGGCTTCGCGATCTGGACTTCGAGCGTAGAGGCGTCTCGAAAGCGGGACCTCGCTCTCGCTCAGCGGCCGAATGACGACTTCGTGCATAACTCGAACACTCCACCAGTAAACTCGATCCGGTTGCCTTCTACCACTACATCGCGTCCATGCACTCGGCGCAAGCAATCGCCCAGATGACCTGCAAGCATAGGTGTGTCGACATCATCTGCGATAGGAACAGTGACAGAATACACTGTCGGATAACGTCTGGAATCACTGGGCGGGGAGTTGACTGACCATTTTGTACACGCGTATTCCCGCTCCCGTGCATCCCATGGTTAGGTTCCCAACTTGGCTAGTCACTTTCGGGTTCGATGCTTCCAGATTTGGCCTGCCACTCTTTGACTGCAGCTTCCAACGACGAGTCGTCGATGTCGTACGTCGAGAAATGGGCCGGAAACCACCAACCAGTATCCGCATCTTTTTCGAATGCCTCAATATCGTATGTCGAGATGCCATTTTCTTCAAACGATACAAATAGCAGCTTCTTACCTCCGTGGCTCGATTCCTTATGAACCTTAATTGTCCTGCGTTTCTCTTCGGCTGTCTTTCCGTGGCGCAGTTGGGCCAGCTCTATCTCCGCGCGGATGTCTGGGTGTGATTCCATCCTCAAATGCGAAGCAAGGGCAGCCTCAGGGGTGGTGAAGTCGTATGCGTTAACGCCGGAGCCCAATGGATCACGCAAGAACACCAGGGCCACCGCGAGCAACGAAAGAAAGAGTGCGCAGCAAGACAGAATAACGGACAGCCGCCGAAGTGATACGGAACGATGATCCGTTGCGGATAGGTCGGAAGCGTGGGCATCGGTCATGAAATCTTCCTCCTTAGGCCGGGTTGTGGAGTTTAGTGCGCGCAGCCCCTCGACTGCTTGTGCTGGCTTCCATTTATCAGCCGCACCTGTTACGCGCGGCGCCGCTGACACTGGAGACGGACTCGTGAGCACAACTAATGATTCACCACAGCTAGGACACTTAACACGTTTGCCAGCGTGCTGGGGCGACGCCGCCAGTCGCTTGCCGCAAGTGCACTGGAGACTGATGTGTTCCGGGTTACTCGGTGGAGTCATAAGGTCATTTCCGTTGGCACTGGGGTTACTCGGGGGCGTTACGTCCGGGTAGGAACTGTTTGTCGCCTAACTTGTATTTATCCCGCCGGCCTGTGGCCGTGCTAATTCGTTAGGCCCGCCGGTTCGGCGGGATAAGAACCGCCGGGTCAGCGCCAATTTTGGCCCGTAACCCGT
>CAYPWB010000510.1:0-4186 GCA_964414315.1 uncultured Planctomycetaceae bacterium | reverse complement strand
CGCCCCGGTTTCACCGAAATCGACTCGATCGCCGCCCTGCGGGCGGTCACGACGCGTAGCGGCCAGACGATCCGCATGAAGCCGGGGGTCTACCGGGTCGAGGACGCCTGGCCCGACGATCCGAAAACCGTGTTTCGTTTCCGTGGGTCGGACAACCATTTCGACCTGCGCGGGGTCACGCTTCAGATCGACACCCGCGTTCTGGCCAAAATGCCCCGAGGAAAGGCCCACGAGTTGGGCGTCTATCGCATCGAAGGCGATCGCATCACCTTCGAAGGCGCGCTGTTTGAAGACGTCGGCGATCACCCGCCTCGCCGCAGTCTGACGGAATTCTCCGTGAGTGGCGACGACGTGCGTTTCAAGAACTGTCGCTTCGTCATCCGCGGATCGGCGCCCTATGGCTACGGTGATCTCTACGGAAAAGGAAGGGGGGCGGCTGTCTGGCTACAAAAGCATTCCGGCGTCGGGATCAGCGGCGATCGCTGCCGGATCGAAGACTGCGAGTTTCAGATTCAAAGCTTCGGTCACGGCATCCACATGCACGGGGCCCAGGATACGGTCATTCGTAATGTGACCATGGTCGGAGAACTGCGCCTCAGCGATGAGCTTTACCAGGAAACCAGCGGTCCCGCTGCCAAATACGACCACCGGGTGATGTATCCGCCCTGGCGCAAAGGCCAACCGATTCCCAAGGGGCAGATGCTCAGCCTGACCGAAGACGGCATCCGCGCCTACGCCCACACCGGACACGTCACTGTGGAAAACTGCACGGTCACCCGCATGCGCGGCGGCATCACCATCACGATGGCCTCCGGCGCCGAAGTCACCAATTGCACGGTGATCGACAGCGGCGGTCATGCCTACAGTTTTCCTTCCAACGCGATCGTCCGTGACTGCCGCGGCAATGCGGCGTATGCGCCGCTGCTCAAACTCTCCTACGCCCACAAGCGAAATGCGAATATCGAATTGACCCTGTTGGAGTCGGAACGCGAATGCGGCGACCACCCCCTGGCAACCGTCGTCGGCAGGGGCCACCGAATCAAGATCGTCTATTCCGGCAAAAGCCCGCCCGCAACGCTCCGCCCGATCGTGCTCGGCGACACGGCGGGCCGCTACACGGAGGATAATACGGCACCGGCGAAGCTCACCAAGAATAACCGGGCTGAAGGGATTGTCCTCGAGAACATGACCCCGCATCCTGTCCGCTTGTCCAAATACGCCGCCGAATGCCGAGTCACAAGTCGTGGGAAGGTCGAGGATCGCGGCCGGGACAACCGGGTATCATTCCAGTAGACAAGAGAGAAAGAACAGGCATTAAGCGACCAGGAGCCACCACCCATGAAGCGCCGCCTTGCCCCATCGGCCTTGCGCGACCGCGACGGCCGTCCCCCCTATGAACGCGAAAACCGAGCAAGTCGAAACGACCTGCGACCGGCGGCCGAGCGGCTGCCGGCAAACGGCCGGCACGCAACGGCTCGGAGACCGAAAGTTTCCGGTACGAGCTGTCCGAGGACATGCAGGGCCGGGAGGCGAAAGATCTGCTTTCCGGAAAGCGGGGGCCGCTCGGCAAGGGGGCGGTGCTTCCGCCGTTCTCGTCGCGCGTGTTTGCGGTGGACGAATCAACCAGATAGGCGGCCACGACGCATCCGTCTGTAGTTCCGCCTTTAGGCGGCGATTCCGGCGTATCCCGCTGCGCAGCCGCCGAAAGGCGGGACGACAAACGATCAGGGCGGGACGTCGAGACGCGGCTGGAGTTTGCTGTTAAGCTCTCGTACAAAGGATTTCCGGAAATGACCAAGATGTTGCCTCTCTGCCTGCTGTTGACTCTAACCGCCACAACGGCCGCCCTCGCCGAACAGGTCGAACTGGTCACCGTGGCGCCTGGGCCGGTGGCCGTCTCGGGGAAGGATTTCCGACTGTTCGATGCGGTGTATTTCGGAAACCGCGCGTCAGAGAAGGCCCACGATTTCGTTTCGGAAAATAGCGAGATTCAGGAATCGGCCGGGCTGGGCGAATCGTGCCGGGTGGTCCTGCCGGCGAAGCCGGAGCCGAAGTGGCGGGGCGGCTCGCTGACATTCACCGTGAAATGCGACCCGAAAGAACAGAACTACCTGACCGTGAAGTTCTGGGGCAACGACACAGGCGAGAACTCACTCTATCTCTACTGCAACGGCTTGCAGACGGGCATCCACGGCTACGACTGGCCGCCGCTGGACCGGCTCAATTGGCGGCACAAGGCGCCGGCCTTCAAGGACCGGTTCTTCTACACCACCTACATGATCCCGTATCACGTCACCCACGGCAAACAGCGGGTGACGCTCGAGATCGTCAGCAAGGGCTACCTCTATTCCTATGCGAGCAGCCGCGAAGAGGCGGTTCACGAGCAGAAGGAGCCGAGCCGGGGGATCTATGCGGCCTACACGCACATCGACCCGTTCTTCGAGGTGCCCGAGCAGGAAGCCCGAGGCGAGGCACGGCAGTACGGCACGATCCGAAGCGCCGGCGGCCGGACGGCCGAGCAAGTGTTTGTCGACTATGCGAAAGGAATGCTCCGCGGCATCGCCCGAAAAGAGCGCCCCGGAAGCCGCGACGTGATGGCCCTGGGGCTCGCCTATGGGCGGTCCTGGTCGGACCAGTACCAGAAGCAAGAAGTGCTGGAGAAAATCATTCGTGTCGTGGACTTTTATGTTGCCGAGTCGGACCATCCGGCAATGGGTTGGGACGGGCACGGCGAATTGGCCGAGGCCCTTTACCATGCGCTCGACGCCATTCGGGCGAAGGGCCTTCTCGAAGAGTCTTTCCCCGGCAAGGATTGCACCCGGCGCGAGGCGTATGCCAAGTTTTTCCGCGAGGGAATCGACTATCGTCTCGACCATCGCGGCGGGCTGACCAACCAGGATATCTACATCATCACCAGCGTCTATCGGACAAACCGCCTGCTGAAAGCGATTGCGCCGGAGACGGCGATGCCGGAAAAAGAGGCCCTGAAGTATGTCTATGAAGGCATCGGTCTCGAACCGTTCACGGGCCGACGAGGCCGCAATCGCTACAACGACCGGCCGGTCACCATCTCCACCGCCTACCACTTCATAACCGGCGGGCCGGTGCGCTTCTCCGACCGGTGGGACTACTATTGGGTCACGCCTCAGGGCTCGTCCAAGGAGCACGGCTATGTGCAGGGATACGGCGAAATGTCCCGCCAGACGGCCACCCTTTATGAGTTGACCGGAGACGAGAAGGTCAAACAACAGGCCCTGGAGATGACCAACGCCCGGGCTCCGTGGCGCGTGTTGGGCACCGATGCCGAGGGCTGTCGCGAACTGCGGGTCGAAGCGGTCGTCGGCTGGCGGCACGCCTGGTATCCCAGCACTCCCAGGTACGGCGACCCGTATCTGAAGGCGGCGGCCGTCCTTCAGGACCCGGTGTCGGTCCGGCTTGCCCAGCTTTACCTGGAACACAATGCCATTTTCGGCAAGCATCCGCGGCGGCTCTCGGAGCTGATCGTCGAGCGGGTGGACAATTATCGGAAGGTGGCCGCGATGGCGAAGAGCCCCTTCCGCTTCCCGATGAGGGACGACCAGCCCGACTTCGCCTGGGCCGATCCGGGCATCAAGGCCGTCGTTTTCAAGCACCAGGGTTCGAAGGCCTGGATCGTCTTCGGTTGGCGTGCGGCCGGCATCAATAATCTTGCCCGAATCCACTTCACACGGCCCCAGGTCGATCGGATCGCCAGTGTGAAGGTGACAACCGAGTACACGCCCTCGGGCTATTCTCTCACGCGACCCGAAGACACCCATTGGAGAAAGAAGCTCGCCCCAGGCCAGAAGACGACGCTCCACGGCGAGCGGTTGCCGATCGCCGAAGGGCCGCTGGCCGGGATGGGCGATTTCTACGTCTGCCGCTACGGCGACTACCTGATCGCCATGAACACCAGCGGCGGGCCTTCCGCGATTCCCTCCAGCGGCAAGACCTTCACGCTCGATATGCCGGCCGACCTGGAAGGCACCGAGGCGACCGAGCTGCTTACCGGAAAGAAGGAAACCCTCCAGGACAAGACGATTTCGCCGCAGCACACCGTGATCTATTACGTGGGCAAGTAATCGGGTATCGGGAGGCCGGGGACACGGGGACACGTGAAACGCTCGGGCCGAGCCGTTTCGAGGACGACCGTCCGGCAGGACGGCGC
>CAYPWB010000509.1:1755-4201 GCA_964414315.1 uncultured Planctomycetaceae bacterium | reverse complement strand
CAGACGGTGTAGCGGCGGCCTGAAGAGCCGCAGACGAGGGTTCGAGCACCGCCCGACCCACTGCGTGAAACGTGCGCGCGGCGGACGGCGCCCATGAGTGAAAGGTGCGCGCGGCAGACGGCCCGTTCGTCTATCGGCACAGGACACCGGCCCTTCAAGCCGGGAAGACGGGTTCGACTCCCGTACGGGCTACTGACAGTTGGGAACGGAGAACATGGAGAGCATGCCGGGATGTAGGGTAGTGGCCAACCCATGTGTTTTGGGAACACAAGACCGCAGGTTCGAGTCCTGCCATCCCGACCTTGACGGCAATGATGCGGACCGACGGTAGTCGAGGGCCGGTTGCCCGAACCCGGCTGATAACCGGGTAGCCCCGAGGCAAGACTCTCGGGGCTACCACTGGACGGTTCTTTGACAATCCGAAAAGCCAATAGCGCGCCCATGATGTAGCGGCAGCCTGTCGCCTTGCCATGGCGGATGTGCGGGTTCGACTCCTGCTGGGCGCTTTGAATGACCGAGGATCGGGGATCGGCTAACGGTAGGCCGCCTGCCTTTGAAGCAGATCGTGAAGGTTCGAGTCCTTCTCCCCGAGCTGCGTGCGGCCGAGTACACGGGTTGATACACCAGAAATGCGGAGTCATCTAACGGCAGGATGAGACGCTCTGAACGTCTTCGTGTTGGTTCGAGTCCAGCCTCCGCAGCTTGACCACCCACGACAATCAGAACACCAAAGAACACGGTCCTGTAGCCCAGCGGCGACGGCAGCACCCTTACAAGGTGACGATCGGCGGTTCGAGTCCGCCCGGGACCACCAGGCTCGGTAGGCAACTGGCAGACCACCTCGGCTTAGAACCGCGGATGCTGCGGGTTCGAATCCCGCCTGAGCCACTGACAACCAGGCCCTCGCAGAGTAGCCCGGAGTGCTCGCCTGCCCGTCACGCAGGAGATCGCGGGTTCAAATCCCGCCGAGGGCGCTAAACGCGGGATAGGCTTCCAGGCTGTCAAGGCCACATTGACAAGCTGGAAGCTTATCCCACGAAGAAACCATGCGACGATTGAGCATTGGCAAGCCCAACTGGCCGTAACCCAGCCATCCTTTGAGGATTTGCAGGTTCGACTCCTGCTCGTCGCACTAACCAGACGGCCCGTTCGTCTATCGGTACAGGATCCCGGCCCCTCAAGCCGGAGAGGCGGGTTCGACTCCCGCACGGGCTACTGAACAACACGGCCAAGTGGCGCAACCGGCAGACGCGCGACGCTCAGAACGTCGTGCCCGCGAGGGCTTGGGAGTTCGAATCTCCCCTTGGCTACTTTGAATTGCAGGCGGGCAGGCGCCCAACCGGCCGTCATGAGGCTGGTGCGCCCGGTTCGATACCGGGGCCTGCAACTGCCGACCGGGTACGCAAACTGGCAAAGCGGCGAGGTCGAGGGCCTCGTGCCTGCGGGTTCGACTCCCGCCTCGGTCACTGCAAGGAGCCGAAGATTCGGACGGACCTCCTAGAAACCCGGGCTGCTGGTCCAACGGGAAGACGCCTGGTTTGCACCCAGGTAATCGGGGTTCGATTCCCCGGCGGTCCACTGGAGTGACATGCGTTTACGGAAGGTAGCCGGATACGGTTAGCCGGGCCGGTTTGCTAAACCGTGCGACCTACGGGTCATGTGGGTTCAAATCCCATGCCTTCCGCTCGAACACGAAACACGCATGTTGACCGTGGCCTAATGGGTAAGGCACTTGATTGTGGTTCAAGTCCATGCCGGTTCGAATCCGGTCGGTCAACCTGATAGATGAAAAAGGAGGTGTAGCGTGAGCAAGATCCTGCAACGGCCGGCGCTGGTGCTCAACCGCAACTGGCAACCGGTGAATGTGGCCACGGTGGCCCGTGCGCTGGTGCTGCTGTGGAACGAGGCGGCGCGGGTCGTCGATCCGGCCGACTACCAGCTTTACACCTGGACCGACTGGTCGAAGCTGCGGCCCGGCGACGGCCAGGACTGCATCCGGGCGGTGCGGTTCCGGCTGCGGGTGCCCGAGGTGGTGGTACTGAGCCATTACGACCGGCTGCCGGCCGCGCAGGTGACCTTCAGCCGTCGGAACGTGTTCAATCGCGACCACCACACGTGCCAGTACTGCGGCGCCCAGCCGGGCGGCCAGGAATTGACGCTCGACCATGTGATGCCGCGGGCACAGGGCGGCCTGTCGACCTGGGAGAACTGCGTGCTGGCCTGCACGGCCTGCAACCGCCGGAAGGCCGACCGGACGCCCGAGCAGGCGCGGATGCGACTGCGCCGCAAGCCGGTCCGGCCCGCGTGGAAGCCGCTGTACGCCAACCACGCGATCCGGATCGAGAGTTGGTCGAAGTTCGTCAGCGAGGCCTACTGGAACGTGGCCTTGCAAGAGTAGCCGATACCCGGCACACTTTCGTAGGGTGGGTGGTTCTGGGCGCGTAGC
>CAYPWB010000509.1:0-1655 GCA_964414315.1 uncultured Planctomycetaceae bacterium | reverse complement strand
GTATGTTTCAGACATGGCGGGGTCCATGTGCATGCGCTGTTCCGCGCGTGGGTGAAGTAAGGCTGCTGAAACAGCCGGAACCACCCACCCTACACCCTACACCCTGCTTGCCGACGTGGCCGAATAGTGAGGCGCCGGTCTTGTAAACCGGTTGATGCTGGTGCGAATCCAGCCGTCGGCTTTGAGGCTTATCCCGATGGTGTAACGGACAGCATGGGACCCTCCGAAGGTCCGGGTCCTGGTTCGAGTCCAGGTCGGGATACTGAAACCCGAAGCACACCCTGCAAGTGTACCGGACGGCACGGCAGACTACGAATCTGCAAGGCGAGGTTCGACTCCTCGGCGGGGTACTCAGAACGAGAAGGGAGCGATGCGATGACCATGCGAGCATTCCTGAGGGCACTTCGCAGCCTGCTGTGGGGCGGCCCGATCGAGCAACCGGACGAGGAACTCCGCGTCCTCGCCACCCGTGTGGCGGAACGCCAGGTGACGATGACGGAACCGAGCGAAAGGGGCACCAGCATGAACATGGCCTACGAACAACTGATGCAGCACTTCGACGAGCGCGAAATCCGGTACCTGGCCGACGGGGAAGGACAGAGGCTCTTCGCCGACTTCACCGGCGAGGCCGGCACGTACCGGATCGTCGCCGGGGTCGACGTCGAGGCCGAGGTGTTCCACGTGTTCGGCTGCCCGTCCGTGCGGATCCCGGAAGGCGCTCGGCCGGCCATTGCCGAGACACTCGTGCGAGCCAACCACAGGCTCATGGTCGGCAAGTTCGAGATGGACTACGACGCCGGCGAGCTGTACTTCCACGCCAGCCAGGTGCTGACCGAGGACGGCCTGGAGGACCGCGTCATCGACCGGCTGATGGGCGTGACCATGACCATGCTCGACACCTACCTGCCGGCCGTGCTGTCGGTCATCTACGGCAACGAACTGCCGGCCGACGCCGTCCGTTGCGCCGAGGCCGGGCTTCGCGACCGTGGCGAAGAGGAGAGTTTATGAACGTATAGCAAGCGACGATACCGCCGAGCCAGCGGCGCGCGGCGCCCCGTCCTCCAACTGAGGCGGTCGGCAGCGTGTGTTCCGTGAGTGGCTTGTAACCATCGACGGTGTCCACCAGGTTAGCTCAGGGGATAGAGCACCAGTTCCCGAAACTGGCTGTCACGGGTTCGACTCCCGTACCAACCAAGCAGGCTGCTAACCTGCTCCAAGATGGCCCGAAGGCGGCGGACGTTCTTGATGAGCCTAACAATACCTGTGCAATCGAGCGGTTTCCGAGAGGACTCCGCCCGCGGGCCGAGTATGGTGAGAGGCTCTAAGGATCGGCCGCCGGCATGGTTGGGAACGTTGCGGCAGTGGATTGCCGGCACGCGGCTTTGCGGCCGTTTGTCCGGTATGAACCTGCCAAAACGCACCCTCCATGACGGCGGCGGCACGCGAAGGTGCCTTGTAGTGCGTGGATTCCGCCTTTGCGAGCCTCGCGGCAATCGCGGCAGTGGGACGCCGGACGACGCCGGGTCGGGCCTCGAGCCCGGCCGCGCCGGGTCCGGAAGAACCTGCCGCAAGCCGCCTGGTCCGCGGAGGCTCAAACGACACTCCGCACCCGAACGTGTGATCCGCTGAATGTTCCGCCGCCGGACGGCTGCCTG
>CAYPWB010000508.1:0-4210 GCA_964414315.1 uncultured Planctomycetaceae bacterium | reverse complement strand
CGTCCATCACCTTCGCGGCGAACTTCTCGCGGTGCGGCTGCAAGCCGTCGTGCCAGTGCACGCCGTACTCCTTCATCATCGCGCCGCAGCCGGCATGGTTGACGACGATCGCATCGCAGCGGTCGAGTTCGAACGCCACGAGGTTCGCGTCGGCCATTTCGCGGGCTTTGCGGCTGCTGCCGGCGTGGAAATGGATGGCCCCGCAGCAGCCCTGCCCCTCGGGAATGAATACGTCGCACCCGTTCTGTTGGAGGACGCGGAGGGTGGCCCAGTGGGTGTGGCGGAACATTACGTCGGCCACGCAGCCGACAAAGAAACCCACTTGCGCCCGTTTGCGGCCTATCGCCGGCAGGAATCGCGGCAGGCGGGGGCCCTGGCGAGCGGGCGGGGGCAGCAGCCGCACCATTCGCCCCATGCGGCCAGGCACGAGCTTGAGCAGGCCCATCCGCTCGGCGGACGCCCAAAGTCCCATCCGCTGGGCGAGGCGCACCGGCGCGAGCAGCGCCCGCATCCGTTCGGCGTACGGGAACAGCCGGTACAGGACGATCTCGCGGAACCAATCGAACTGCTTCTCCGTCTTCTCCCGATGCTCGGCCTCCTGCACGGCCACGCGAAACGGCTCGATGAGCCGGCCGTACTCGACGCCCGACGGGCAAGCGGTCTCGCAGGCGCGGCAGTCGAGGCACAGTTCCAGGTGGCGGCGCATGCGGTCGGTCAGGGGCGATTGGTTCTCGGCCACCATGCGCATCAACTGAATGCGGCCGCGGGGACCGTCGTTTTCGTCGCCCAGTTCGGTGAACGTCGGGCAGGTGGACGTGCACAGGCCGCAATGAACGCACTCGAGGAACAGGTGGTGATCGACGTTCCGCGCAGGGTTGCGGTCGGCCGGAGGGTTCGAGTTGTCGCCGCGAGTCGTGTCCATGGAAGCAGCCGCCTAGAGCACCCAGCGTCCTGGGTTCAAAATACCTTCGGGATCGAAACGTTCCTTGATTGCCCGCATTACCGGGGCCGCCCCGCGGGCCGGCCCCCAAACATCGTCGCGCGTCAGCCCGCTGTCCGGCGGTGCAGACAACACGACGAGCGTCCCCTCCAACTGCTCGGCGGCCGGGCGAAGCCGCGCGGCGAGGAGGGCCGGCAGGTCGCGCATCGCCTCGTCCGACAATCGGATTTTCACGACGCCGTCGCCCGCGTGCGCCGCGAAGGCACACCCGGGGTCGATGTCGATCAGGCTGCGCAGCAGCGCCCCGACGCGGCTGGGCAGCACGTTCGCCTGCAACTGCGCGGGCAGATCGGTGATCCACTGCCACATGGCCGCGACGTCGGGCTGTTCGAGCCGCCTCGTTTCGCGGGCCGGCGAGCCCCGCCATTCGGCAAACAGGCGTTCGACCATCCACTCGACCTCGGTCCGGCTGCCTTCGAACCCCACCAGCAGCCGGATCGAACCGCCGTCGGAGCCCGCGGGCTCGACAGGTAACCGTTCATGGGGGACTGTCCCAATTTTCGCGGCGGACAAGACGTTTCCCCTGGACAAGGCCATATTCGCCGCGAAAATGGGACTGTCCCCTTCGGCCGGCAGAGGGTCAGATCCTTTCGCGACGACCTCAGCACCGTCGGAACTCCAGGCATGGTTGAGCAAGTCGATCGAAACGGGCCGGGCCGGCGACTGGGCCAGCCGGGCGAGGAGGCAGTCGGCGGCGTCGAGCTCCGGCAGTTTCGCCTCAACGATGGCCGCCGTTTCCGGCGACGGACGCACCATGAGGCTCACCTGGGTAATCACCCCCAGCGTGCCCAGCGAGCCGACCAGCAGCCGTGGCATGTCGTAGCCCGCGGCGTTCTTCACCACGCGGCCGCCCCCGGCGAACACCTCGCCGCGGCCGTCGACGGCACGCAGGCCGATCAGGTAATCGCGAATGGTCCGATACCCGAACCGCCGCGGGCCGAACACGTTGGTGGCCACCAGGCCGCCGATGGTCGCCCGGGCCGGCCGGGGTACGTCGACGGGCAGCCGCTGCCCCCGGGAGGCGAGCACGTCGCCCAGTTGGGCGACGGTCGTGCCGGCTTCCACGGTAATGGTCATGTCGTCGGCCGCATGGTCGACGATACGGTTCAGCCCTGCGGTCGATAAGCCCACGCCGGGCACCGTGGGCACGGCGCCGTAATCGAGCCGGGTTGCCCCGCCCATCGGGTAAACGGGACATCGCTCGGCCGCCGCGCGGCGCACTTCCTCGGCCAGCGCCGCTTCGTCGGGCGGCGCAACCGTCGTGCTCAGGGGCAGAATACTGGCCGTGGCGATGCTCATGGGATGTCCAAACGGTTAGGCGGGGAGGAGCTTTCCCGGGTTCATGCGGCCGTCCGGGTCGAACGCCTCGCGCAACCGGCGCATCGCGGCCAGGTCGCTCGGCCCGAACAGCCGCTCCATGAACTCGATCTTCTCGATGCCGACCCCGTGCTCCGCCGTCACGCTGCCGCCGCACGCAATGCACTCTTCGAGCAGTTCGCGTCCGGCGGCCAGGGCGCGGCGAACCTGCTCGCGGTCGCGCTCGTCGAACAGGAGGATCGGATGCACGTTGCCGTCGCCCGCGTGCGCGACGTTCACAATGCGCACCCCGTACTTCCGGGCGATCTCGGCGATGCGGCGGAGGATATGCGGCAACCGGGTGCGCGGCACCACACCGTCCTGGATCATGTAGCTGTTGCTGAGCCGGCCCACCGCCCCGACCGATAGCTTCCGGCACTTCCACAGCGTTTCGCGTTCCTTGGCGGTTTGGGCTTCGAGCACCTCGCGGGCCCCGCTGGCTCGGCAGAACTCGACGATCCGCCGCTGCTTCTCGTCGAGCCCGACCGCAAGCCCGTCGACCTCGATGATCAGGATCGCGCCGGCGTCGGGCGGGAACCCGAAGTGAAAGGCTTCCTCGACCGCGCCGAGAATGCCCTGATCCATCAGTTCCATGGCCGATGGGATGATGCCCGCCGCAATGATCCGGCTGACCGTTTCGGTGGCCTCGTCGACCGTGGCGAATACGGCGCGCAGGGCGCGGCAGCTTTCCGGGTTTCGGGTCAGTCGCACCCACACTCGGGTAACGATGCCCAGCGTCCCCTCGCTGCCGCACAGAACGGCTTGAAGATCAAGCATTGCCGGATCCTCGACCGGCCCGACTTTCAGCACGGACCCGTCGGCCAGAACGGCCTCGACTCCAAGGACGTGGTTGACGGTGACCCCATCCTTCAGCGTGTGCGGCCCGCCTGCGTTCGTGGCGACGTTGCCCCCGATGGTGCTTGCCCCCTGGCTCGACGGATCGGGAGCGTAGTGGTAGCCGGTGCCCGCCAGTCGGCGCGCAAGCTGGATGTTCGGCACGCCGGCCTCGACGACCGCCATCCGGTCGGGGAGGCTGACGTCGAGGATGCGGTTCATCCGCGTAAGCATGACGACGACGCCTCCGTCGACGGGGGTGCACCCGCCCGCCAGGCTGGTTCCGGCCCCGCGGGAAATGATGGAAACCCGGTGCTTCTGGCAGGTTTCCACCACGGCCGCCACCTCGCGGGTCGAAGTGGGGAAGACGACGGCGTCGGGCCGGCGACGCTCGACGGTGAAGGCGTCGCAATCGTACACCGCCATCTCGGAGGGTGCGTGCAGGACGTTCTTCGGGCCAAGTGCGCGGCGCAGGTCGGCAATGAGCGGTGGAAGTGCCATAACCGGCAATTATACCCTAATCGGGCACAGTTTGCCTACTTGCACTCCACTGTTGCGTCTCAAGTGGGGCCGGATGGCTCCGGGCGATCGCTCGCCCGGGGCTCCCACAGACCGGTGAGGACCGCATACGCCTCCTACCTCAGGTTGATGACGATCGGCGGCTCCTGGAATCCTCTGATTCCACTTCGCTGCCGCTCGTGCAGCGCTCGATCCGATGCCACGCTTTCACGGCACTGCGTCCGGCGCGAGTAGGTTCGAGCAGTGTCTTCCTTGGCCGAACCCCTTCCCTCCATGGACTCCGCAGCTGTCTTCAGGCCCGGCCTTTGTCCGCCCGCTTCTTCGGTATGAGGGAATCTTCCGACTGCCCACCGGCGTGCATGTCGGGCGTGCGGCCTGCGGCCTTCCCCGACCGTTCCTCGCCACCATCCGGCGAGGACACCCGTGGGCTCTCCCGGTTCCCGTGCAGAGAGTTTCCACACATGCACGGGGTCTCGGACTCCGCGGCGTTGAAGGCTGGCT
>CAYPWB010000507.1:0-4222 GCA_964414315.1 uncultured Planctomycetaceae bacterium | reverse complement strand
GAACGGCCCGGAGGGTGCTGCGCACAAATCGGACCTGTCCCGTTTTCCCCGTCGTCGCCGCACTCGGCCCGCACGTAAGCTAAACTTTTCCGGGCGCGGTGAATCAGCATCGCGCGCCCACTCGACCGGGTTTCTCCCCCCCTGGTTGGAACCGTCGGCGAGTCGGAGACTTGCAGCTTGCGCGAGAAACTATCCATGGCCAAACTCACTTCCCCACTCCGCACGAACGATGCGAAAGAGGGCAACCTTGAAAAGCTCAAGCAGCGCATCCACAACAAGCTGGTCGACAAGCTCGACCTGAGCCGGATAGGCGAGTTGGAGGGTGAGACGCTCCGACGCGAAATCCGCCTGGTTGTCGAGCACTTGTGCGACACCGAAGACACCCTGTTGAACCGCAACGAACGCGAGCGGCTCATCGAGGAGGTGCTCGACGAAACGTTCGGTCTCGGGCCGCTCGAAATGCTGCTGAAAGACCCGAGCATCAGCGATATCCTCATCAACGGCCCGAAGAACATCTACTGCGAACGTCGCGGCAAGATGGAGAAGACCACCGTTGCCTTCCGCGACAACGACCACCTGATGCAGATTATCGACCGCATCATTTCACGCGTCGGGCGGCGAGTGGACGAAACCTGCCCGATGGTCGACGCGCGCATGCTCGACGGCTCGCGGTTCAACGCCATCATTCCGCCGCTGGCGCTCGACGGAGCGGCCGTTTCCATTCGCCGTTTCGGCGCCAATCCGCTGAAGCTTGAAGACCTGCTCAACTACAAGGCGTTCACGCCCGAAATGGTCATGCTGCTCGAAGGGGCCATCAAGGCTCGGCTGAACATCATCATCAGCGGCGGGACCGGCTCCGGTAAGACGACGCTGCTGAACACGCTGTCGAGTTTCATTCCGAACACCGACCGCATTGTAACCATCGAGGACGCCGCGGAATTGCAGCTTCAACAGGACCACGTGGTGCGGCTGGAAACGCGGCCGGCGAACATCGAAGGCAAGGGCGAAATCAAAGCGACCGACCTGGTGCGCAACGCCCTGCGCATGCGCCCCGAACGCATCATCATCGGCGAATGCCGCGGCCCCGAATCGCTCGACATGCTCCAGGCCATGAACACGGGCCACGAAGGGTCGCTGACGACGATCCACGCCAACACGCCCCGCGACGCCATCGCCCGGCTCGAAACCATGATTATGATGGCCGGCTTTGAAATGCCGCTGAAGGCCATGCGCACGCAAATCGCCAGCGCTGTCGACCTCATCGTGCAGGCGACGCGACTGCAAGGCGGACCGCGAAAGATTACCTACATTACCGAAATCGTCGGCATGGAGCAGGATACCGTGGTCATGCAGGACATCTATCGGTTCGAGAAGAAGGGAATTGACGAGAGCGGACGCGCCTACGGGCAGTTCCATGCCACCGGAATCCGGCCCACTTTCATGAGCCGGCTCGAAGCCGCCGGCGTGCGGCTGCCGTCGAGCGCCTTCCGCCAACGCGTCATGATGGAAGACTAACCCGAAATAATCGGACGCCACTCAATGACGACCACAATCTGGATCGGTATTGCCATTTTCATTTTCGTCGCCTCGCTGGTCGGGAGCCTGGCCCTGCTGCTGCGCGACCGGGAGGGTTCCTCGGTCGAGAACCGGCTCGACATGCTCACCGGCCTCGGAACGGCGCGCGAGGGGCTCCAAAAAGAAAAGAGCGTGCTGGCCCAGCCGCTCGACGAGCAACCGGGAATGTTCGACGCCCTGTTCACGCGGTTCGGGAACTTCAGCCTCCTGTTCGAACAGGCCGATACCTCGCTGACGCTCACGAAACTGGTGGTCATCTCCGCCGTCTTGGCCGGCGGCGGCATGGCGCTGGGCTTCGTGCTTCGGGTCCATTTGGCCCTGCTGCCCTTGCTGGGCGCCGTCCTGGCCGCCCTTCCGCTGCTGTGGTTGCTGTGGCGCCGCAAGCGCCGCTTGCGGCAGTTCGGCGCCCAATTGCCCGACGCCCTCGAAATGATCGCCCGCGGGCTCCGCTCCGGGCAGAGCCTCGGGTTCGGCTTCAACTGCGTGGCCGAGGAAATGAGCGACCCGATTTCGAGCGAGTTCCAGCAGGCGTTCGAGGAACAGAACCTCGGCATCCCCCTGGAAGAAACACTGCGCGATCTGGCCGAGCGGGTGCCCAACCTCGACCTGAAGTTCTTCGTCACCGCCGTGGTCCTGCAACGCCAGACCGGCGGCGACCTGGCCGAAATCCTCGACAAGATTGGCGAACTTATCCGCGACCGATTCCGCATTTGGGGACAAGTGCAGGCTCTGACCGGCGAGGGCCGCCTTTCCGGAATCGTGCTTTTGGCCCTGCCCTTCGTACTGTTTATCGCGGTGTACCAACTGAACCCCGAATACCTGATGATCCTTTTCAGCGACCCCATGGGCAAGCAGATGCTGGCCATCGCCATCATCATGCAGGTGGTCGGGGCGCTGGTGATCCGAAAGATCGTGAACATCGAGGTCTGACCGGCGCGACATTCAACGCACCGAAACCGAAGGAAGAACCCCATGATTCCCCTGCTTGCCGACAGCCTGTTCGATTTTGAATCGCTGCTGCCCGTGGCCCTGTTTATGACGTTCGCCGCCGTCGCATGGTGGGTGCTGGAAGTGGTCGCCGCGGGCAAGCCGCGCGCCCTGGAACGGCTCGATGAGCTGAAGCACCCGAACAAACGGAAGACCGAAGCGGCGGGGGCCCTGAAAAAGCAGGATGCCATGACCCGCGTCCTCGAAAAGGCCACCCCCGCCTTGGCCAAACCGCTCCAGCCCACCAGCGAACTGGAAGCCAGCAAGCTGAAGCAACGGCTGGCCATTGCCGGCTTCCGAGGCGAAACGGCCGCAAGCGTCTTCCTGGGCCTGAAGTTCGCCGGCCTGGTGGTCGGGCTGTTCCTCGGGGGCGGCACCATCCTCGGGCTTGGCGGAGTGAGCCAGAAGACGCTGATGGGCGCCGTCGCCCTGGCTGGGTTCCTGTTCTACCTGCCGGAACTGGTGCTCCGCTTCCTCGGCAGCCGCCGCGTGAAGGCCATCTTCCTCGCCCTGCCCGACGCACTGGACCTCATGGTCGTTTGCGTCGAAGCCGGGCTGGGACTCGACCAGGCCATGCGCAAGGTGGCCGACGAGATGAAAAGCACCTATCGGGTACTGGCCGAGGAGTTCGCGCTGGCGAACTTCCAACTGCAAATGGGCCGGCCTCGCGCCCAGGTACTCCACGAACTGGGGGTGCGCACCGGCGTTTCCGACCTGCGGACCCTGGCCGGCGTGCTGATCCAGGCCGACAAGTTCGGCTCCAGCATTGCCCAAGCCCTGCGAGTGCAAAGCGACTCGATGCGTACGCGCCGGCGCCAACTGGCCGAGGAGAAAGCGGCCAAGACCGCCGTAAAGCTGATCTTCCCGCTCGTGCTGTTCATCTTTCCCGGCATTTTCGTCGTGCTGGTCGGGCCGGCCGCCATCACCATGGTTCGCGAAATGTTCCCCAAAATGGCCGGCGTTTAGCCACTGTCGAAAGGGGTTCCGGCTTGCAAGTGTGCCACTGGCTCGGCCAGTGCCAAAGGAAGCCCGAGTGTGCCACTGGCTCGGCCAGTGCCAAAGGAAGCCCGAGTGTGCCACTGGCACAGCCATAAAAACGCATTCTATGCACTGTCAGGCACTGGCAAAGCCAGTGGCACACGAGGCTGTAGCAGACCGGACAAAGTGCGGGGGCCGCCGAAAATCGCCCTTCCCCCTTGATCACCCGCCGCAATCGAGTAGAATGATTGGTTTCCGCACACGGGGCGTAGCTCAGCTTGGCTAGAGCGCTGCGTTCGGGACGCAGAGGTCGCACGTTCAAATCGTGTCGCCCCGACTCATAAGGCCTTGTAAGTCAGAGACTTACGAGGCTTTTTTCGTGATACGATTTCGCTGCGGCACGCGTGATACGTTCGAGCCATACCCTTGGCCCGAAGCGATTTCGTGGGTCAGGTAACAGGCCGGCTCGTCGGCGGATTGGGCGAGGCCCTGCCGGATGACGTCGGCGCCGTCGACGGTGACGATGCGTACGTCGGGTGGCAGGAGGCCGCGGATCGCCCCCTCGTCAGCGTCGATTTGCCGGCTCCGCCCGGCCGGGCAACGGTTGGCGGCGAGGCCTCGTCGGCCAAAGAAACAGCCCCATCTTCACGGCGAAGACAGGGCTGTCCCTGATAACGTGAAC
>CAYPWB010000506.1:0-4231 GCA_964414315.1 uncultured Planctomycetaceae bacterium | reverse complement strand
TCTGGTAGGGTAGATATTAGGAGAGGATTGACCGATTCCGCAAGGCCTTCCCCCCGCGGAAGGAATTTCCATGATGCGATCCAGTGCGCCATCGCTCAGCTTCGTGCTGGGCATCCTGCTGCCTGCCTGGGGGTATGCTCAGGCCCCACCTGCTCCAGACGAGTTGGAACAGAACATTGTTTACGAGCTGCTGATCAACGGCGAGAGTTTTCTGGTTGAAGGGAATCGGGTGGTAAAGGTCCGTAGCGAGCAGAACCCCGATGCCGAATATGAGGTTGCCATTCGCGTCGCGCCCACTCAGCGCTATCGAATGCCGAGCCTCGAGTTCACCTACGAGCGGCCCGCCCGCATCGAACGCGATCCCGAGGGCGGTCGCCACGTCGTTCAGGTCGTCCACGAACTGGGGTTCAGCATCCGTATCCACGATTTAGGCGGAACGCTCGACGAAGAAGCACAGCAGCGCGCGCTGGGCATCCTGACGGAATCGGTTGCCGATTCCTATCGCGAACAGGGCGCTGGCGACATTCAGGTGGGAAACCCATTCGCTCCGAGAAAGTTCGGCGAGTGGGTCGGCCTGGGCACAACCATTCGTTACCGCGACGAGGGCCAGATCGGCCATACCTGCATGATTTACGTGCTGGCGGGCGATGCCTCGTCGGCCACCTGCGTCATCCGGTTCCTCGACCGCGACCGGGACGATGTTCTGCCGCTGGTGCGAAGGACGCTGGAGTCGTTTCGAGCACTGCCGGAACCCGATGCGACGCGGTAAGGCCCCGCGAATAGTAACTGGCCGCTTTGGGCGGGTGCGTTAGTCGAGCGATTTCCGGGGGTCGCCGCTCGCGGAACGTAACTCGGGCGCCCGCAAATTCGCCCGCGCCGTCCACACCCTCTCCCTGTTGGTCAACGACTGACGGAAATCGAGGGAAAGCGGCCCAATGGACTACAGCGACACCGCCGACCCCAGCCCCAGGCGGGTCCCACGCGCCAGCACGACATGCGCCGCCGACAAGTCCTGATTGGCGACACCGACGGACTTGAACAGCGTGATGTCGTCGTCCGACTGCCGCCCGGGCTTCGATCCCGCGAGGACCTCGCCGATTTCGGCATGCACGTGCGAGTCGCTGATGAGCCCTTCCTGGCGCGCCAGGATGAGTTCGCCGGCCTCCTGCCACGCGGCGGTACGCTCATCGACCACGACGCGCGCGCGCGCCACCGTGGCGCCGGGAATCTCGCGCTCGTGGGGCTTGTAGACGCCGATGGCATTGATGTGCGTGCCCGGTGCAACATCCTTGTCGTCAAAAACCGGCTCGCGCGCGGTTGTCGCCGTGCAGACGATGTCTGCCTCCGCCAGCGCGGCCGCCGGCGTCGCCGCCACGGCAACCTCGATCCGGAGTTCCGCCTCCATGCGCTCGGCAAAGCGGCACGCACGGGAATGGTCCAGATCGAAGACCACGGCACGGCGGATGGCACGCACGGTACACATCGCCTCCAGTTGCGTCGCCGCTTGCGTGCCCGACCCGAACAGCGCCACCCGCGTGGCATTGGAACGCGCCAGCACATCCGTTGCCGCCCCGGCTCCCCCGCCCGTCCGGATCGCGGTCAGCACCGCGCCGCTCATGACCGCCAGCGGCGCGCCGCGCTCGGCATCGACTACCATCACCGTGGCCTGGATATAGGGCAGGCCGACATCAACATTCCGTTCGTGCAGCGTGATGATCTTCAGTCCCACCTGATTCAGCCGGGAGCTATAACAGGACATCACCAGCACATCGGCCGCGTGCTCCTCCATCGCTATATGGGTGCGCAGCGGCACGGTCACCCCGCCGGCGGAAAGCTCCTGGTAGGCCGTCTTCATCGCCTTGACTGATTCTTCCATCGGCAGGGCCGTACGCACATCCGATGCCGAGAAGACGTGAAACGGTTGCTCGAAATCGATCGTCTGCATCAAAACTCCTGCTTTCCAGCCTGCACTGGATGTGAACCTGCCGGACACCCGAGGCAACCCGCGTCGTTAAGGTAGAAAAGGATTGGACCTAGGGGATAGCAAAACGGGTAACCGTTTACGGGCCGGCCGGGGACTGCTGCATT
Source organism: uncultured Planctomycetaceae bacterium (assembly GCA_964414315.1). Lineage (GTDB taxonomy): Bacteria > Planctomycetota > Planctomycetia > Pirellulales > Thermoguttaceae > PWXP01. Next base: position 2,143 of record CAYPWB010000506.1, on the reverse strand, counting down.
CTTCGGCCAAACACGAGTATTTCAAGAGAAAGACGACGCCCGAAACATGGACCTGTCCCCTTACCGACCCCCGTGAACGGGTACAAAAACGGATTCTCCCTGCGGGGCTAAGAGTAGGCGAATGGAAATGGCAGGTCAAGGGGGTGCAGGCGGAAAAGAGAGGGGGTGCCGCTACCCATTGCCTGATGCCGCGCTGATACGTTCGACGCCCGTCTCGGCGATGGCCCTCCATCACGCATCGTCTCAAGCAAATCCACACTGCCCGCACTATTATAGGCATCAAGCGCCACCCGATGGTCGGGATACTGCTTCGGCAGGTCGACCTACTCGTCGGTTGATCCAGCAACTTCTTCCAGGAGGTCCGCCATGGCCCGGCCGAGCGCATCGCCGACCAGCATGAAGGTCTCGGCGTTGTGGTTATCGTGGAAGCCCTGTTCCTTTGGGGACTCCTCGGCGCTCGGCCGGTAGCGGATAGTGTCAACCGAGGCCACCGTCCTTGGGACCCTGGCACCAAACGAAACCGGCGATTCGGATAGCGCGAGCCGTTGGCCCACCCGGGAGGCCCTATGTCCGCTTCATCCAGAAAGCAATCGTCGAACTGCTTGTCCGCGTACCACACGAACGGCGAGGGGCCGGTGCCGGTGGGCCGGCGGTTGGGGGAGCTAGTCGCGGCTGACATAGGTGGCTTGCTCGCCGTCGTGCGCCCGTTTGAACAATTCGCTCCCTGGCGGCAAAAAAGCCCCCAACGAAGACTCCGGTTGCCGACGCAACTCTTGATCAGCAGGAGTGGCTCGGCGCTTCGTCCGAATCGAAACCCTCCTCCGAATCGGAAACCTTCGTGTCGCCGAAGACGGCTCTGAGTTCTTCAAGGTGCCGGCCGGTGGCCGTGTGGATGACCACAGCCCGGTTCTTGCCCGCGCTTTGCACTTTACGCACTCCGTGCCCGAATCCCTTGAGTCTGCGCCGCACCTGCGCGGCGGGGAGGTTTACGTACAGCTTATCGCCTTTCGGGTCGGCCATCGCTTCTCCCCTGCCCGTCGGTGTCTGCCGGTGTCCCGCGGCCAAATCGACCCACTGGCCGCATTCACAATGAATGCTGCGGCCGAACGCGAACAGCGTCACGTCGTACTCGGCTCCGCACTGGGGACACTGGATCGCCATTTCACCTGCCTAATCGAACATCTTCATGGTACCAGTTCGGCACACCGGATCAACACAGGGCTGCTCACTCCACGGTGCCCAACTGCATGCAGCGACTCGGACATCTGCGGATAGGGAACCGGATTCACGCCCCGGACAGTCGTGCTACACCGGAACGGCGGCCTCGGAAAGCACTTCGCCCCGGATCGAGATGGTCATGTCGCCAAGCGGTACATGTCGCCCTGCGGCGTTCATAGCGGCCTGGGCGATGACGCGCAGGCCGCTGCAACAAGGCACTTCGACGTGAACCACGGTAATCGCTTCCACGTCGGCCTCGGCAAGGATGGCCGCGAGCCGGCCGACGTGCTCCTGGGCTTCGTCGAGCTTCGGGCAGGCCAGCGCGATGGCACGGTCGGCAAGCAGACGCTGGAAGTCGGGCATGGCCGGCGGCACGCAGTCGGCCACCAGCAGCAGATGAGCGCCGCGCAAGAAGGGCTCCCCAGGCGACAGCAGACGGAGTTGCACCGGCCAGTGCTGAAGCGCGGACGGGGCTCCGCCTTCGCCGTGAACCGCCGCCGACGGCGCCCCGGCCCGGCCGTTGCCGCTTCCGGCCAGGGGTAACCTGAAGCTCTGCGCCCGCGAGCCGGGACAGCCGTGCGCGCCGCCGGCCGGGGCCGGGGCATCGGCCAGGTGCCGTTGGACGGCCGCCTCGTCGAAGTCGGGCGCTTCGCGCTCGACAATACGAATTGCGTCGTGCGGGCACTCGCCCAGGCAGGCGCCCAGTCCGTCGCAGTACACCTCCGACACCAGCTTCGCCTTGCCGTCGACGATCTGAAGCGCCCCTTCGGCGCATCCCGGTATGCACAGGCCACAGCCGTCGCATTTCGATTCGTCAATCTCTACAATCTTTCGCTTCGCCATGGGATCTCTCCGAGTGGGTTTCCAGCGGGCGCTTCCATAACCGTTCACCGGGGGCGGGGAAAACGGGACAGGTCCGATTTGT
>CAYPWB010000505.1:0-4232 GCA_964414315.1 uncultured Planctomycetaceae bacterium | reverse complement strand
CCCGCGGGCAACTCGCGGCGAAGTGCCCTGGCGGACAATAGATAGTGTAATCATGCACACTATCAAGCAAGCGACATTTTCCCAGGAAATACGGGTTCCAAGAAAGCGATGGGCGCTGGGGCTGCGGTCTCCCTGATCGCAGCCTGCCCATCCGCTGTGTAGGACACCGAGGGAATGCATTCGTCGTGAGCATGGTGCTTTCTGTACAGAGGTTCCTATGGCACGCGATCACAGGCCGTCAGTGCCGAACTTGCTGAACTTCGACGCCCGTGTCTTCGGCCTCTGTTCACCTCTTTCCGAACGAGTTCCGTTTCGCGCCCTCTGGTGCAACCGCCCACCTGGCCTCCGGTAGCTGCGAAAGTGGCCCCCTCGCCGGCCGCGCGCAACACCCCATGCACACAAGCACTTAGGGCGGCGAGCGGAGCGGTGGAATCGGTTGGCCCGCCGCGTGGATTCTGGTAGAATGTACGGGTATGAGCAAATCCAAATCGTCATCCAGTGCGGGAAACCGTCCGCCGGGCCCGGAGGAATCGGAATTGCCCGATTTCGTCCGCTCGCTGTTTTGGGACTACGACGAGGAGGCGGTTTCGTGGCCCCACGCCCGCGATTTGATCATCCGGCGAGTGCTCTCGGTCGGCCCGTGGCATGCCGTCACGTGGCTCCGCGCCGAGTTGGGCGATGCGGAGCTGCGCCGTTGGATCGAGGACCGCGAGGGACGGCCCCTGGATCCCCAGCAACTGCGTTTCTGGGAGTTGATCCTCGATTTGCCGTCCGACCGGGTAGAACGTTGGCTAGCCGACGAACCGAGGCGGATTTGGGCGGAGCGCACGAGCCGATGAACTTTCACCCCGAAGTGATGACGGATCCCCAACGGCAAGCCCTCTCGCAGCTTGCCGCGGCAGAACCTCTGCAGAACATGTACCTGGGAGGCGGGACGGCGGTTGCCATCCAATTGGGACACCGAACCTCGGTCGATCTGGACTGGTTCACCGAGCAGCCTCTCCGGGATCCGGCGGCGCTGGCCGGCGAGATGGCTCAAGCGGCCGTTCCTTTCGAGACGAGTTCCGTGGCGCGCGGCACGCTCCACGGCTTGGTTTCGGGGGTGCGTATCAGCTTCTTCGAGACCCATTATCCGCTTTTGCGACGAGTTCTGTTCTGGCCCGAGTTTGGTTGCCGGCTGGCTTCGGCTGAGGACCTCTGCGCCATGAAACTGCTGGCGGTTGCCCAACGCGGTGCTCGGAAGGATTTTCTGGATGTCTATGCCCTGGGCCTCCGTGCCGTCCCGCTCCCAGAGATGCTTTCCCTTTACCGGCAGAAGTACCGCATCGACGATGTGTCACGCGTGCTCTACGGCCTCTCGTATTTCGAGGATGCCGAGGCGGAGCCCATGCCGCGAGTGCTGGTCGATCTCGACTGGAACGAAGTGAAAGCAACGATCAAGCAGTGGGTGAAGGACCTCGCGTGAAGGGAAACCGTTTCGGCTCGCATCCGGCCAAGACATCCGGATCGGCGGCGCTGCCGCCCACGCTGGCGATGGACGCGGTGAAACGCGCGTTCCGCGCCAGGAAGGACCTCGCAGTCTCGTCTCGCCCTCACTGGTAGTTGTAGAACCAATAGTAGTAATCCACCAACGGCTGGAGCTTGGGATCATCCTCGGCCACCTCGAACCAGGTGAGCGGCCGCTCGAACCCTTCTTGGTCCAAACGTCCCTCACAGAGCAGTCCGTCCATCCAACTGCAGCGATCGGCACCGAGCAGCCCCGTGACCTTGGCGATGCGCCGCACGCGTTCCGGCGAAGCGCCCTGCCACGGGTACTCCGCTTCGAACGGAAAGGCCAGGTTTTCGGAGAGATGGCCATGGAAGACGGTCAGTTTCTCTTCGTCAACACGCGGCAAGGGATCGTTGTCGGTGAGCCCGAAGACCATCCGGACCCGATCTTCCTGCTCGTTCGGGTCCAGCGGCTTGGTTTTGATTTCCGTGGGCTGTTCGATTTCCAATGGGCCGCCGAGGTCGGGCTCCACTTCGTGCTCCCACATGCCGTAGAATCTCACGTCCATCTCATCTTTCTCGCACCGGCTCTTGAAAACCGGGTGCATGGCATCCAGCGTCTGCTGGTTCCATCGAACAGCCATGAAGTTGTGGAAGACCATCTCGATAATCTCCCCCGCCCAACCGCCCATCGGCATGTCCTCGTAGCACTTGGCGTGCACACCGCGCTTGACGCGAACCTGGTCGCCCACGCGGAACTTCGGTTTTTTCCGTGTCTTCGTGCTCTTGGACATCGTGCTCACCATGGCGTCGTGGAACGTTCTCCACCGATCATTATCCAGTCGGGCGGCGAAACAGCAAGGGCCGACCCTTCGGGGCAAAGCAAGGCCCTCCGCAAGCATCTCGCCGCCGGAGGGCACGTGGCGTCACCGTTCTGCCCATTGGGTTGCGCGGCATCTCCGCTCAAGATGGCCTGACGCAACCAGGCTACTCAGGGTCGGAACGTTCGATCCGGTCGAGCAGGCTGCGCGCCGGCACGCACTGTTTGATGACCATCTGGAGATCCCTCTGGACCCGGGCCTCGACGCTGTAGTACATCGACTCGGTTCGGGCGACCAGTCCGATGACATTCCCGCCGTCGTCGAACACCGGGCCCCCGCTGGAACCGCGGGCATAGTCGGCCGTGATCGACATCATCGGGACCGCTTGGCCCTGGTGGCGCATTTCGAAATGCCGGCTCACCATTCCGTCGGTGAACGTGTAGAAGCGCCGCGCCGGATGGCTGATCACCCAGGCGGGCGTGCCGACCGGGGCGTCGGGACGCAGGGGAGCAGGCGTCAGGTTCTCGGCGTCGATCCGAAAGATGGCCACATCGTCGGCCCGGCTGGCGGCCAGCACTTCCTCGATCGGGTAGACCCGTCCGTCCCGCGTCGCCACCACCATGGTCTCGGCGGTGTCTTGCTCGAACACGTGGTAGTTCGTGGCCCCCACGCCGTCGGCGGTCAAGACCACGCCGCTGCTCGGTCCTACGTGTCGGCGGTCGCAGTGGTCGCAATCGAAGAGATGACCGACGATCAACACGCTATCGGCGCGTTGCAGGAACAACGCACCGGCCGTCAGCGGGTCCTGTTGTGGAGAGGGCAAGACCAAGTCGCAGCTCGAACGGCTTTCCAACTGGGCTCGCAGTTCGGCCATGGGTGTGAAGGCCTTGTTTTCGAACTGTTCCGTCGCCAAGCGGTCGAGCTGTCGCAGGATCCGGCGATCGTCCAGCGTTTCGGCACTGCCCTCCGGATCGTGCCGGCAGGGCAGTGGGCCGTCGTCCGAAGCGGTCAGCACCGGAGGATCGGCTGCGCCCGGAATCGCCACGCGGCCGCTCGAACCTGAGCCGAAGCAGGCACAACCGTGTGGCTGGCAACCAACCAGAGGCACAAGCAACACCGGGAATATCGCCGACCAAGCCTTCGCCATGGACGTCATCGATCTACTCCAATAGGGACCGTCTGGAAGCGGACACTGCACCCGTCGACCCAACGCGCGGTCGGAATCACTCCGAAGCATCCCGCCACTCGACCGTATTGTAGGTGCAGTTGCCGCGAGAATCGAGGGTTGCAATTGCCCGCCCCCACCGCCGCGGTCGCCTTCCGGTCGCTCTGGGACCGCGACAAGGCCGACCTGGCGTGCCCGTCGATGCGGGCAGAGCACGGCATCCGGCGGGTGAACGTCGGGCGGAAGGTCGGCACGCGGCGGAACGTTCGTTACGTGAGTTCCGCCGACCGCCAGGCCCGGAAGAAGATGGCGGTGGAGCGGCTGGACCCCTACGACCGCCGGCAGGACGCCTGGCTGAAGGTGCTGATCGAGGACCGCCACGCCGACCCGGCCGAGACGGCGGCCAGTCGGATCGACTTCTCGGCTTGGCTCGAGTCGCTCAGCCGCCGGGACCGGAAGATCGCGTGGAAACTGGCCCTGGGCGAGGCCACCCGGCAGGTCGCCCGGTGGTTCCGTGTTTCGGACGGCCGCGTCAGCCAACTCCGGCGCGAACTGGAGCGGTTGTGGCAGGCGTTTCACGGCGAATTGGCCGCCGCCTGAGCTGCGTGTGGCCCTATGGCCCGAAAACTTGGGCGATTCCGCGGCATGATCTTTGGTCGCCTTTGCCGTAGACCGATGGCGCCGAGCGTCCGTCCTCGGGGCAGGGCGTCTTCTGTACTACGACCATGCGCGATGGTGAACTCTCTCACCAAGTCGCG
>CAYPWB010000504.1:0-4245 GCA_964414315.1 uncultured Planctomycetaceae bacterium | reverse complement strand
CGCGGCAGGCCGGCCGCCTCCAGGAACGTGGGCACCACGTCGACGTATTCCACCATCGCCTCGGAAACGCTGCCCGGCGCCACCTTGTCCGGCCAGCGCACAATGCACGCGCTTTGCAGGCCGGCGTCGTAGCAGGTCCACTTGGCGAACGGGAAGGAATTCCCCTGCTCGCTCAACACGATCACCAGCGTATCGTCGCGGCGATTGTGCTTGTCCAGCAGGCTGACGAACTCGCCCACCTGCCCGTCGAAGTACGTCACCTCGGCAAGGTACCGGGAGAACGCTTCGCGGGTGTCGGCCGTATCAACCAGCACCGGCGGCAGTTCTAGCTTGCTCGGCGGGTAGGCGGAAGCATCGCCCTTGTTCCAGGGCGAGTGCGGCTCGTGCGACGCGGCGATGAACAGAAACGGTTTCTTCGTCTTCGTGCTTTCGCGAAGCACCGCTTCGAACACGGCCGGGTCGGGATTGCCGTCGCCCGGCCGGCCCGAGTACTCGAACGGAAAAACCCTGCGTGGGCCGATGTGTCGCTTGCCCGACAGGTGCGTCCGGTAGTCCGCGTCCTGGAGATAATGGGCAATGCTCTTCACCCAGTCGTATGCCCTGGTATGGTTTGGATACGCGCCGCTCTTCACCGGGTACAGCCCCGTGTACAGGCAATGCCGCGTGGGCGAGCACATGGGCGCCGCTTGGAAACAGTGGCTAAACTTCATCCCCTCCGCGGCCAGCCGATTCATGTTTGGCGTCTTGGCCTGCCCGCCGTACACCTCCAGGTCGCGGTAGGTGCAGTCGTCGGCGATGATCAGCAGGAAACTCGGCCCAGTGGCCGCCGTCGCTGCACCGGCCTGCCCAAGGACGAGCACCGCAGCCAGTCCGACACATTGCGAAATAGACCGAAAAAGCACCGTCCCGGGAGTTCCCTGCCAAAGCATCGCTGTCTTCTCCAGAATACGTGGTGTTCAGAAGCGCCCGTTCGCGGGCTCCCAAGCCGAACGCCCACCAAGTATCGACCCAGTGTAACCGGGCACACCACGGATGCCAATCGCGTCGGAACAAGCCGCCTTGCCGCCGAGGCGAGCATCCGCTCGCTCGTGTCCTGCGCTTATTTGTCCCAGGTACGGTCCGAACGCTCTCGGACGGGCGTGCCCATAGGGTGGGGTGGTTGGATTCCCGCCCTGGACCCCTGGGAGGCGGGAAGCCCCCCGCCGCAGCCCCAAGAGATACCGTAAAGCCTTACGGAATAAAGATTTAAGTAGCGGCGCAGGGACTCGAACCCCGGACACGCGGATTATGATTCCGCTGCTCTAACCAACTGAGCTACGCCGCCTAAATCCTTCATGGCCCGCTTCTCGGGGCAACACGAACCCCGGTTGGGGTGGTTGCGAACGGCCGGGCTATTGCCTGGCCGCTGCGGAGCGTGAGAAACGGCCCACAGCAGACATCATTTAGGGTAGTTTACCACACCGGGCTCGATGGGCAAGTGGGGTGGCCGAAAACATCTTTCGGGACGCTCCAGAGTTCGATAGCCGAAATCCCGGGCTGGTCGGCGATGGTTGGAAAAGCGTGACGCTGTTGCGGATCTTCCCCGTCGGAGATGGCGAAGGCGTTCCAAACTCGAGGTCCGATCTCGAGGCGACTTGCAATGCCCATACGCGGTTGCTATCCTGCCGACGGACCCTCGACCGATTCGCGTTGGTTCATCCTCAGGTTTTTCCATTCGCTCCCTTGCACACCAAGGAGATGCACTGTGAATGCTCGTCGTACTACGGACATGTGGGACTGTGAGCTTCTTCACGAAGTCGCCGCCCGGCCTTCGAGCGGAAACTCGCATGGGCTGGCGGTCCTGCCGCTTTGTGTTTGGATTGCCGTTGCCGTGCTGGTGTTCGCAGACGCTGTCGTTGCCCAAGTCGACCCGCCGCGGGCGATCCGCCGTTCCGACGTGGTGTTCATGTACGATAACCCGGAAATGTATGAACCGTACGGCTGCACGGTGCTCGGCTGGGCCGGCCGGGCCGACCGCGAGCATATCGCGCGGGCCCACGAGAAGGGTTTGCGGCTGTTTTCGGTGAGCGTCGGGTTCCGTACTGAGTTCCGCGGAATGATCGACTTCAGCGAGGATTTTCTGGACGCCGCCTGCCGCACCTTCGCCGACGAGCCGTTTATCGTGCCCTGGCTTTGGGATCACAAGCACAAGGGCGAACCGGCATGGCACTTCTGTACGAATAGCCCTCTGTTCCGTGAGTTCCTGTACAGCCGGCTTCAGCGGCGCATGGCCCAGGAACCCGACGGGCTGCACATCGACGACTATGAGGGCACGGCCGGCATGGTCACCTGGCAGCAGGCCTGCTTCTGCCGGCACTGCATGGCGGGTTTCCGGGAGTACCTGAAGGAGAACCTTTCGGCGGAGGACCGGGCCGCCCTGGAAATCGGCGACCTCGACGGCTTCGACTACCGGCAGTTCCTGCTCGATTTGGGCGTGACGGCCGACGACTACAACCGGCGGCGGGCGTCGCTCCCGCTGTCCGGCGAGTTCCTCGATTACCAGATCAAGGCCGTCCACCAATTCGTGGCCGAGTACCGGCGCCGCGGCGCCGAGCTGCGCGGCAAGTCCATCACGCTAAGCGTCAACTCGCCTCTGAGCCCGGCACAACGGTTGGTCATCGCGCCGCACTTGAGCTACTTCTGCTGCGAGATCGGGCACGCGGCCGCATCGCGACAGTCGCCCACGCACCCGATTTACATCTACAAGCTGGCCGACGCGGTGGACCGACCCGTCACGGCAACGGCCAGCGGCCACGACTGGGCCTACGTTTCGGAACACAACTTGACAGGGCTTATTCGCCATTGGGCGGCACTCAGTTACGCGCACGGCCACATGCTCATGGCGCCGCACCGGCAGTGGTGCTATACAAAGGAGAAGGGCACCCACTGGGCCAACTTCCCTGCGGAGGATCTGGCCTGGGTATACCGGTTCGTTCGTCAAAGCGAGCGGTTGTTCGACTGCTACGAGGCGGTGGCCCCGGTGGGCGTGGTGTACGACATGGCCGCGCGACGCGAGGGCCGGGGCGATATTCGACCTATCGCCGTCGCGCTGGCCGAACGCAACATGCCGTTCACCATCGTGATGGCGGGCGACGACTGGCTGCCGGACTATCGGCTCACCACCGATAAGCTCGCCCGTTTTCGCGCCGTCGTGGTGCCGGAGGACCTTGCGATGGCCCCGGAACAGAAGGCCCTGATCGACGCGGTGGCCGCCGAGGGGCGGCTGGTCACCTGGCCGAATGACGAGAAGCTGGCGGCCCTCCTGCCGCCGCCGATTGTGGTTGAGGGCTCGGAACACGTGGCAGTTGTCCCTCGGGCGGTGCCCGACGACCCGGCGGCACCGGTGGTCGTCCATCTGGTCAATCGCCGGTACGATCGGGAGAACGACGCGATGGTTCCGCAGCGCGACTTTACGGTCCGGCTCCGCGCCGACCTGTTCTCCGGCCGCACCTTCACGCGAGCGACCATGCACGCTCCGCGCGAGGAGCCCTCGCCGGTTGCGCTGCGCAACGACGACGGGTATATCGAGCTGTCCGTGCCGCAACTCGACCTGTGGGGGCTTGTGGCGTTGGGGGTGGCGGAGTAAGGCTTTACGATGAGGAACAAGATCGCGAAATGAATAGCTGCCGGACTGAGCACCTTCACCCTCCCGCGCAGCGGGAGGGTCGGACGCGGTAGCGGCCGGGGAGGGCAGTTCGTATTCGGGAAGTTATTTCTTCCCCGCTTCCTAGCGCCCACGGCGCTTCGGGGGCTCGAGCGCTGCGGCAGCCAGCGACGCCAACTCGTCATCGTCACTATGCGCAATGTCTTCGAGTAGTTCGATCGCGCTTCGCCGTATTTCATCGGGTATGCCGTAATAACCGATACCCGCGACCGACACGCCCGGATGTTCGCCGGTCAACCGAAACCGGCTAAGGCGCTTCAACAGCCTGTTTCGAGCGTTCCTTGGCAACGACTCGTCCGGCAAGGCCGCGAGCAGGTCGGGCAACGCTTCATAGGCAATGCCCGTCTCAAGCAAGTCCACAAGCCGCTGGAACGCAACGTGTTTGACCGGCTCGGCCTTCGTTTCATTGAACACCTCGCGCACAAAGGCGGCGGCAAAGTAATGCCCCTCGTCGGCGATTTCATTAAGGGTTGCGAGCGCGTCGTCCACCGAAGCACCGGAAGCGCCCACACGCCCGCGCGCATCACCATATCTCTCCGCCA
>CAYPWB010000503.1:0-4251 GCA_964414315.1 uncultured Planctomycetaceae bacterium | reverse complement strand
ATCGTACCGTGTTGCCCAAACGTGTGCCACTGGCTCTGCCAGTGCCTGACGGAGCATGAAGTGAGCCACTTTGGTTGCGGCTACGCCGCACTATGATACTATGCAGTGCCGCGCGTGTCATCAGCCGCGCATCTCCCAGGCCAGGCTGGGGCCGTGTCCCAGCCGGCGGAAAGCCCATTCAACCGGAGAATGCCCATGCAATTGTGCCGATCTCTTGTGGTTGCCATCGCCTTTTTTGCGGGCCAGCTTGCTGCAGGGCCGGCTAGCGCCGAACGGCTGCGGGTGTTCTTGGTCGACTCGGCCGCGTTGGCGGCAACGCGGCAGCGTGCGGCGACGGGCGAGGCGGCGCCGGCCGTGGAACGGTTGCGCAAGGAGGCCGAGGAGGCGCTCGACGCCGGCCCGTTCACCGTGGTCGAGAAGGACACGGCGCCTCCGAGCGGCGACAAACACGACTACATGAGCATCGGCCCGTACTGGTGGCCCGATCCGTCCAAACCCGACGGCCTGCCGTACATCCGCCGCGACGGCGAGGTGAACCCCGAGCGGCGCGAAGGCGATAACACCCGATTGCGCGCCATGGTCGACGCGGTGGAGACCCTCGCCCTGGCGTACTACCTGTTCGAGAATGAAGGGTATGCGGAGCATGCCGCGAAGCTGCTGCGAACCTTCTTCCTCGATCCCGAAACCCGAATGAACCCGCACTTGCAGTTCGGCCAGGCCATTCCGGGCCGGGTGACCGGGCGGGGCATCGGCCTGATCGACACGACCTGCCTGGCCGGGCTCGTCGACGCGGTCGGCATGCTCGGAGGTTCCGCCGCCTGGACCGACGACGACCAGGCGGGGCTGGTCGCCTGGTTCGAGGCGTATCTCGATTGGATGCTCACCAGCGCGCACGGTCGCGCCGAGCGCCGGTACTTCAACAACCACGGCACCTGGTACGACGTGCAAGTCGGCTCGTTCGCTTTGTTCGTGGGCCGGGACGACCTGGCGCGGACAACGCTCAACAAATGGTCGAAAGGGCGGATCGCGAGCCAGATCGAACCCGACGGCGCGCAGCCGCACGAGTTGGCGCGCACGCTCTCGTTGAACTACTCGGCGATGAACCTGCGCGGATTCATGCACCTGGCCGCGTTGGGCGAACGGGTGGAGGTCGACCTGTGGAATTACCGCACCGACGATGGGCGGGGCATCCGCGCCGCGCTCGATTTCCTGGTGCCGTACGCCCGCGGCGAACGGGGGTGGAAGTACCGGCAAATCCGCCCGGCCTCCTTCGCGGCCCTCATCCCGCTGCTCCGCCGGGCGGCGACGGCCTACCGGGAGCCTGCCTACGAGGAACTGGCCGACCAACTGGCCGACGAAACGACCGTCGACGCACGGTTCCAGTTGCTGTACCCCCCGGGGTAAACACCCAGCCGCGGGCGGTTGAAGGGCCCCGGGTTCCTGTCCGGAGTGTGAGCCGGCCCGACGGCCTCCGCGGTTTTGACAATCGGCCGGGGCCCGATTATGCTTAACCCCGTACGTTTCGTACCGAGTTGGGTTCCCGGTCGTCGCCCTGCCTGCCGTTTCCGGCGTTCGTGCACGATTTCTATGCGATAGGGGGCGTTTCCGGGAGACTTTTCCTCCAGAAACATCGGGAGATTCATCATGCGTCCACTTTTCGTTCGGGCCGACAGCCGACGCATCGCTTGCTTGCTGTGGCCGACCGTCGGCCTCGCGCTCCTGGCCGGTTGCGGCATGGAGCATCGGTTGCCCGTCTCCGGAAGCGTGCAGTTCGAGGGCGAACCGATCGAAGTCGGCCAAATCGCCTTCCAGCCCTCCTCGCAGTATTCCGGCGACATCACCGCGTGCGACATCTTCAACGGCCGGTTCGAGCTTTCCGAAGCGGAGGGCCTGCCGGCCGGCGCGTACCGGGTTCAAATTACGGCAGTGCGCGAACGTGAGGGCGATGCGCACGCGGTCGGGCTGGCCGGCCTTCCGCCCGGGCTGCCCGAGCAATATATCCCCGCGAAGTACAACGACCAGACGACGCTCGAAGTGGAGGTGACGCCAAGTACTCCCAACCACTTCGAGTTCGAACTGGAGCGGGACCGATAAGCGGCGTTGCGGCTACGCCTCGGCTTCGCCCGAAACGGGCAAGGTCACGTGCAGGCGGGTTCCCCGGCCGGGCGCGCTCCGAATAGACAGCGTGCCGCCGAGCAGTCGTGCACGTTCCCGAATGCTTCGCAGCCCGAAGCACTCGTCCGAAACGGTGTCCGGATCGAAGCCCACCCCACGATCCTCCACGACCAGTTCCAAGACTTCGTCCTTCTCCGCAAGCGAAACCTTCACTCCCTTGCTGCGGCTGTGCAGTCGGGCGTTGCCGAGCGCTTCCTGCACCATGCGGAACAGGGCGTTCTCCACAATCGGCTCAAGGCGGTGTGTTTTGAGGTCGGCCTGCCAGTCGACCGTTTGATCGGGGCAGGTCCGCGGGTCGTGCACAAGATGGTCGATGGCCGCGATGACGCCCGACTCGTCGAGAATGGGCGGCCGAACACCGCTGATCAGCCGCCGGGCCTCGGCGTGCGCCTGGCGCACCATCTCGATGCCCACCGCGTGCGCCGTTTCGGCCTGCCGGGGGTGGTCGTCTTTCAGCGCGTCGAACGACTGGAACTGCATGACGGCCGCCGCCAGGTGCTGCGCCAGCCCGTCGTGCACGTCGTACGCAATCAGTTGCCGCTCGCGGTCGCTCGCCCGCAGCAGGTGCTTCAGCGTGCGGCGCTCTTGGCGCAGGGCCTCCTCGGCGAGTTTCTGCTCGGTGATGTCCTGGATCAGGCAAACCACGTGGTCGAACGAGCCGTCCTCGTCGCGGAACAGCCGCACCGCGATGATCGTATGCACGGCGCGCCCATCCTTGTGCAGGAACCGTTTTTCCAGCGTGTAATGCTCGATTTCGCCCGCCAGGAGTCGCTCGAACTGCGCGATGTCGGCGGCCAGATCGTCCGGATGGGTGAGTTCCGGCCAGGTGGTGGCCAGCAGTTCCTTGCGCGGGTAACCGAGCATTTCGCAGCAGCGGTCGTTTACCTCCAGCCAGCGCTTGTCGAACGCGGTGACCACCATGCCGATGAGGCCTTGTTCGAAGTAGTTGCGGAACCGCCGCTCGCTCTTGGCCAGGGCGGCTTCGGCCTTGCAGCGCTGCTCCACCTCGGTCCGGAGTTGCTCGTTCGAAGCAACCAGTTCGGCGGTCCGCTCGGCCACTCGGCGCTCGAGTGTTGCGTTTGCCTCCTGCATCGCCGCTTCGGCGCGCTTGCGATCGGTGATATCCTTGATCGTGGCCATGTAGCGAACGGCATTGCCCGTGGCATCGCGAACTACGGCCGGCGCGAGAACCACGGGAAAGCGTTCTCCGCTCTTGCGCATGAACACCAACTCCAGGTTCCGGGGTTCACCAATGCGCATTTCCTCGAAAACGGCGTGGATGGCATCGCGATGTTCGGGCGGCCAGTAGGCATACGGCGGCCGCGTGCCGAGAAGCTCTTCACGGGCGAAGCCGGTGATTTGGCAAAATGCGTCGTTCACCGCCAGGTAAGTGCCGTCGACGTCGACGATCGACAGCCCGTCGAGCATCGAGTTCATTATGCGCAGCGAAAAGTCGACGGGCTCGTGCAACGCCGCTTCGGCCTCGAGGGCGGCCAAGCGAGCGCGCAATTGGGCAAGCTCCGCCTTGGTTTTGTCGCGCTTCGCCATACCGCATTCGCTCGGATAGTGTAGATCGGCTCGCCGAGTCGACCGGCACAACTAGCCACCCTTTTCGAGCCGAGCCTCCGCCGCGAACCGGCCCACCAGGATACACCCAACCGGGTTTATTTGAACCCCCCACTATTTCGCCCCCGTCTGTGCATAAGCCGGGCCTGCGAATATAGACTTCGGTTATTCGGAAGAAGGTTCTGGCAAAATTCGGCAAGAACAGAAAAAATGGGCACGAATAGCCCACGCCGATCCCCGCAAGGGCTCGGAGAATGCCCCTTGCCCTAACACACAGGATGCCCCCAATATAGGGCGTTCGTTATTGGGGATATGCGCCAATATCTCGGTAGGTAGCCGTTCACAGGCGACTGTCCCAATTTTCGCGGCACCAAGGGCGATTTGCCCAATCAGCCGCGTGCCGCAGGCCGCGAAAACCGGACTGTCCCCCTCGCATACAGCGGAGAAAACAGCGAGGAAAACGGCACAGGTCCGATTTGCCGGAACGGCCCGAAGGGTGCTTCGCACAAA
>CAYPWB010000502.1:0-4269 GCA_964414315.1 uncultured Planctomycetaceae bacterium | reverse complement strand
GCGGCGACATGCCAAGATAATCGGCGATCGAGGCCACCGACTCGCCGAACGACATACCCGTCAGCCACTGGATCGAGGCAATACCATCGCCGTTCTTGTTGGTGAAGCATTGGTTGCACCAGCAGGCACCCGCGGCCTGATCAATTAGCCGAAAGCGATCGGTGCCGCCGCACTTGGGGCACGCATGATGCCGGCCATCGAGCGACTGGAGGCTGACCTGTCCGACCGCCGCCAATATCTCAGGCCACCGACCGGTGGCGGCCTGCTTAACTTGATCTTTGTTGTGGCGAAACATCGCGTCCTGCGTTTATTCAGTCGTTCCATCGGTTGTTTCAACGTCGGTGCTCTGTTCGGCCGTTTCTTCCGCGACCTGGCTGTACTTCGCCACATGCTCGACCAGCCGATCCTCCATCAGATCGGTCAGCGTTTCGCCGAAGCCGTTCGGCAAGACTTCTTTGAATCGCTTGTGAGCCATCGACGCTTCGCCGCGGAGCGATTCCAGCTTGCCCGCCGTCGGCGCGACCTCCAGCAACAGGTCCATCTTCCGCTTGCCAAGACCCGGGACATTGGCCAGCAGCTTATCGGTCGGCGTCGATCGCCAGTCGCCATCGGCCGGCGCGGCTTCATCCCCATCGTCGCTGGCCGACTCCGGTGCGTTGGGGTTCTTTGGCAGCGGTTTGCCGTCGACGATGTCAGCCAGCTGACTGCTGTACCTCGCGAGCAACGCCTGCTGCCCCTTCAGCAGCTCCTTGGCTTCTTTAATCGATGCTTGGTACTCGCCGATTTCTTCCTCGGTTTCTTCAATCAACCGGCTGCAATCGCGAATCTTGCCGATGACCTCAACACGCAGCCAGAAACGGCGTTCGTCGTCGCTATCGGCTTGGCTGACTTGATCGGCTTCGGCGGTTTGCTCCGGTGCTTCGGCGGTTTGCTCCGGTGGTTGCTGCACATCAACAGCAGCTTCGGAAACCTCATATTCCTCATCCACCAACGTTTCACTTGTATCAACCAACATCCTCAATCCTTTCGAAAAACCAAATCAACACAACTCCGCGATCACTTCCGCCACGCTGGCCGAAGGTCGCGACTGATCCATGCACTTTCGCCATCCACGACGCAGCAGCTTCCACGCGTAACGCTCTGCCAGGCGACGCGAATCGATAAACCAGAACGGCACGCGGTATTCCGACCACCAACTCATCACGCTGCCGATAAATTCGTTGCGGAGTGCCAGCAGTGACCGCGAGCCCCGCGGCTTCATCGAGGCGAGACATTGCCCTTGCGTGCCCTCGATGACCACGTGGCCGGCCTCGATCGATGCCAAGAATTCCAGCGTCGCAATCCAGCGGTCGCGTCGCTCGCCGTGGCTCAAGAATGTGCCAAGTGCATCCTCGATCGACTTTCGCTCCACGTGGACGAATCCCTCGCAGCCGGCCACGCTGTAATCACCATGCGACGGCCCAAGCGACTGCCAGCGGTACGGCACGATCAGTGGCTGCTTTTCAGTGCCGAGGCCTTGGAACGTCCATGGGTGCTTTTCTTGCGAATCAATCAACACGGTGAAGTCTTCCGTCACCGCGTTATCGACGATTGCTACCTGCCCACCGATCGTCGCCGTTTGCAGGTTGGACTGCCAAAACTCAACCGTTGAATCGTCTTTCAATGTTAAACCTCGGCCGGCAAGATAGAGCCTGATGAGGTCCAACGTCCGCGGTCCAACATGCGGCACTTGTCGAACCCACTCGGGGCGAATGGCTTGCCAATCGGAAGGCTCGCGGATGCCGAAGTGTTCCGCGGCGATCTTGATGCGGTGTTCAAGTGGCATTTTTGAGCCTCTTGAATTCAATGACCCAGACCCACGGATTGGCGTACCATGAAGCCAACCCGTTGATTTCGCTCCATAACTTCATGAAGCCGGCCTTGAATGTGAACGGACTTTCGTCCATTGGTTCTTTTTCGTCGAAATCAGGATTTGGTGCGTCTTCGCATCCTTCCGCCATCGCATCGTGTTCAGTCATGTCCCACAACCGTTCAATCCGAACGTCGGCTATTTCCAATGTGATGCGGCTTGCCCAACGGGGCATAAAGATCGACGGATGCCATTTTGTTTCAGCCCAAGTTGGTCGATCGTTCGCTTCGCGGTACCACACCTTCGCATCATGCGGAACAATCGACGGCTTACAAACATTTGGGTATCCATTAACGGTGAACGAACATGTTTCTCGCACCCAAAGTCGGTCGCCAGGCAAACCGTAAGGGCAATCGGCAAAGCAAAGCGTCTCCCATTCGTGCAAGCCGAACCAGCGGCCGTTTTGCTCTCGCCATTCAATGATTTCGCTTTTAGCGGTTGACCGCATTTCTTCGCGACACGCTGGGCTGACGGTTGGTTTTAAGATTCTCCTGGTCTGCGTCTTGCGATCATTCAAAATCGCACGCACCATTACACCGGAAAACAAGATCGGGCGTTCCTTCACAACAATTCCTCCATCACGCCTTTCGCCAATTCCAACTGTAGGCGTTCCCGTAGTAACGTTTTCCGTTTTCCGATTGCTTGCGTCCTGCACATTGCATCCGCCACGTGCCGATGGCCTAATAGAATGCAACGCTCTTTTGCTCTTGATATGGCGGTATAAAGCCACTCGCGGCTGCAAACCCTGCGAGCCCCTGGGTAGTCGTCCAAAACAACAAACACGATCGGGAACTCTGACCCTTGGCTTTTGTGGCAGCTGAGCGCATAAGCCAGATCCCAACTACATCCGGTCGATGATTCATCACCGTCGCCGTCAGCCTTTGACTTGCCGCGCGGAATCACGATCTCATCGCCGCTGATTTGCAACTTCGCGAGCAATCGCTTGTCCTCGATCGCGATCACCGATGCCAGCTCGCCGTTGGCCACGTAGACTTCGCCTTCTTCATCGCGATCGGCGTAGGGATAACGACCATTCTTGAGGCAGACGATCTTGTCGGCCAGGCGAAACGGTGTGCCTTTGACCTCGGGGTTATCGTTTAGCTCACGTTGCAATGCTTGGTTGAGTCGCTTGCGGCTCAATGGGCTTTTGTCGTTCACCGCAACAAGCACCTGGCAGTCCCAAACCGAATCGAAGCCGCATTGGCCGGCACCGATGATGCCTTCCATTAAGCATCCAAACGTTTGATCCGTCGCCGTCTGCTTGATGACCAGGTTGTCGCCTGGCTCCCATCGTTGCCCGTCACGGATCGCGGCGCACGCTTCCACAATGCCGCCGCTGTTACGCTTAATCTCCGTCAGCTCGCCGTAGCCGACGCACTGGCTGGCAATGATGTCTCGCAGCGGAGCCCCGGCGCCGACCGGAGGGAGCTGGTGGACATCACCGACTAGCAAGACATGACAACCACGAGGCCGCGCGGCAAAGATCGACCGCATCAGCGACAGATCAACCATCGATGACTCGTCGCCGATGATCACACGGAACGGCCAAGGGTTCTTCTCGTTGTGCTCAAACGACCATCCGCCGTCGCCGTTGTCTGACATCCCAATGCCCAGCAGCGAATGCCACGTTCGAGCCTGCAAGTCGACGCCAGCAGCCTTCAACGCCTCGGTCAGGCGCACGGCAGCTTTTCCCGTTGGGGCTCCAATCGCAATGTCATTCGGCCCAACTCGGCCTGATTTGAGCAGTGCCTTGATCAGCATCGCTGTCGCGTAGGTCTTGCCGGTTCCTGGACTCCCGCCAAGAATCGCCACGCGACTAATCAGAGCCTCGTCCAGTTTCTCCCGCTGGTGATCGTCGATGCCCTGGATGCTGGCTGGATTTGGCCAAAGACTGAACGGCGGAAGATCGACCTTGCCCGACGGCACCGTGATGACCTGCGACCGTACAACCTCCGGCTGCTGGTTCATCCATTCATCGAGCGACACAATATCAACACCTTCGCCGTCGCTGATGTAACCGATGCAGGTCGGCCCGAACGGTTTGCCATTCCAGATGTGGACTTCCGGTGCCGTCAGCAATCGGCCGCACCGGGCACACTTGATCGACTCGATCGCCTCCCGCCACGACACCACTTTTTGATCAAACGCGGTCATCGGCTTCGGCGTGGCTTCCGCGATCGCGGCCGTGATCATGTCTGCCAGCGATTCTTCATTGCTCGCCGTGCGACCCTCTGCTAGCCATCGCGTCTCGCCATCGCCCGCGATCGGGCCGTTGGCGCCATCGGTCTTGATACCCGCCAAAGCTCCGTAGTGATCCGGTGACAACCGGCCGAGCCGCAACGCCATACGGATCGCGGCAC
>CAYPWB010000501.1:0-4275 GCA_964414315.1 uncultured Planctomycetaceae bacterium | reverse complement strand
AGCCGGGCGGGTGGCATTACAACATCCTGCCGTACCTGGAACTGGAAACGCTGCATCAGCTTGGCGCAGAACTTTCCGGCGAGGCGAAGAAGGAGGCCATCAGCCGCCGCCTGCAGACGCCTGTGTCCATCTTCAACTGCCCGTCACGACGGCGAGCCATCCCCTACCCCTACACGCACGGCACCCTCTACCACAACGCGACCAGGCCGCCGGTCATCGGACGCAGCGACTACGCCGCGTGCGGCGGCGACAACGTGGTTAGGATTGAGGCCGGGCCCGGATCGCTCTCCGCAGGCGACGGCATGTCGGAACAAGATTGGGACAACCTGGTCGGTCCCCACGATTCGTTCACCGGGGTCATCTATTCCCGCAGCGCGATTCAACCCGCCCACATTCGCGACGGCACCAGCAATACCTACCTGCTGGGTGAGCGCTATTTGAACCCCGACTATTACCAGACCACCTCGTGCGCCAACGACCAGGGATGGGACACCGGCTACGACTACGACGTGATCCGCTGGACCTATCCGGACGACCAGTACCGGCCGCGGCGCGATAGGGCGGGCTTCGGGGGCGATTGCCGCGTGAACTTCGGCAGCGCCCACCCGTCCGGCTTCCACATGGCCCTGTGCGATGGGTCGGTGCATCGGATCAGCTACTCGATCGACACGGAAATCCACCGCCGACTGGGCCACCGAAGCAGCGGACTGCCGATTCCCGGCGATGCGATACGGTAGTTGACAAGCTGGAAGCTTATCCCACGGTGTTGACAAGCTGGAAGCTTGTCCCACGGGCTATTCGAGCGCGGCGAGCGCTTTGAGCACGCGGGCGCGGACGGCGTCGGCCAGGGAACGGTCTTTTGCGTCGTGCCAGCGGAGGGCCGAGGCGCCTTCGGCATCGAGCACTTCCGACGCGGCCGTTTCGAGCAGTTTGCTCGCTGCGTCGAGCGCCGGGCCATCACGGCCCGCCGCCTCGGCCCGCTCGACCGCCCGCTGAAGCAACTGAAGGGTCTCGTAATCCTGCACGCTTTCGCGGACGGCTTCCATTTGCTTGGCCGGCGCCACGCGGCGTTCGTCGAGGAACAGGGGCGTGTAGGGGCCGGAGCGGGCGAGGTATTCGTTCCACGACGACGCGCCGCTGTTGTCGCCGAACGCCCAGAAAAACGTGCCCGTCGCCCCCTCTCGCCAGCAGTGCCACGCCTGGAGGCGATAGTAGGCGTAGGGGTCGAGCAGGCGGGCCGGGCCGCTGCACGAGTACAGGTGCAACTGCTTGCCGCGGCGCCGCTGCTCGCGGTAGAACGCGGCGAACGACTCGCCGCCGGCCAGCCACATAGGCCGGTTCGGGCACAGGACGTCGGACACGTCGAACACTTTCGGCGGGGCCTTGGCGGGCGCGCGGTAGGTGGGGTCCTCCCAGATGAGCACGTCGGGCTCGGCGGCCTTGATTGCCCTCGCCCAGGCCGTCAGTGCGGTGATGTCGCTCCCCTCATGCGGTTCATCGTGGATGAGCAGCCCGAGCCGGCCCGGCGCGATCCCCTTGCCGCGCAGATGGCGCGCCCAGGCGGAAACCCATGTGCCCACGCGGCGGTTGAACTCGGGCGAGCCCGGTTCGGCTCCGGCCAACCCGGCACGCGATACGCCGGAATAATTCCCGACCGCCAGGAACACCATGTACGCCCGCGCGTCGGGCCACTCGGCCAGCCAGGCATCGAGTTCCGCCGTGTCGAGTTCGATGCGGTCGGGATCGTTGTCGGAAAACGTGTACTTCATCAACACCGATCGGGTAGCCCACGGCGCATTGGCGTATCGCGATTGCAGGTGCTTGACGAACGCCGCGCGGTTCTCGGGCGTGATGCCGTAAGCCCCCCGGCCGTTCGTGTAGCTCCAGCCGCCAACCCACAGCGAAGTTTCCTCGGGGAACTCGGTCGGGTAAACGTGCAGCCGCAGCGGCACGGTAAGAGTCTGTCCGAAAACGGGGACTGGCTCCCGAATGTTTTGGCTCGTGCCGAATACAGATACAAAATGCAGGGTGCCTGTCCCCCTTTTCGGACAGACTCCAAGGGGCCCGTCAGCAACCCGGGCGTTCAGCACGATGCGGCCTTCGTGGGTTCCGGCGGCAACCGTCTCTTCGCCGCGCGGCACGTGGAAACTCAGCCACACCTGCCGGACGAGCCCCGGCGGTATGCGGACGGGCCAGGCACTGTCGTCGGGGTCAACCTCCATCAGGGCGGCGGCCACCGGCACGCCGCGGCCCGTATCGGTCCAATCGACCTCGTACACGGTCAGGTACCCCGGCGCCGGCTGCCCGGGAAGGCCTTCAACGTGGAGCCGGACCACGGCGGGCTCGTCGCTCGCGTTGTACAGGTTTACCGCCGCGGCGCGGTGTTCGCCCCGCATGGTGTGCACGTCGATCGGCCGGTCCTTAGCGGCGGCCGGGGGTTCGAACGGGTCGAGCGGGTCCCACGGCCCGGCGGCCTCGGCTGTAAGCGTGTCGCGGCCCATCGCCCGCCACAACTCGGCCTGGAGCCCGAACAGCCGCGCGTGGGCCTCGCCCAGCGGCAGCACGGCGCGGAACGAACGGTCGACCTGCACCGCCTCGGGGTCCAGCGACCGCCGCACTTCCGCCAGCCGTTCGAGCAACCCGCGGCGGGCGGCGTCGCCCGCCAGCGGCGCTTCGCGAATGCGAGCCTCCAGCGCGGCGGCGTCGGCCTCGAAACGGTGGGCAAGTGCCGAGCCGCTCCGCCACTGGAGGAACAAGTCGGCCACGTCGTCGACCGGCTCGCCGGCGGGCGGTTTCGCGAGCAACTCGTCGGGACCGCGGAACACTTCGATTTCGTCGCAAAACAGGTACGGCCCGCCGGCCGGCGGAATGGCCACGAACCGCACGTATCGCCCCCGCGTGCGCAGCTCGTTGGTCTTCAATTTTCGGATTGCATAGCCGTCGGGAAAGGGGCCGTGGGCCTTCCGGTCGAGGGAAACCAAATCGCCCGCGTCGTGGTACGCTCGGCCGTCGTCGCTGGTGAGAATCTGGATGGCGGCGGGCCAGGTAACGCCGGCCGTGCCCGCGGCCGTGTTGAACGACGCGCCGGCAATCGGCTGCACCTTGCCCAAGTCGACGGTAATGACCACGTAGGCCGCACTACTCCAGCCGACGGTACTCTCTTGGGTCCAAAAGTAGGCGGTGGTCGTCTTGCCGTCGGTAAGCTGGACGATATCGTCCGGATCGGTGCAGTGCCGGTAATTCGGCGCGGGCCGCAGGATGTACTTCGCCCCGAGCGCCATATTGACGCCGGTTTCGACAGGTTCAGCCCCACCGCCCGGTGCAGACCAGGCGACGAACCCGGCAAGTGCCGCGGCGAATAACCATGGCGAGACGGTTCTCATGGTGAAGGTTCCTGTTCAGAGTGCATGAGGGTAAGGGCTCGCGAAGGAATAAATGGCCGATTTAGGCGCGGCGAGGACAAGGCTGCGAAGGAAGGCGAAGCAGACATATTGCCTATACGTCGATGCAGCCTGACGCACGCAGCCGTAGCCGCAGCCCGCCCAAATCGGTCAGTTATTGATTCGTGGGCCCTAAGGTGGGGAAAAGCGGCGTTCTTGCATTCGACCCCAACCGGCTCGTCCGGCTGGTGAGCGAGTTTGACAGGCGGCGGCCGTCGTCGGCCGACAGCACCGTCAAGCTCCCATTGCTGCCGGCCGCGAACAGCTTGTTGCCCGCCGCAACCAGGGCGGCGATTTCACCGTCGGGCACATCGTCGGGCAGTACGCGAGTTTGCCAGGCGGCATCGCGAGCCATCCGTTCGCTCCGGTAAACCTCGCCCTCCTTTGATCTTAGCCGCTCACGTGTGCGAGGGCAACGGAAGCGATCATTCACGGCAGAGGCCGCGCGAAATGCCCACGGGGCAAGGCGGGGTGCACGCCTGCGAAGAGGGAGGGCAACCAGTGGCCGGGGGGACTCGGCTTCTCGGAGGGAGAAGGCCTGCCGCCGGGCGCGGAACCCGGCGGCAGGGAACAAGGGGAAGACGGAGAGCAAATACCGCGTTTCCAAACGGCGGACGGCACGACGGAGCGTGCCTGCTACTTTCGCGGACGGCACGACGGAGCGTGCCTGCTACTTTGGCAAACGGCACGACGGAGCGTGCCTGCTACTTTCGCGGACGGCGCGACGGAGCGTGCCTGCTACTTTGGCGGACGGCACGACGGAGCGTGCCTGCTACTTTGGCGGACGGCACGACGGAGCGTGCCTGCTACTTTCGCGGACGGCACGACGGAGCGT
>CAYPWB010000500.1:0-4280 GCA_964414315.1 uncultured Planctomycetaceae bacterium | reverse complement strand
ACCGCCTCCGGCGGCACGACCTACAGCCCACGGTCGTCGTACAGGAATACCTCGACCTCGCCGCCCGGCGCGAGGCCTTCGCTGTCGGGCGGGACGAGCACGAACCCGTCGGCCCGGACCGTGGAACTGAGGATCGACGCGCCGGCGATGGCCAGCGGCTCGGCCTGCCCGGCGGTCAGGCGGACGCGCTGATAGTCGAGCCGGCCCACGGTCGAGACGATCTTCCTGGCCAGCGGCGCCCGCACCCGACGATACGGCCACTCGGCCGACCGGCCGCCCAGCACGCGCACGGCACGGCCCGCGAAGAAATCGTACGCCGCCAGGCATGAAACCGGGTTGCCCGGCAGCAGAAACACGAGCCGGCCGTCGAGCGTACCCATGCCGGCCGGACTGCTCGGCCGCATGGCGATGCCGTGGACGGCCAACTCGCCGTGCTCTCTGAGCAGTAAGGGGGCGTGGTCCTCCCGGCCGACGCTCGACCCACCGGAGACGAGGATTACCTCGGCGTCGGAGCGCAGGGCGTCGAGGATCGCCTCGGGCTCGTCGGGGACGATGCCGGGATGGTCGGGCTGCCCGCCGTCGCGTGCCACCAGCGCTTCGAGCATCGGCCCGTTGCTGTCGACAATTCGCGGCGGCTGCGGTGCGGCGCCGGCCGGCAGCAACTCGTTGCCGGTCACCACGATGCGCACGCGCGGCCGGCGCACGACGAGCATTTCGGCAACGCCGATGGCGGCCAGCAGACCGACGTCTTGCGGTCGGAGGCGGCGGCCGGCCGGCAGCACCTCGGCGCCGGCGGCCACGTCTTCGCCCGCCCGGCCCACGTGCTTGCCCGGCGCCACCTCGCCCAGCACGATGAGGCACTCGGCCGGAGGCGCAGAGGCGGACGTTCCCGCGGTCTCGCACTCGGTCTGCTCGAAGGGGAGGACGGCGTCGGCCCCGCTCGGCAGCGGCGCGCCGGTCATGATGCGCACCGCCTCGCCCGCCGCAACCGTCCCGCTGAACCCCCGGCCCGGCATCGACTCGCCCACAACCCGCAGGCCCAGCCGATTGTACCCCGACGCGCCCAGCGTATCGGCCGCTCGCAACGCAAAGCCGTCCATCATCGCGCGGGCGAAGCCGGGCACGTCGACGCGGCTGACGATCGGCTCGGCCAGCACCCGACCGGCCGACCGGCCAAGCGGAACCGGCTCCGGGCCCAGCGGCGCCGTCTGCCCGTCGAGCCACGCCCAGGCCTCGGCCACGGTGCTGCGCCGGGCGAAGCCGCGCATGCGAACGTCGCCGGGCGGGTGTGGGTTCGAGGCTGATTCACTCATGGGGTACCGTTCAGGCGTCGGTGGTGCAGGGAAGCGTTTTCCCCTCTCGGGATCGTTGCTTACGAGCGGGACGCCGGAGGAGCGTTCAGGCTCCAGCCCTCCCGGTATTCGCAACGCAGCATCGCGTCGGCCTCGGCGTTGTTGGTGATCTTCATGGCGAGCGGGTCGTAATCGAGCGGGCCTTCGAACTGCGTGGCCACGTTGCCGAGCATAAGGAACTCGTTCAGTGGGCCGCTGAAGTCGAAGTTCGACAGACCCGGCGTCTCGCCCCGGCACGCACGGAACCACTCCTGCTCCGGCCCGCCCTGCCGCGGCAGCACGCGCGGCGGGTCCTCGATGCCGGCGAACTTCTCCTTCGGCAGCAGCACCGCGGTGGCGCTGTGGCCGGTGCCGTACACGTGCCCCTCGTCGCACACCATCAGGCTGCCGGCGTGCGTGCTGAAGCCGTAGCGGCCCTGCTCACCGGGCGCGGCGGGCGGCCCCATAAGCTGCTGCATCGTGGGGAAGATGTCCTGCACCGCACCGCTGCCGTTGTACCAGGTCAGACGGATGGGCGGCAGGTCGCCGCGGGCAGGGATGTCGTAATGCACCGTCTCCCACCGGGGGAAGTTCACCCGCAGCACTTCCGGAACCGAAGCCTCCAAGCGAATGGGCGCCGCGGCCGCTTCGGACCACAGCGAGTCGACCTTCAACGCCGTGAACGCCAGCGCCGTCGAGTGCGTGGCCCAGTTGCCAAGCTGGCCCGTGCCGAACTCGCGCCACGAGTGCCGCCGCGTCCAGTCGCGGTGGTACGGCCGGAAGGCCGCCGGCCCGAGCCAAAGGTCCCAGTGGAAGCCGTCGGGCACGGGCTGTTCCTCGGCGGGCGGTGGACGCCGGCCGGAGCCGCCGGCGCCGTTCCACACGTGGGCTTCGCGCACGGTGCCCAGCGCGCCGTTCCAAATCAGCTCGACCGTGCGGCGGAACTCGCCGCCGGCCATGCCCTGGTTGCCCATTTGCGTGGCCACTTTGTGCCGGCGGGCGAGTTCCCGGAGCGCTCGCGATTCGTGTACGGTGCGCGTGAGCGGCTTCTCGCAGAAGACGTGCTTGCCCGCCCGGATGGCGCCGGCCGCGATGACGGCGTGGGTGTGGTCGGGCGTGGCGACGATCACGGCGTCGAGGCCGTCGCCCAGCGTGTCGAGCATCTTGCGGAAGTCGTGGAAGACGGCCGGCTTGTCGCGCAGCAAGCGGCGGTATTCTGCGGCCCGGTTCCGCTCCCAGGCGTGCTCCGAACCGGCGTACCGACCGGCGGCGTCATCCCAGCGCACGAACGCCTCGTCGAGCTTCCGCTGGTCGACGTCGCACAGGGCAACGACCCGTTCCATGGCGGGAATGGTTTCGACGAACCAGGTGCCCCGTCCGCCGACGCCCACCAGGGCCACGTTCAACTTCTCGTTGGCCGCGTAGCCGCGCGCCCGGCCGCTTGGAATCAGCCACGCGCCCAATCCGCTCGCGGCCGCCGCGCCCAGAAACCGGCGGCGGGAAAAACCGCCCCGTCGCAACACGTGCCGATTCGCTCTTCCTCTGCCTGCAACTGCCATTGCGATTCTCCCTGGTCAAGGTTCCGGCGCGAGTGCCGGATTCCTGTATGATAGGGCCTTCGCTGTCGGCGTCAACATCCATTCAGCGTCCGATGTCTTCCTTGTCCTTGAGAGACGTTTCGAGGACACAGCCAGGCACGTTCGTCCGAAACCTGGCGATACCTTCCCTGGTCACGTTGGTATTCTCGACGTTCAAGGTGTGCAGTCGAGGGAGTTTGCTGAAGTACTTCAAGCTCACATCGGTAAGATCGCGGCATCCGCGCAATTCCAAGACTTCCAAGTACGAAAGGGTACAAATCTGAAAGCACATCGTGTCCGAATAGCAATCGTTCGTGTGCGACCGTATCAGCACGACCCTTCCGAGCCAATCGTACTCAACGTGCCAGTAATATCCACCGTTAATGTGTAGATGGTCGACAACGGCTTGCTCTCGTTGGTGTAACCGGACGAGCGACACTGTGGGCACTGTCAGCGTCAGGGCAGCCATCGTCAGCAAACTCAACGATATCCGAAGTGACAATCGCGAGGTCATCCATTCTCCACTCATCAGGTCACGAATACTCGTAGAGGGGAGCGTGGGCCCGGGGCTTCTCGTCGCGGCTCATCAGGTCCTCAAGGTGCCGGATTGTCTGCGGCGACAGAAGCGTATCGGAACACACGTCGCACACGTCGGCCGGTACTTCATCGAAGACCACCACGGCTCCTTGGCGTTTCACCGCATGAACGATTCGCCGACATTCGTAATGGCCGGGGCATCCGCGGATTGTGCATTTCATTCTGTCTTGCCTCGCCTAAAGGGAGTTTCCCATTTCGGCAATGTGGGTTCGTATACCGTGATGATGACCGTAAGGTCGAGCGCCGTTGTGCATACCACATGCAAGTGTCTTCCGGAGTGATCTTCGCCGCAAACGAGGCAGCAGGGGCCCCGTCGGTGCTCGGGGTAGTTCTCGACCACAGTCGCCCGACGCAGAACGTCAACCACATCGGCGAGTTGGACGTTGTCCTCCACCATCTCCTGATGGGCGTGCGCCGTTACGCGAAACTGCCCCATATCTGCCTGTTGGGAAAGGCGTTCCGCAATTACCTCGAAGTTCTGCCCGCCGGCGTCCGCCATATCGTTCCTCCATGTGCCTGCTCATGATCCATCCGAATTGCACCACGAAGTGGAGGCTTCTGGGCCCAAGGCTTGCATCGTGAGCTCCGAAATGCTCGCGAACTCTATTGTAGCCGTACTCCGCCCGGCCGTACAGGCCCGAGTCGCCCGCTGCGGGCCGCGCGAGGGGAACGAAACGTGCGAATTCCGGCCGGAGGCTTTTCCGGCCGATAGACACCCGGGAGCACGGTGCTAGAATACAATGAGAAACGGGCCTGGAGCGTTTCCGGTGGAAAC
>CAYPWB010000499.1:0-4284 GCA_964414315.1 uncultured Planctomycetaceae bacterium | reverse complement strand
ACCAATGATGGCGATGACCACCAGCAGCTCCACCAGGGTAAAACCGCGTCTTCTTCTTGAAAGCATTTTGCGTGGAATCGCGAATTGGGGATTTATGACGTGGGACATGACGTTCCAGATACCGCATTCCTGATTGCCGACGGACCTCGTTGCCTCCATGGCCCAGCCCAAAGCGGCACGAAGTCGCCGCACTCCGAGCCTACCCGACGCGTCGCCGCCGTACAAGCAGCCCGCACGCGAGAGTTGCCAACAGCAACATCCACGTGCCCGGCTCCGGAACGATCGTGAACTGCATGACGCCGCCGAGGATCGGGCTGTCGCCGCCGAACGAGGCCGGATCGGCCACGGTCGACAATTCCACGTCAAACAGCGGATGGTAGTCGCTCAGCCCGACGTAGTTGCCGCCGTCGAGTACGTAGTAGTTGTAGGTGGCGTTCTCAACCGCCGCGTAGAATTCGGCCAGCCCCTGCGGATCGCCGGCGACGTCCACATACACGCCGCCGCGGAAGACATCGTCAATGTCGACGCCCAGGCCGAAGTAAACGTCGATGACGTTCGCAGGTGTGAGGGGCCCGGTGACGGGCGTGGTGCCCGTCACACGAAGCACGTCGTTGACGCTATCGGCGGCGTCTTCATACACCGGACCTCCCGTCTGCCCGAACTCGAATACCGCGCCCAGGCCGGCCGAAGGATCGATCGACCCGACGGTGAGGATTCCGGTGCTTGTGCCGGGGCTGACCTGCCCCGCTCCGGTCACCTGGCCGGCGATGGTTCCCGTGCCGCCCAGGGTGGCGCCGGCGTGGACGGTTACCGTGCCGGTGCCCGTCCCGGAGCCCGACGTGTTGTTGACCAGCAGTGTTCCGGCGTTCACGTCCACACCGCCGATGAAGGTGTTGGCGCCGCTGAGGACCATGGTGCCGGGGCCGTCTTTCGCAAGGACCATGCCGCCGTAGGTGCTCGCGGGCGGATGGTCGTGGATGGCCGCCGAGACGATCAGGTCGTATTCGGCCGGACCGTCGGCGACATCGAACGTGGTCTTCTCGACGCTGCCGCTTCGAACGAAGTAGAGCAGGCCGGAGATGGTCGAGGCAACGTCGCTGGGGTTGACGGTAATCAGCGCATCTCCGCCCATGTGCCCGGTGCGCCAGGGTCGGCCGCTGTCGGCGGTGGTAACGGCGCCGCCGGTGAGGGTGATGCGGTTGTGGTAGTTTTCGCCGCCGCGGAAGTCGATGGTTCCGCCATTGGCCACGAGGTGGTGCTGTCCGCCGTCGCCCATGGTCCACGAACCGCCCACGCGCAAAGTCGCGCCTGAGTTGACGGTGACGGTGCGGCCCGAGGAGCCGAACTGGCCCGTGTTGCCGGCCGCGAGCGAGCCGTTCCGGTTCAAGACGAGCATGCCGCCCTCGACGATCATCTCACCGGTGTGGTTCAATGGGCCGTCGAGTTGGAGCGTGCCGGCGCCGGTTTTGACGATGGTGGTTCCCGCCCGACCGGAGTAGTCTGAGAACGTACCCGACATGATCAGGTCATTCGCTGCCGACCCATCGGCCACATCGAGGGTGAACTCTCGGATGCCGGCGTCATTCACCAGAACGACGGGGTTGCTGATCGTGGTGCCGGCGTTGCCAGTGACGGTGAACAAGGTGTCCGTGAAGTAACCGACTCGGATACCGTTGCCCACCACGGAGGCGTCGGTCAGAATGAGGTTGTTGATATAGTTCTCACTGTCGGCCGCGCCGCCGGCGGTGAAGCTGAGCGTTCCGCCGTCGACGGTCACCGTGTTCGAGTGCTTGAGGTTCCAACTCTGAGCGACTTCGAGGGTGCCGCCGGCTTCGACGGTAATCGCCGTGGCCGGGGTGAATACGCCCGTATCGAAGCCCAAACTCCGATTAAGGCGCAATGTGCCCTCGCTCACCGTAACGCCGCTGCCGCCGATGCCCATGGGCGAACCGCCGCCGCCCAGGGTGAGCACGCCGGCGCCGGTCTTGGCGATGCCCTGGCTGCTGCCTAGCCGGCCGTCGATTCGAGCGGCCTCGGCCACGAAGATCCGCGGCTCGCCCGAGGCCGCCTCCAGCGTGAGCGTGTTGGCCGAGTTGATCGCCGTCGTGTGGTGCATGCCCGTGTTTTCGTAAAGGATGGACGCGACCGTGGTGTTCGCGTCGACCGTGTTCGTTACCGTGCCGGCGGTGCCGGACGCGGCCGTGTTGTCGAACACGACGATCTTGTCGGCCGGGCTTCCGGCCGGGTCCCAGTTGTCCTGCGTGCTCCACAGCATGCCTGTCCCGCCGCCGTCCCAGCGGATCATTTCCGCTCCGGTACTGGCCAACAGGTAGTGGCGCTGGACGGCCGCCGATGTGAGCGCCTGGCCGAACATGGCCACTTCGTCGATGAGTCCATTGAACGGAAAGTCCGTGCCCCCGTTTCCGCCCATGCCGATGAAGAGAGGATTCGTCGTATTCGCCACGTAGTTCACCCCGCTTGTCGAGCCGGCGAGCACGCCGTCGACGTAGAAACTCTTCACCTGGGTGCCGGCA
Organism: uncultured Planctomycetaceae bacterium; assembly: GCA_964414315.1. Classification (GTDB taxonomy): domain Bacteria; phylum Planctomycetota; class Planctomycetia; order Pirellulales; family Thermoguttaceae; genus PWXP01. The sequence continues at coordinate 1,750 of CAYPWB010000499.1, read as the reverse complement.
TCGTAGGTGCCCACCAGATGAACCCATTCGCCGAGCGCTACCTGCGGCCCGTCAATCCGGTGCCAGTCGGCTGAAGTGCCGGCGCCGTTCCAGAACGACCACTGGTTGTTATTGTTGGCATAGAGGATGAAGCCTTGCGAGTTCCCCGCGCTACTGCGGCTGGTGAGCACCGACCGGTAGGAACCCTCCCCGCCGTCGGCCCGTGCCCAGGCCTCGACGGTGAAACTGCCCGTCGGGTTCAATTCGGCACTGTAGGGAACCGATACCCTTGCCGAGCCGTGGGCGAACGAGGCGGCCGTGTCGATATCGTTGCCGATGGGGGTATCCGTCTGTCGCAGCGCCACGTTGCTGTACGTGCCGGTGTGGGCGGTCACGTCGATGGCGTTGTAGGCGCTGGAGCCGGCCTGCTCGCCCAGGCGCCAGTAGGCGGCTGGCCCGTCGGCGGCCACCTGGTTCGCGTAGAGCGACTTCGCGTTGTAGTGGTTCGCGACGTTCTGGTGCGCCATCGCCTGGTTGAGGATGGCCACGTTGTCGACGGTGCCGTTGAACCAGTACGCTCCGCTCCCTTCCGTGCCCCCGGCGCCGATGCGCGTCGGTAACCCCGTATTGGGCGTGAGCGATGCGGTGGCGGTCGACACGGGGTGCCCGTTGAGGTACAGAATCTTCGCGCCGGAACCGTCGTCGTAGGTGGCCGCAAGATGCACCCATTGATTCGTGATGACCGGGGCCCCCGACGGGGTGCTCGACCAGCCGGTGCCCGTGCCCGCCCAGTATTCCCAGTTGTTGTTGCTGGCAGCGTACAGCGTGTACCCTTGCTGCTGCGGGCCGCTGCGGCGCGCAGTGACCGGCGAACGGTACGAGCCGGCGCCGCCTTGTACCTGCGCCCAGGCCTCGACAGTGTAGCTTGTCGGGTTGAGCGGCGCGGCGTAGGGGATGTCGATCTTGCCGTTGGAGCCGTTGAAGTGCGCGGCCGTGCCGAGCGTGGTCATCGCGCTGGGGACGCCCAGCGTCGTGCCGCCGGACACCGTGCCGGTGTACGTGCTGTTGATATCGAGCACCGTGCCGGAGCCGGCCGCCTCGTTGAGTTCCCACAGGGCCACGAGCGATGATTCGGCAGCCACGTCGGTGAACTGGCCGTGGGCAAGCGGAGCCGTGAGGAGCAGGAGCGTCGCGAGAAGTCCGAAACGGCGAAAGCAGCCGATCGAAAAGGATTTGTCGAGTTGCATGAGAACGTCCCCTCTTGAATGAACCGCTTGGTGATGTGGACGACACCCGCGACGGGGCGAGCGCACCGCCGATGCCCAATGTCCGAAGATTCAAGCGACCCTATTGTAGCAAGGAATCGGGCAATTGAACAGAGTTTTGTTCTCGCGGGACGGGCTGTGAGGTACCAGGCAGCCAATCGTAGTGAACTGCCTGCGCGGGGAGCGGGCTGGTCCTTCATTCGGGCGCCGCATGCCCCCAGTAGCAGGCGCGTCCCCGCCGCCCCCCCGCCGTAGTGGCGAGGAGGGTTGCGGATCGCTTGTTCGGCGAATCCAGAGCCTCACGAATTCCGCCGCAGCACGACGACTCGGCCTGCATCCGCCCAAAGGGGTGTCAAGTCGAAGCGGTCGGCGAGGAAGCGGAACGTGCGTTCGTGGTAGAACGACACGTGCGTGGGGTCTTGGGTGTAGTACCAGGTGGCGAACGCTTCGCGGGTGGTCCAGCGTTCGGTCATGACGCCCAGCAGCCCGCCGGGGCGCAACAGGCT
>CAYPWB010000498.1:0-4286 GCA_964414315.1 uncultured Planctomycetaceae bacterium | reverse complement strand
CGCCTCGGCGATCCCGACACCGACACCTGGCAAACGTTCCCGGGCTTGAAGGTGCGGTAGATAATTCGAGCGGGCCCAACGCATGGGCAATCTGGCGATGCGTCGGCCTGCGCCTGGCCGGAATGTTTGAAGTTTGTACTTTTCGTTTGCCGGTTTGCCTTTTTCGGCCGGTTTCCATGGCGTTTCGACCGGTCCCGGGTACAATCGAGGGCGGAACGCGTTCACCGACGTGCCGGAAGGGGAGCGGTCGGAAAAGAGGGACAGGTCCGATTTGCCGGAATGGCCCTCCGGGTGCTTCGCACAGATCGGACCTGTCCCCCTTTCCTCGCTGCCACGCTTCAGGAAAGCCGTTATGGAAACACTCGGCACGGCCGACTACGTTGCGATTGGCGTCTACATGACGCTGGTGGCCGGCATTGGCGTGGTGTTGGGGGCGTGGATCAAGGACGTCGGCGCGTACTTCAAGGGGGGCGGCACGCTCCCCTGGCCCGCCGCGGCCGTCAGTAACTACATGTCGATGTTCAGTACGTTCATCTTCGTGGCGTACGCGGGCATGGCGTATGATTACGGGCTGGTCGCGCTGACGCTCATCTGGTGCATGGTGCCGCCGGCGCTGTTCGCCGCGGCGGTCATTGCGAAGTACTGGCGGCGGGCGGGCATCATGTCGCCGGTCGAGTACTTGGAAACCCGTTTCAACGCGCCCGTCCGGCAGTTCTTCTCCTGGAGCGGCATCGCCTTCCGCCTGATGGACAACATGGTGCGGCTGTACGCCATCGGCGTATTCATCTCCGCCGCCACGCCCCTGTCGATCAACCAGGCGGTTCTGATGGCCGGACTGGTCGTCACGCTGTACACCGTAGTGGGCGGGCTGTGGGCCGTCGTGCTTTCCGATCTCTTGCAGTTCGTCGTGCTCCTCGTAGCCGTGGTCATGATGGTGCCGCTTTCGCTCCAGGCGGCGGGCGGGCTGGCGGAAATGCGGGCGGTCGTGCCGGAGCACTTCACCTTCTTCCAGGGACCGCGCGGCGTGCCGCTGTTCCTCGTCGTCTATTACATCATGGTGCTCATCAAATACAACGGCAACTGGTCGTTCATCCAGCGGTTCTACAGCGTGCGCGACGAAACCGCCGGCCGCAAGGCGGCCCTGGTCATGGCGGCGCTGTTCTTCGTCTCGCCCGTGTTCTTCCTGCTGCCCGCCATCGCCATGCGAGTGATCGACCCGGCGCTGGAGAACCCGGAAATGGCCTACGTGGCCATTGCGTTGCGGGTGCTGCCGCCGGGCATCATGGGCCTGCTGCTGGCGGCCATGTTCGCCGCGACCATGTCGGCGGTCGATTCCGATTTCAACGTGACCGCCGGCGTGTTCACCCGCGACGTGTACGAGCGCCTGCTCCGCCCGCTCGCCTCGGCCCGCGAGTTGATGGTCGCCGGCCGCACCGCCACGCTCGCCTGCGGCGTGGTGGTCGTGAGCGGGGCGTTGTTCGTGGGCCATTTCGGCGGCGCGTTCCAGGCGAATATGATCATCACGGGCCTGGCCATCCCGCTTTCCGTGCCGCTTGTGCTGGGCGTGCTCACCCGGTGGGCGCGCCCGTGGGGGGCGTTGGCTTCGGTGGCCGTTGCCGTGCCGGCGGGGTTCTATTTGAACCTGCATCCCGACGTCTCCTGGCCTGTGGCGACCGGAACGGTCATCGTCCTTTCGGTCGGCACGCTGCTGCTTTCGGGTCTGTTCCCCTCGCGCGACGCGGCGTACCGGCGGCGAGTCGACGAGTTCTTCGCGCGGCTGGCCACGCCCATTGCCGAGCACGACAAGCCCGACCCCGATCCCCGGTTCGAGGCGGCCGTGGAACTGGTGTTCGCGCTGTCGCTGGGCGCGACGGGCATCCTTTTCGCCGGGCTGGGGCTGCTGTCGGTGGCCGAGTGGAGCGGCATGTTGGCGGTCGCCGCGGGCGCCGTGTGCCTGGCCCTGGCCGGGGCGGTTTACTTTCGAACCAGGCGGCTGGGGCCCGTTGCCGGCCCGAGCCGAAACGACTAGGATTGATCCATGAATAGACCCAAGTTCGACATGCCGAACGAACCGCTCGTGGCCGACGCTCTCGACGGCCCGGCGTATCCTGTTCCGGTGTCCGACATGCGCGATCGCTACCTGAAACTGTTCACCGGCGCGGTGAACGACGTGCTCCGCTTCAAGTACAAAATGCACGCCAGCGCGCTCCCGTCTGACTTTCTCCCGCTGCGCGACGACATGGTGCTGGCCGGGCAGGCATTCACGATCAAGGGCGGGCCTGACATCACCACCGACGGCGAGTTCGAAATGCGGGCCGAAATGCTCGAAGCCCTGCACGAAAACTCGATCGTCGTTTGGGACTGCACCGGCGACCGCGTTACCGCCCAGTGGGGCGAAGTGATGACCATGGCCGCGCTGCGGGCCGAATGCCGCGGCGCTGTGGTCAACGGCATTCGCGATACCCGGGGTATCCTCCGCCAGGAGTTCCCCGTGTTCCACAAGTACCGTTGCAGCACGGGCATGCTGGGCCGGTTCCGCATGTACCATTACCAGCGGCCGATCCTCATGGGCGAACTGGTCGTGCGGCCCGGCGACTGGATCTTCGGCGACATCGACGGCGTGCTGGCCATCCCGCAGGCAATCGCCTACGACGTGCTCGTGGCCGCCGAGCAGGTTCTCAATAAGGAGGTCGAAATCAAGGATTGGGTCGCCGGCGGCGTGCGGCCCACCGAGGTGGTGGCACGCGGCGGGTACTTCTGATCGTACTGGTATGAGCCTCTTTCTCGACGCACCGCGACGGCAAGCGATCCTGGAAGCCCGGCAGAGGCTGCCGGTGGTGGAACGCTTCTGGACGGCAATGGTAGCTCGAACCATGCAACGCGCCGCCTCAGCGGGGCTGCTTGGCCCGGAGGACGACGCCGCCTGGTGGTATCCGGCGGCCGAGTACCTTTCCGACGCGGCCATGGCCTGGGCCCTGGCGCCCTCGGCGAACCTGGGCGCATGGCTGCGCGACGCGGCCTTGGCCGTCGCGCGGCGGCCCGAGGGCGATTGGATCGGACCCTGGTATCGCGACCACACGGCCCGGCCGCCGATGGGGCACCTGGAAACGGCGCACCTGTGCTGGGGCGTGGCCGCCGCGCTCGACCTGGCGCCCGACGTATTTACTCCCACGGAACGCAACGAGCTGCACGACGCGCTGCGGCAGAAGGGCATCGCGCTGTGCCGGCAGTGGCTCCTGCGCAATACGCACCTGGCGAACTGGCGGGCGGTGATGACGGCCGGCGTGGCGGCGGCCGGCGCGGCGGTGGGCGACCGCGAGTCGCTCGCGCTGGCCGCGGCCGAAACGTTCACGTGCGGCGAGGCGCTGCAGCCGGACGGCTCGTACGCGGAATCGCTCCAGTACGCGAACTACCTGGCCTACGCCCTGATGATGGCCTACGAAACGATTCACGCCGCAGAGCCCGACCTGCCCGTGCTGGGCCCCGAGGCCTGGGCCAAGGCGATGCCCTGGTTCGCCGCGAGCATGCTGTACGCCCGGCCCATGGCCGGCTGGGGGGCCGAGCCGCGGGCGAGGGCGGTGAACTTCAACGACTGCGGGGCGCTGTTTCGTCCCTCGGGCGATTTGCTGTTGCAGGTGGCCGCCCGCTGCCGGGAAGCGTGCCCCCGCGAGGCCGGGCTGGCTCGTTGGCTGTTCGACACGTACTATGCCCCGGTGCCCGACCAGGGGCCGCACAACCTGGCCACCTTCGGCCTGCGGAACGACTGGGGCTTCTTCGCGCTCCCCTTCCTGGCCGAGGCGGCCCCGGCCCTGTCGCCCGCCGAGTCCGGGCTGCCGACCGCCGCCGGGTTCAGCAACGGGAACGTGCTCGTTCGCAACGCATGGCCGGGCGAATCCGTGCTGGCCGTGCAGGCCGGCTCCGAGCCGCTCCACGGGCCCGGCCATCTGCACGGCGACCTGAACAGCTTCGTGCTGGTACACCGCAACGAACGGCTGCTGGTCGACCCGGGGCATAGCTGCTATCGGAACCTGATCCATGGGCTGGAGAGTTCATCGGCCACGCACAACACGTGCACGTTCCTGGTCGATCAGGATGCGCTCGGACTGCAAGAAGACCTGAGCAAGGCACGCCTGATGGAGCAGTCGAACATGGCGGCGCGGCGGCTCCTCTCCGGCGGTCGGCCGGGCAAGCCGGTCAGCCCGCGCGGCCGGCGGCTGTTGCTCGCGCAGGCCGGCGAAGTGACGGCCGTCGGTTCGGAGGCCGGCGCGCTGTACGGCCCGCCCGTC
>CAYPWB010000497.1:0-4306 GCA_964414315.1 uncultured Planctomycetaceae bacterium | reverse complement strand
TCACGTACTTTCTTGAGAATACGAAGTGCCTCGCCCTATGCTTGTCCTCGGGTCCATCCCGCCGAAAGCACCGGCATGAGCTTCTCGGGCGTATCGTCCCGCAGCCGCGTCGAGTCGAGTGGCCCACGGACCGAGTCGACCATCGTGCAGGCAAGGTTCAACTCCGCCGGCGACGCGGCGCTATCGCGCAGGTCCGCCTCCAGGGCCAGCGATGTAACTGATCGAGGCCGTATTGACGTAATTCCCTATTCTGAGAGGGATTGTATTTCCGAACTGAATGGCGGGATATGGGAACTGGAGCCAGGAACGGCGGGACTTCACTCGTGCACCACATCGCACCACGGGGGGCTAGTGCTCTGTCAGGCTTAGGAATTGGGGTTGCTTGAGATCGAGATATCGACGAATCTTCCACCAACTCAAGGAGGAGGATTCAATGAACAAGAAGTATATCGTGCGGCTGTCGAAAAAGGAACGGAAGGAACTGGCGGACGTCGTCAAGCGGCTGAAGGGCTCTTCGCAGAAGTTCCGGCGAGCCCAAATTCTGCTGAAGGCGGATGTTCGCGGCCCGAACTGGACGGATGCGAAGATTGCCGAGGCGTTTTCCTGCCGCGTGCAAACCGTGGAGAATCTACGCAAGCGTCTGGTGACCGAGGGATTTCGGATCGCCCTGGATGGCAAACCACGTGAGACCCCGCCGCGGCAGAAATGCTTGGATGGCAAGCAAGAGGCGAAGATCATCGCGATGCGTTTGGGTAAGCCGCCTGCGGGATACACGAATTGGTCCCTTCGACTGTTGGCGGAACATGTGGTAGAACTCGGGCTGGTTGAGTCGATCAGCCACGAAACCATCCGTCAGACGCTTAAAAAAACGGAATGACGAAGCGCAAACTCCAATACTGGGTGATTCCGCCAGAGGCCGACCCGGAATTCATCGCTTCGATGGAGGAAATCCTCGACACCTACGAAGAACCGTACGACGCGAACTATCCGTTGCTTTGCATGGACGAACAGCCGGTTCAACTTCACAAGGAGATTCGCAAACCGATTGCCGCAACGAACGCCCACGCCCGTCGTGTGGACTACGAGTACGAGCGCTGCGGCACCGCCTGCGTGTTCATGTTTACCGAACCGCTCTCCGGGTGGCGTCAGGCAACCGTTCGACCACAACGCACCAAGGTGGATTGGGCCTTGGAAATGGCGGCGCTCTTGGACACGCGTTACAAGAAGGCCCGCAAGGTGATCCTGGTTTGCGACAACCTCAACACGCACACCAAAGGAGCGTTCTACGAAGCCTTTCCACCGGCCAAAGCACGAGCCTATGTCAAACGCATCGACTTTCGCTACACACCCAAGCACGGCAGTTGGCTGAACATCGCCGAGAACGAGTTGAGCAGTATGACTCGGCAGTCCGTTTCCGGTCGACGCTTCGAGTCGATAACAAAGCTGCAAACCGAAATCAAACACTGGTCCGACCATTCGAACACCAGGCAACGCGGCGTCGACTGGCAATTCAAAGTCAAAGACGCCCGGAAAAAACTCAAGTCGCTCTACCCCACAATCACAACTTGACAGAGCACTAGTATCCCTTTTGTCTCCGTTCCGGCGCTTGTGAGTACGTCCAGCACACCTACCTGCCCGCCGCCGGCGGCGTAAGCTGCGAGGTTTCGGTGCGGTAGCGGCAAACCGGCGCCTCCATGGCCGGCAGAGCACGGCTCGGCCTGTGCCGCGCGCCCTACGGCGTTGGAACGGTTTGCAGTTCGATATCGGCCTGATCGGTGCCGCCGGGCGGGATCGTCACCTCGATCGAGCCGTCGAGGAAATGGGGCGGCAGCCGCAAGTTGCCGGGTGCGCCCAAATCGTCCATCGGGTCGTACTCCTGCTGCGCCGGCGGCGTGATGCGCACCCGGTGCCGACCCACCACGGCGCCCGGGCGGTCGGGCTCCACCAGGCGCAACGTGAAACGGCCTTCGGCGTCGGTGGTGCCGAAAGAGCCCGGGCCGGGGTCGCCCGGCTCCTCGCTCACAGGCTGGAATAAGACCCCGACGTTCGCGGCCGGCTGCCCGTCCCAGGTGACGCGACCGGACACGGGGACGACATCGTAGGCCGGCCCGCAACCGGCCGCCGTCACGCATAGCGCAGCCGCTACGGCGAACCGGGGAAAGCTTCGGAGTCGTTTCATTCGAGAACTCGTGGCTAGGGAACGGATACGGGCTCGCTGCCGGCAACCGACGCCAGGCCCGCAAGCACGTGCATGTCGGTGGCCGTCGAAACGAATCGCACGGAGCCGTCGCAGAAGACGAATTGCAGCCCGCCCGGATGGTAGCTGCCCCAGCCGCGTTTGCACGGGTTGGCGCCGTTGATGCCCGGAATGCTGATGCAGCGGTCGTAATCGACCAGCAGGGTTCGGGTTTCGGGCACGACGGCCGACTTGTTGTACGACGTGTACGTGTACGCCCAGAAGGTGCGCCGCGAGGGATGCGTGTGGCTGTGCATTTCGCCCACCAACAGCGTGTTCGACATGCCGTCGCGGAGGTGTGCCGGAAGCACTACGCCGTACTGGAAGTAGCCGATGGTGTACATGGGCCCCCGCCAATTCTCGGGCAAAGGGTTGTTGCTCTGGTACTGGCCGTCCCACCACTCGCTGCTGTTATCCTCTTTCCGCCCGGTGTTGGCGCGGTACGAGCCGCGCCGGTATTGAATGCCTTCCACTCCGCCCGGCCCGCTCTCGGGAACGCCCAGGCCTTTTGCTTCGCCGTCGCTCGGGCAGATGTACACCGACATCAGCGCCTCGCGGACGTACTGGTTGACCGGGTCCTCGTTGTACGCATTCGAGTCGTACCGGTCGAACAGGGCCTGTTGCTCCAGGTGGGGCAGGATCGAAATGGACCAGCTTATGCCGCTCTTGGTTGAGCAGCAGGGCCCCTCGGTAATACCGCCGGGCGGGAAACTGCCGTTTCGCTCCGCGTACGCCAAGGTAGCCAGGCCGATTTGCTTCAGATTGTTGGCGCAACTGGCCCGCCGCGCCGCCTCCCTCGCCGCCTGCACCGCCGGCAGCAGCAAGGCAATGAGGATGCCGATGATGGTGATGACCACCAGCAATTCAACCAGGGTAAATGCGGACTTCGAGTTCCGGGCAGTCATGGGGTCCTCCATGGGTCTGAGGCCACGCAAAAAGACTTCGGTAGCTCTATCGCAAGCGGCAGCCGGACAGTAAACAAGGCAATATCACGGTTCTTCCAATATTTCCCTTATTGGAGCCGAGGTCTACCGGCAACGCAAGAGGGTAATTCACGCAAAACGAATGGGGCATTTGCAAAGGATCACGCGATGGACCGGCTCGCCCGCCGGTTGCGGCAGCCCCCGCTCGCTCTATTTTGCACGTCGGCGCAGCAACAGCCCATAGGCAAATGCACAAAGCAGCAGCAGCCACGTACCCGGCTCGGGAATGGCCAGGACGGCGAACTGGCTGTTGTGGTTGAGCACGGCCCAGGCCGTCGATGCTGTGCTGTCGACACCCCAGGAGCCGAGATAGTCCGGCAAGTCGCTGGCGGGGTCCAACCCGTGGGCTGTTACGAACGCGTCCCATGAGCCGGCGAATTCCGCTTCGGCGGATCCGCCCCAGCCGAAGTTGCCGTTCACCGCCTTCACCCACTCGCCTTCATCGAGCCAGGCCAGGAACAGCGGGTCGTGGTACGACTCGACGAGCGACGCGTCGTAGCTCATTTCGAGCACGAAGGGGTCGGTTTGGCCGTTGCCGCCGTCCATGCCGTCGAGTTGTAGCACGTCGCTGAGCAGGTTGGTGAGCGGGGGAAACGTTGCCGTATCGGCCGTACTGGCCGTGCGCCACGCCATGACCAGGTCGAGCGGGCTGCCGTTTCCGTTCATGCCGGCCAGGAGGTCGGCCGTGGTTCCCAGCGTGCCGGTGCCGACAATCTGAGAACCCAGCCCGGCAAATGAACCGCCGCCTGCAATCCGGCGCACGATGGTCGGATCGCCCGAGCCGAAGGCATCGCCGGCCGAGGCAACTCGAATGTGGGGCGAACCGTTATTGGCCAGGCTGCCGGTCACGTGTACCGTGCCGGCCTCGACGGTGGTTTGCCCGCTGTAGGTGTTGGCTGCGCTGAGGATCAACTCGCCGTCACCCGCCTTGGTGAGCGAGCCGCTGCCGCCGATGCCGGTGCTGACGGTAATGGTGCGGGCTGTCCCGCCGGCGTCGCTGGAGTTGAACGTGGCGCCCGTGCCGCTGAGCGTCAAGGGCGTGGTGACGCTGAGGTTTCCGCCGGTGCGCGGGCGGATGGTGCCGCCG
>CAYPWB010000496.1:0-4307 GCA_964414315.1 uncultured Planctomycetaceae bacterium | reverse complement strand
CCAGTGGCACACACTTCATGCCCATCAGGCACTGGCAAAGCCAGTGGCACACACTTCATGCCCATCAGGGACTGGCAGCGCCAGTGGCACACACTGCCGTCGCAGAACACGCGTCGATTGCGCAAAACACCGTGTTATATCGGTTGCGAATTGTGGTATAATCGAGGGTAGTTTGACCGCAGAAGAACCCTTCTGCGGTGGGCCAACCCGACCCCCACAAGGAAATCCTGCCATGCATTGCTCCCGCCGAGTTTCTCGCCGCGATCTTCTCAAGGGCGCCGCTGCCGCCGCCGCGGTGCCTGCCCTCATTCCCCGCACCGCGCTGGCCGCCCCGGACCAGCCGGGAGCAAACGACCGCATTGGCGTGGGTTATATCGGCGTGGGCCGCCGGGCGGGTGGATTGTACGGGCTGCCCAAAGAGGGTCAGATTGTCGCCGCGGCCGACGTCGACAAGGGCCGCGCGGAGGCCATCGCCAAACGATTCAACGCCGAGCCCTTCACCCACTACCGCAAACTGCTCGACATGAAAGGCGTCGACGCGGTGGTGATCGCCACGCCGGATCATTGGCGGGCGATCCAGTGCATCCACGCCTGCCAGGCCGGCAAGCACATTTACGCCGAGAAGGCGCTGACGCTCACCATCCGCGAAGGCCGCGCGGTGTCCGACGCGGTGAAGAAGTACGACATCGTGTTCCAAACCGGCAGCCAGCAGCGTTCGATGGCCCCCAACCGGCGCGCATGCGAGATGATTCGCAACGGCATGCTGGGCAAGATCGAGAAGGTGATCGGGGCGAACTACCCCAGCCCCTGGCTGATGAACCTGCCCGGCCAGCCCGTGCCCGAAGGGCTCGACTGGGACCAGTGGTGCGGTCCGGCCCCGCTGGTGCCGTACAATATCGACCTGTTCGCGCCGCGGCGGAACCCGGGCTGGCTTTCGGTTTGGCCGTTTTCGGGCGGCGAGATGACCGGCTGGGGCGCGCACGGGCTCGACCAGATTCAATGGGCGCTGGGTTACGACGACGGCGGACCGGTGGAGGTGTGGTGCGAGGACGGCAAGTACGAAATGCCCGTCTTCGACGAGCCCATCCCCACGGGCAAGGGCAACGCCATGTTCCGCAACAAGTGGAAGGTGCATTACATGTACCCCAACGGCGTCGAAGTCGTGTTGGACAACGGGTCGCAGGCCGGCGGAATCTTCATCGGCGACAAGGGCAAGCTGGAAATCCGCCGCAACTCCTTCTCGGTGAACCCCAAGGAACTGGCCGACGCCCCGCTTCCCGAGGACGCCGTCCGCCTGGTGGAAAGCAACAGCCACATGGGCAATTGGTTCGACTGCATGAAGAGCGGCGCACTGCCGGTGGCGCATGCCGAGGCCGGGCACCGCTCGACGACCGTATGCCACCTGGCCAACATCGCCCGCTGGGTCGGCCGCCGGTTGAAGTGGGACCCGGTGAAGGAAGAGTTCCCCGGCGACGCCGAGGCGAACGCTTACCTCGACGTCGAGCGCCGCAAGGGTTACGAGCTGCCCGTGCCGGTGTGAGAACGCTGTGCCTTCGGCACCGGAAGAGGACGCACTCTGCCCGAGTGCCGGTGAAGGTCACGGGTCGATCCCGAAGGGTCGAGCGGCATTCGCTGCGCTTACGCCGCTCGACCCTGGATCGCGAGGACAACGCAAGACGGAGGGGCCCAAGTGCCGGCCCCAAGGGTAGCTATTAGCGGCGGATATCACGATGGCAAACGGTCGGTATGTACGCAGGTTTCTCAGGAGCCCTTGGCAGGCCGGGGGCTCGGCCGCCTTTGGTTTGGGCCGCATCGCGATCCTTCTGGCGGCGGCGCTGACGGTCTTCGCAATTCCGGGCAGCGTTCGCGGCGAGCCGGCGTCCGAGGGCGGCCTGGACGGCCTGGAAGCGATGATCGTCCGCCTGCAGGAGTGCCTCGGCGAAGCGTATCCGCACGCACCGCGGCACCTCGCCCGCCTCGCGCAACTGCGGCAGCAGGAAATCGATCGGAAGGTCGACGGCAAGTCGCGCGACCGTTGGCTGGCCGAGGTGGAACGACTCAGGCACCAGGCCCTCGTGCTCGACAACCCTCTGTTCGACTTCGACAAGCTGCTGTTTGTCAGGCGGTTTACCTACAACTCGAACCACTACTACACCGAGTACATCAACAGCGCGTGGCTCCCGGGCGGGAACCTGTGCGTGCTCGACCTGAAGGACGGTTCCGTACGCGAGGTGGTGGGCGAGTTGGAAGGCGGCGTGTTCGGGCGTTTCGACCTGTCGTTCGATGGGCGGCGGCTGGTGTTCGCCTGGAAGCCCTCGCATCAGGAAGGATACCGAATCTACGAGGTCGGCGTCGACGGCGCCGGCCTGCGGCAGCTCACGTTCCCGCAGGACGATGAGGAAGACCTGGTCCGCCGCTACCGCGTTCGGGCCCATTACCACCACGGTACCGACGACATGCAGCCCTGCTACCTGCCCGACGGCGGGATCATGTTCATTTCCACCCGATGCCAGTACGGCATCCTGTGCGACGCCCCCGACGATTTCACCACGACCGTACTGTACCGCATGGACCGCGACGGCGGCAATCTGCGCAAGTTGACGAACAGTTCGGTGAGCGAGGCGGCGCCGGTCGTGCTGCCCGACGGCCGCGTGGTGTACACGCGATGGGAGTACGTCGACAAGGGTGCGGTGAGCGTGAAGTGCCTCTGGGCGATGCGGCCGGACGGGACGGCCTCGGTCGAGATTTTCGGCAATACGCTGTCGCTTCCACCCACGCTCATCTACGCTCGGCCGATTCCCAACGCCGCTTTGCCGAACCAGTACGTGGTGCTGGGAACGCCCCATTACCCGCAAAACGGCGTCGGCACGGTCATCCGCCTCGACGGAAACCGCGAGAAGCGCAACTCGCGCGAGGCGATGACGTACATGACGCCCGACGTCGATATCCGGGCCGAGCCGGGCTTTGCGTTCCGTGCCAACACCGACGCCTGGCAGCACGACGGGGCGGGCCGCGGTCGGTTGTTCAAAGACCCCTATCCGCTCTCGGAGCACTTCTTTCTCGTCGCCCACAAACCGGAAGGGCCGGCCTGGACCGACCCGAAGGCGTACGGGCTGTACCTGCTCGACGACCGCGGAAATGCGCAGTTGCTCCACGCCGATCCGGAAATGTCCTGCTGGCTACCCTACCCGCTAAAGCCTCGCAGCACGCCGCCGATGCTGGCTTCGCACGTGAATGCCGACTTGGCGGCGGAGGGTTTGGCGCACTGCATCGTGAGCGACGTGTACCATGGGCTGGAGGGCGTGCCTCGCGGCAGCATCAAGCACCTTCGTGTTTTGGAGCAGGTGCCGCGGCCCTGGGCAACCCGGCGGCGCTGGGGCGGCGACGACTACGACCAGCAGCATGCGGCCATTACGAAGGACACCCACCTCGGACTCAAGGTGCAGCACGGCGTGGTCCCGGTCGAGGAGGATGGTTCGGCCTCGTTCCTCGTCCCGGCCGAGGCAAACATCTTCTTCCAGGCGCTCGACCGGAACTACATGGCCGTGCAGACCGAACGGACCTACGTCAACTATATGCCCGGCGAAACGCGAAGCTGCATCGGGTGCCACGAGTCGGGCGGCGACGCCCCGGTTCGGCTGCCCGCGGGCAGGTTGCTGGCCACGCGACGGGCGCCGTCGCTACCCGGCCCGCAGCCGGGCGAACGCCGCGGTCCGCGCCCCCTGGACTACGTGCTCGACGTCCAGCCGGTCTGGGACAAACACTGCGTCGAGTGCCACCGCGGCGACAAGGCCGAGGCCGACCTCGACCTCACAGGCACGCCGACGGCCGTCTTCAACACCTCGTACGAAAGCCTGGTGCCGGAACGGCGCAAAGGACGTTTCGATCGAAAGTTGCTCGGGCCGATCATCGGCGAGAACCATCCCAAGACGGGCAACGTCCATTACCTGCCGGCGCGGTCGCTCGGTTCGCACGCCAGCGTGCTCGTGGCCATGCTCCGCCCGGGAACCGTGCATCTGGCCGACCCGGCGCAGGCCGAACGGGCTGCCAAGCTGGCCGAGGTCCACCGGGAAGTCAAACTTCGGCCGGAGGAGCTGGTGAAGATCACTAACTGGATCGACACCAACGCCCAGTTCTACGGGAGCTACTGGGGCCGGCGGAACCTCAGGTACAAGGACCACCCGAATTACCGCCCCGATCCCACCTTCGAAACCGCCCGGAGCATGACGTCGCCTGTGCCCGAGGAGGAGCGTTAGGGCTCGCGAAGGAATAAATGGCCTTGTTTAGGCGCGGCGAGGACAAGGCTG
>CAYPWB010000495.1:0-4309 GCA_964414315.1 uncultured Planctomycetaceae bacterium | reverse complement strand
AACCGACGTGATAGCGATATGAACCTCGGGCAGTTCGTAACGGTCCGCGTACCGATGCCAGTTCTTGACGGTGGCAATGGCGTCCCCTCGGTCACTGACGTAGTCGTCGGCGAGCAGCGCGTAGGCCTCGCGCAACTTGCCGGCCGAAATCAATTCAAAATACTTCTTCACAACGGCCACGATGTCCGCGTCGGCATCGATGGGAACGGCTTCGAATACGGCGTTGCCCGGCTTCTTCGGGCGCCACTGCGGCGGGACAACGCGGTCCAGCGGATCCCCGAGCGTCGTGCCTGGCGTGCTCCGGGGAGCCGCCGTTTCGGATGACCGTTCAGGAACCCGTTCGTTGTTGGACCCTGGCGGCACGGGCCTCTGGCGCAGTTCTCGTAGTAGTTCCGTTGCCGGATCGTCGGACATCGGCTGGGCAGACGCTTCGCTGCCCGAGGGCTTGCCGTCCGGCGCCTTGGTGGACGGAGCGTCCGTGGGGCTGCTGGGCGCCTCGCGTCTGAGCTTCATGGCGGGATCCTTGGAGTAAGCAACCGGCATTGCCGAAACCTCGTCCCTGTAGGCGCGTTTTGCAGTGTGTGCCCACGTACTCCACGGATACGCCCTTATCAATTCATTCGCGGTCCTTCGTGCCTGCTCGTTCTGGTCTTTCTGAAAGCGATAATACCGCGCAGCGGCGTACATGGCTGCCGGACGAAGCGGATGATCTCGCGGCGTGCGAAGAATCAGGGACAGCCATTCGCGCTCCTTGGCCCAGTCGATATCCTGTCGATTGACCCACGGGCGTTGACAGAGGGCCCATGCCGCGTACGGGGCGAACGTGGAATGCGGATACTCTTCGACGATCGTTTGCAAGACCGGCATCGCATCACTCGATTCATGACGGTGCCAAACGAAAGCCCCGCAGGCGTCTTGATCGAAAAGCTTGGCTGCCATCTTGTCGTCGGCGTCTCTCGGCGCAATAACTTCGATTTCAATTGCCGCCGCAGGTACGGATGCCAAGGCGATGTGCCATCGACCGGGCTTGGGGAATATCCACTGCTTGTCTTGGTCAAGGGCGACCCATCGGGTTCGTCGGTGCGAGTCACCTGGTTGAACGACGGTCCACGCCGGTGCGGTGTCACTCGGCTCATCAATCCACTCTTGCCAGAGTTCCACTTGCTGCTGACCTCCCGGCGGCTGCGAAACCAGGAGCGGGACCGAATCGTCAAAGACAGTCACTGGCGTTGCCGCGCCATTGACGTGATCGATCCTCAGCCTAACCGGTTCGTGCAACACGTATGAGACGCGATCGGTTGATAGGATTACCTCTTGAGGCGCCCCGATCGACGCCCATCCGCCCATCATCAAAAACGCGATTCCCGCTACGAACTGCATGTGTCGCATAGTAATCTCCTTGCAGGAGCAACGCCCTGCGCAACGTTGGCACACGAGCCGTCTATTGACGTCCCAACTTGCTCCACGCCCCCAATTCTGGTCACCCGTCCATGCCATCGTCAACCCAGCCCCACCAGCGTTTCCCGCGGCGGGGCTTCATGCCCCCCCGGAATGCGTCGAGCCGTGCCACGTCCTCACCGCGGGGCGAAGCGTCCGTTCCCCTGCCCCTATTTCTCCCGTCCTGCGAGCGCTCGGCACGGCGAGTACATGGGGGAGACTGAACAGAAGTCAACCGAGATAACGTAGATAATCTTCTCTGTTGGCTCTGTTTTCTTTGTTTCGGAAGGACAAGCGTGCATGCCCTGTTCACAAAGTACGACTGGTCAGCCACATGAAACTGCTCGACACATTGCTGGGATCGGCCATCGATTTCCATGCCCTGAATCTGACGGAGAAAGTATCGAGGCCCATCCTCCCGGGGTCAAGCCAAGTTGAGGCCGCAGAGGAGACGGAGGCCACGGAGTTCTCCTGCTCCGTTGCCTCGGTTCCCTCCTGTTCCCCGAGCCGCCCGGCTCCTCACCACGCCGAAGATCTTGGGTGGTTCCTGAGGCCCAAGTTTCGCCATCCCGGCTGCCGCGAAGCGGCCTGAACCACTGTCCCGCGTTCCCCCGCCGTCAACCCGCGTCGACCCACTGACGGTGCCATAGCTCCAGGACGAGCAGGGACCAGAGGCGGGCGGCGTGGTCGAAGCGGCCGTGCTGATGGTCGTCGAGCAGGCGGCGGACCACGTCGGGGCGGAAGTAGCCGCGGGCGAGCGTGCGCGGGTCGAGGAGCACGTCGCGGGCCATGGTGCGCAACTCGTTGCGGAACCAGTAGTCGAGCGGCACGCCGAAGCCCATCTTCCGCCGCCGCCGGATGGGGCCGGGCAGCAGGTCGGCGAAGGCGTGCAGCAGCAGCCGCTTGCCGCGGCCGAAACGGAACTTGTGCCCCAAGGGCATGCCCGCCGCAAGCTGCACGACGCGATGGTCCAAAAACGGCTGTCGGCATTCCAGCCCGTGGGCCATCGACGCGGTGTCGACCTTCGTCATCAGGTCGCACGGCAGGTAGGTGACCAAGTCGGCCAGGCCGGCGGCCGTGACGGGGTCGCGGCCGGCGGCCCGGGCGAGCGCCGCTTCGAGGAAAGCGATCGGGTCGGGACCGGGCAGCGAGGCGGCGAACGCGTCGGTGTACAGTTCCGCCCGCCGGGTGTGGCCGAAAATGGCGATCCATTCCAGATACCGCCGCGCCGGCGACCGGCCCAGCACCTCGACGAACCGTTTGAACCGGCGCCGCAGCGACTTCTGCCGCGGGCTGGCCGGCAGCCGTTGCCAAAACCGCGCGGTGAGCGGGGCCCGCAGGAAATGCGGCAGGCGGTCGAACCACGTGCCCAGCCACACGGCCCGATAGCGCGGGTAGCCGGCGAACAGCTCGTCGCCGCCGTCGCCGCTGAGTGCCACGGTTACGTGCCGGCGCGTCAGTTCGGCCACGTACCAGGTGGGAATGGCGGAACTATCGGCGAACGGCTCGTCGTAATGCCACACGAGTTTGGGCAGAATGTCGACCGCGCTCGGCTCGACCTGAAACTCCTCGTGCTCGGTTCCGAACCGTTCGGCCGCGAGGCGGGCGTAGCGGGTTTCGTCGTATTCGGGAATGGGGAAGCCGATGGAGAACGTGCGCAACGGCGCGGCGCCCAACTCGCGCATCAGCCCGACGAGGATGGTCGAATCGAGCCCTCCGCTTAAAAACGCGCCCAGCGGCACGTCGCTTTGCAGCCGCAGCCGCACGCTGTCGGTCAGCAGGGCGCGCAACTCAGCGGCCGACTCCTCGAACGGGCGCAGGGCTACGGTGTTGAAGTCGGGCTGCCAGTAGCGATGCACTTCGAGCCGGCCGTCCTGCCACAGGGCGTAGCAGCCGGGCGGCAGCTTCGCGAAGCCCTGGAAGATGCACCGCGGATGCGGCACGTACTGGTACGCGAGGTACTCGTCGATCGCCTGCGGGTCGACCTCCCGCGGCAGGCCGGGCACGGCCAGCAGGCCTTTCAGTTCGCTGGCGAACAGCAGCCGGCCCGGCTCGTGCCGGTACACCAGCGGCTTCTGGCCGAGGCGGTCGCGGGCGAGCAGGAGCCGGCCGTTGCGGGCATCCCACACGGCGAAACTGAACATGCCGATCAGTTCGTCGAGCATGCCCGGCCCGAGGTCCTCGTACAGATGCACGAGCACCTCGGTATCGCACTGGGAGCGGAAGCGGTGCCCGGCCTCCTCCAGTTTTGCCCGCAGCCGCTTGAAATTGTAGATTTCACCGTTGAAGACGACCCAAACGGTCTCATCCTCGTTGGGCATGGGCTGGGCGCCGCCGGGCAGGTCGAGGATGGCCAGCCGCCGATGGCCCAGCGCCGCGCCGGGCGCGGCGCCGCGGCCCGGATGCACTTGCCCATCCGACCGGAACTCGCCCCGGCCGTCGGGCCCGCGGTGCGCGAGCGCGTCGGTCATGCGATTGAGCACGGTCGCATCGAGCGCCTTGCTGGGATCGGTCCATACGCCGCCGGCTATTCCGCACATTTGCACCGCCGTTCGTCTTTAGCCGTGCATCCGGATGGAGGATTCCTGCACAATCCACAGCTTGCCGGAAAGCGGCTCCTGCCGCAAGACCGGCAGCAGGCGTTCCATGACGGAAAGCACTCGAGGCTTGTCGAGCCGGGCCAGTCGAAGCACGATAAGTCCGGGGAAGATCGCAGGCGGGTAGGTGCGAATATCGGCGAAGTGGAGGTCCAGCGTTACCATAGCACGGCGTTCCTGACGGCAGACCGCCGCCAGATTCACGTCCGATTGGCCAACCATTTGCTGATCGGCGACGGTCGCTTTCTCGGGCTTGGCCTGATGGCTCCGGTGCC
>CAYPWB010000494.1:0-4321 GCA_964414315.1 uncultured Planctomycetaceae bacterium | reverse complement strand
TACCCCTGGACCTGCCAGTCTCTCCTGACTATGCTTGAGTTCTGTCAGAAGAATCAATTTTCCTATCCCTTTTTCCTATCCCTTTTCCTATCCCTTACCCAGTGAAAACGCCTGATGTTTTCACCAGCCCACCGCACACGCAACCTGTTCGCATGGAGCAGGAAGGCGGGTGGAATGGGGGGAGAGGGAAGAGGATTGGGTTTGTCCCATGACGCCAAGGGGGCATCAGACAGTAACACGAAAAGGCTATACGAATGCAACGATCAAAGCACGTGAAACTCGTGTCCGCGGGGTTGATTACCGGTCGCCACGGGGGTAGGCTTGGTTTTGGACGTATTTCCTGCCCTCTTCACTCGTTCCACATCTACCGTTTGAAGGAGGCTTTGCTATGGCCGGTCGCCGCAATAAGCTCACGGGGTAGATAGGGAGAACGGGAAGGACTGTGTTTCCGTTGCGTCCGCTGACGACGCAAGTCGCAACGCTCTGACACGTGAACGCGAAGGGAGCAATACCAATGGGACCTGATCGCACTATGATCGACGTTCTGCGGAAAGGCAACCAGGAGCTATTTCACTCGGCCATGTTGGAGTGGCTGCTTGACCCGAGTCGTGCCGACGAACACGGCATGAATCGTCGCTTTCTGGAAGGGTTCGCGTCGCTTCTGGCGCAACGTGGCAAGACTGCGCTGGCGGATGCACTGGCCGCTGCTACGACAGTGAAGGTAGCTGCGGAGGTCCGCCGCGGAAAGAGTCGGTACGATGTGGTGTTGACAGTCGAGGACACATCAAGCCGCAACACCTGCAAGGTTGTCGTGGAAAATAAGACGAAATCCGTTGGAGGCAGCGCGCAACTGGGTCGCTACCTCGAGGACTGCGACATCCTGGTTGCATTGGGCTGGTGCGATGTTTCATTTGATCCGTGTGGTGGCAATGGGATTGTCCAACTCGACTACTCCGATGTGCTCGACTTGTTGTCGCAGCCGCCGGGACCTGCCGCCGATGCGAGATTCGGTTTGCTGGTAACGGAGTACCAGAGGTACCTCGAACGCGAACTCGGCCTGCTCAACGCCATGGACGAGTTTTGTCGTGGCGAGCCGGACACCGTCGGCGACAGTTTTGCCCACTATGTGGAACAAGTCAAGCCGCTCTACAACGATAACGACCGCAGGTTCCTGAACCTCGTGCTGTTGAAGCGGTTCATCGCTGAGCATGGGAAAGAGCTGTTTACCGATTCAAGCGACTGGCACACGGACAAACAACGAAGTGGTGCATGGGCCGCCACACGTGCCAATGCAACGCCCTGCGAGTTTGCTCGGCCTCTACAAGAACTCATTGACGAAGAGCAACACTACGGGTTCTGGTTCCACGTCGAATTGAATCCCGGTGTCTTTGCCGAGAACTGGGACGATCCGGCTGGGAACATCCAGTTGCGGTGTTGCGGACCGGAAGGCGAGAACCGTACGGCACTTGAACGGCTCAAGAATACAGCCGCAGGCTTACTTGGCCCAACCGATAGCTTTAACAAGGCCGTCGGCAACAAATATAAGTCGTTTTATGTGGTGCGGCGGCCGCTCCGCAAGCGACAGTTGCGTTTCGACATTCTGGTAGAAGAAGTGCGAGGCTTCGCTGCACAATTTGCCACAATACGATCAATACGATAATGTACTCCGTCGGGCAACTGCTCGAGACTGTGGTTTGTCGGCGACAATAAACCTCGTTCCTCCACCAACCCGCGAGATTCGCCATGGCCGGGACTTTCGATCCGTACCACAAGTGGCTTGGGATTGCCGCGGACGAGCAGCCGGCGAACTATTACCGGTTGCTGGGCATTCGCGTGTTCGAATCCGACCCGGACGTGATTGCCAGTGCGGCCGATCAGCGGATGGTGCATATCCGATCGTTCCAGTCGGGACAGTACTCTCGGCTCTCTCAGCAACTTCTCAACGAACTTTCCGCCGCCCGGGTGTGCCTGCTCGATCCGGAGAAAAAGGCAGATTATGACGAGCGGCTTCAGGGTGGGGCGACGTACCCGATGCCGGCGAGAAGCGGCGCTGACCTCGAAGTACCGCTGCCCGGGCCACCTCCCCCGATGGCGGTTGCCGACTTCTCGCCGCCAGTCCTGCCTGAAGTGTCCGAAGCACCCGAACTGCCTGAGTTAGCTGACACAACCGTTTCGAGCCGCCGTTCCCCAGCAGCCGGGGCGTATGATCGGAAAACACGCGCGTACATCGCCGCGGCCGTGACGGCGCCGGCATGTGTCCTGCTGGTTCTTATTGTCCTCCACCTGCTGAACTCCGAACCGGACCGACCAGTTTCACGCGTCGAACGTCCGCACGCCGAACACGTGGTGGTACCTGATCCGGCGCCGCCGCGACGACCACCGGACGGTGCGATTGTTGAACGTGAAGGTGATCCCGAGTCCGATGGATTGGAACCCGAACCTACGCCCCGGCCCTCGCCCGCCCCTGAGATTCATTCTGATCCGGAACCCGAGCTTGGCCCCCAACCCGAACCGGCACCTGATGAACCTGAGCCTGAGCGCCCACCGCGTTCTGCGGTTGCCAAGATACGCGTGCCCCCTACTGAGGACCAGCAGGAGGTCCGTCGTGCTATCGAAGAACTATACCCGGAGCCTCACGACCGCGACGAAGCTCTGGCGTTGGGCGACAAGTTGGCAGCACTGGCCGGGGAGACCGAAAAGCCAACGGAGCGGTTCGTGTTGCTCCGGCGCGCTTCCGAACTGGCCTCCGACGGCGGCGATGCCCAACGCATGGTGGAACTGGTGGTCCGGATTGCCGACGAGTTCGAGGTGGATCGGCTGCTGGCCCAGGCCGCCATGATCGATGGGTTTGCGAGCAAGGCGATCCGAGAAGAACAGATCGGCGCGTTGGTAGAGGCATCAGGGGCCGTCATCGAGGAGGCCTTGGCCGCGGAGCGCTTTGACCTGGCCCACTCGCTCACAGAATCGGTCTATCGGGCGTGCCTGCCCCCTGCCGGGCGCGAGTTTCGGGTAGGCGCCCTGGCTCGCCGCCGCGAGGTCCAGCAGTTGCTTGACGAGTGGAACAAAGTGCAACAAGCCCAGGAGTCGTTGAAGCGCGCTTCTGACGATGCAAACGCACACGCGACTTTGGGTCGTTGGTATGCGCTGGAGAAGAACGACTGGGAGAGGGGCCTCCGACACATGGCCCAAGGGACTGACGCATCTTTGGCGGCGTTGGCTGCAAGCGACTTGGACGCCCCGGACGACACCGCTGCACAGATCGCGCTGGCTGATGCGTGGTGGGATCTTGCACAGCCGAGGGACGGAAGTGACAAGACAATGCTCCTGGCTCGCGCTCACTACTGGTATCGCACCGTGCAAGGACGAGCGGATAGCGCCCTTATCAATGCACGGGTTGCGAGCCGACTGGCCGCAATCGCTCCGATGGAGCAACCGGCGTCCGCCGAGCGAGCAATGGATCAGCCCCAATCGGCCGTCCAATATGGCAGACCCCTGGATCTGTTGAAGAACATCAATCTGCAACGACAGCACGTCCTGGGTGCTTGGAAGTATGACCAGAGCGGGCTTACCGCAACGTGTGAATATGCTAAGCATGCGGTCCTCGCACTTGCGTATGCCCCGAGCGGCAGCTACGAACTCCAGGTGGAGTTTACACGCCATGAAGGGCGCGATGATATTTACGTGTTCCTGCCAATCGGGGCAACTGCGTGTCGGTTGAACCTCAGCGCATTGCACGGTCAAGTGTCGGGCATAAGCCGGATCGACGGACCGGACTCAGACGACAATGGGCCGTCTCGGCGCCCCGGAACGGTGAGAAACGGCCATCGTTACACGATGGTCGTTACGATTCTCTTGAGGGACGAGTCGGCCGGCATTGACGTTACGCTCGATGGCGAACCGTACATCCGCTGGACTGGGAAGCAAGGTTCAATAAGCCCGCCGGCCGATTGGCGGCTTCCCGATAAGAAGCATGTGGGCATTGGCATTTGGAACACCAGGGTTACGTTTCACAACGTACGAGTGCGCACCATAGTCCAATTGGCCCGTTGAAGCACGTCCCGCAGCACGAGGCAATGACTGCGAGGGAGTTGGCCGAGGCTTTGGAATTGTCTGATTCCAGGGAGGTTGGACTGTGGATGGGGCGATTGTCGGATTGGGGAATCGTTCGTCAGGCAAGACGAGCGAAAGGAACTCCCTACTTCGTCGCGCCAGATGTTCTTCGGCAGTTGGAGTTTCCCGGCAAGACGGAATCCGGGGACACAATATCAGTATTGGCAAAATGGGCAAGGTTATGGTCGCCTTCCCGGCATGGCAAGATTAG
>CAYPWB010000493.1:0-4358 GCA_964414315.1 uncultured Planctomycetaceae bacterium | reverse complement strand
GGGCAAATCGCCCTTTGTGCCGCGAAAATCGGGACAGTCCCCTGTGAACGGTTACCGGCTCGTACCTGCAACAGTTTGCTCAAGTGCCGACGACTAGGAAGCACCTGCGCCCACGGCGTCGGCGCCGGCAGCTTCCGCCAATTCGGCCGCCCGGTGCGTACTTTCCCAAGTGAACTCGGGCTCGTTCCGGCCGAAGTGGCCGCCTGCGGCCGTCTTGCGGAAAATGGGCCGCCGAAGGTTCAGGTACTCGATAATCCTTCCCGGCCCCAAGGGGAATAACTCGCGCACCAACTCGCAAAGCCGCAGTTCGCTAACGCGGCCGGTGCCCTGGGTATCGACCAGCACACTGACCGGGTCGGTCACGCCGATGGCGTAGGCAAGCTGCACCTCGCACGCATCGGCCAAGCCGGCGGCGACGATGTTCTTGGCCACGTGCCGGGCCATGTAGGCGGCCGAACGATCGACCTTGGTGGGGTCCTTTCCGCTGAACGCGCCGCCGCCGTGCCGGGCCCAACCGCCGTACGTGTCGACGATGATCTTCCGGCCCGTCAGTCCGCAATCGCCGTGCGGCCCGCCCACTTCAAAGCGGCCGGTCGGATTGACGTGGTACTTGATTTCGCCATTGCACAAATCGGCGGGCAGTTCCGGCCGAATGATGCGGTCGATGACGAACTCGCGAATCGCTTCCTGGCTGACATCGGGCCCGTGCTGAGTGGAAACCACGACCGTATCGATCCGCAACGGGGTGCGCCCGTCGTACTCGACGGTCACTTGGCTCTTGCTGTCGGGGCGAATCCAGCCGGCCTCGCCCCGCTGCCGGGCGTCGGTCAGACGGTTGGTAATACGGTGCGCCAACGCAATGGGCAGCGGCATGAGTTCCGGCGTGTCGTTGCAGGCAAAACCGAACATGATGCCCTGGTCGCCCGCGCCGATGTCTTTGCCGCGGTCAGCGTCTTCGTCGACGCCTTGGGCGATGTCGGGACTCTGCCGGTCGATGGACACCATGACGGCGCAGGTGTCGGCATTGATGCCGAACGCGTCGCTCGTGTAGCCCGCCTCGCGGATCACCTGACGGATCACGTCGGGATAGTTGATCACTGCCTTGGTGGTAATTTCGCCGGCGACAATGGCCACGCCCGTGGTGACCATGGCTTCACAGGCCACTCGGCTGAGTGGGTCCTGGGCGAACAGCGCGTCGAGGACGCCATCGGAGATTTGGTCGGCCAGTTTGTCGGGATGCCCCCCGCTGACCGCCTCACTACTGAACAGATACTTACCTTGCGCCACTTGATACCCTCCAGAGTACGTACGGCGGGCCCGTCTCGATACCCGCATGAGTTGGAAGGCACCCATTATAGCGGAGTCCAGGGGCGTTTCGCAAGGGTCGCCGTAGCCGGCTCGGCCGCAACTTGACGCCGGTGCATCGGGCGGGTTCAATAGAACCAATCGCGCTTCGCTACCTGTAACCATGCCTTCACGTGCCGGGAACCACAGAACCATGTCGAGAACGATCACACGCCGCCATTTTCTCCAGACGGCCGGGGCGATTGCCGCCGCCGGACTCGTCGATGTTCGGAAGGTTTGCTCCGCCGGGGAAGCCGCTTCGGCGCCGCAGAAACGCTGGTTCAAAGGGAACCTGCACATGCATACCCAATGGTCCGACGGCCAACCGCTTCCCGAATGGGCCGTCGACTGGTACAAGTCGAACGGATACCATTTCATCTGCCCGTCCGACCACAACCTCTTTCAGTCGGAGGAACTTCGCTTCGACGGGTTCGGGTTCGAGAACAAGCCGTCCGACGTCGCCCCGTTCCAGGGCGAAACGTCGCTCTGGAAAGTCGTTTCGCCCACGGCCGGCTGGCCGAAACTAACGCAACACCGCGTGGACGAAACGCGGGAGAAGTTCGGCAACGACTCCGTCCGAACGATCACCGTCGGCGGACAAACCTACGTGCGCATGAAGACGTATGCCGAGTTGGAGGAGCAATTCGTCGAGCCGGGCAGGTTCCTCATGATTCCCGGCTACGAGCAAACCGGCGGCTGCGAAAACGGCCAGCAGGTGCACGTGAACTTCCTCAACGTGCGCGAAGTATTCCCCTATATCTCGGCCGAAACGCCCAAGGAAATCCTCCAGCGGACGTTCGCGAAGGGACTGGAAACGTATGCCGGGCAGGATTTTCTGTTCATGGCGAACCATCCCCTCTGGCGCTACTACGACTTTTCGCCTGCCGACTTGATCGCGCTGCCGCAAGTCCGTCTGTTCGAATTGAACAACAACAGCATCGACGGCAAGTACGACCCGCATCCGCAGGGCTGGAAGCCGGAGAAGTTCTGGGACGTGGTCAATGCGCATCGGGCCGCGCACGGCCAGCCGCTGCTGCTGGGCATAGGAACGGACGATCGCCATGCGTACGAACCGCCGCCGAAGGCCTGGTGCGTCGTCCGGGCGGCCGACCTTAGCGCCGGCAACCTGCTGGAAGCAATCCGCACGGGCGACTTCTACGCCTCCAACGGGCTCGATTTCGCCGACATTCAGTTCGACGGCAAGACGCTTTCGGTCAAGATCGACGTCCGGGAGGAGGGCGCGTACCGCATTGCGTTCCTCGGTACGAAGAAAGACTACGACCCTTCGCGCCGAGCGATCGAGGTCGAGCAGGCCGACCGCCGCCCGGCCCGCAAGATCGACGTCTACTCCGACAGCATCGGCGTCGTCCTCGATACAGTCGAGGGGACGGAAGGGTCATATACGCTGAAACCCGACGACTTGTACGTCCGGGCGAAGATCGTCAAAGGCGACAATGTCCAACCCGACTGGGAATCTCAGCCCGCCGCATGGACCCAGCCGTACTGCTAGACCGTAGCGGTAACCGTTCCCAGGGGACTGTCCCCGTCGCATACAGCAGAGCGACCGGCCCGTGCCGCCGAACCGTGACCGCTACGTGGGTAAACCATTCCTAACCTCTGCAACCCAAATCGAGGACGATCATGAAGTCTCTGACGGCGGCGATATGCGGCGCCTGTGTGCTGCTTGGTTCGATTGGTAACGCGGCGGTGGAAACGCCGCAGTGGAAGGCGGGCGACAGGGGCAGCCTGGGTTTCTGGCACTGCTGGCCCGACAAGCTCTACGAAACCGAAATCCGTTTTCCGTGCTATGCGGTGGCGAATACGGAGAAAGGGTTCACGTTCTCGCCGTATAACGTCTTTGCGAAGGTCAGTTACCTGGCCGTGATCGAGAAGCGCGAGCCGAACGAGAACGAGTCGGGTCCGCGGGAGGCGTCGCAGAAGATGAGCTTCAGCCATCAGTGGCCGCTGCAGACGCTGCCTGAAGTGCCCAAGGGTGGGCAGTTCCACCTGCGGGGAAGAATCTGGGACGTCCATGACGACGCAAGCGAGTTCATGGGCGAATTTGAATTCGCCGGCGAAACGGTCACCTGCCGGGTGAAACGGACGCAATGGGAAGTGACGATCAACCCGGTGCCCGACATCCGCGAGATGAAATACGGGCCGCACTTTCGACATTCGATCAACTTCTATAAGGCCGAATCGGACAAGCCGACGCCACTCGTGCTGAATATCCACGGCGGCGGTTGGGGGGCGTTGGACAAGAGCGCAGCGCAGGTCGGATTCCAGCAACTCCTCGATGCGGGCATTTCGGTGGCGTCGATCAACTATCGATACGTGTCGCAGAACGAACCGGATGGAGTGAGCCCGCCGGTGGAAGTGTGCCTGACCGATGCGGCGCGGGCGCTGCAGTATCTGCGGTGGAAGGCGAAGGAGTTGAATATCGATCCCGACCGGGTTGGCGCGACGGGCGGCTCGGCCGGCGGGGCAACGACGCTCTGGCTGGCCTTGCACGACGACCTCGCGAACCCGAACAGCGAGGACCCGGTGGCGCGGCAATCGACCCGGCTTCAGTGCGCGGCGCCCGCTCAGGCGCAGACCTCGCTCGACCCGAAGCAGATGCGGGAATGGGTGCCCGGGGTAACGTACGGGGCGCACGCCTTCGGGATCGGGAGCAACAAGGATGAGCGGGAGGTGCGATTCCAGAAGTTCCTCGATGCTCGCGAGGAGCTGCTGGCGAAGGGTTGGATCCAAGCCTATTCGCCCGCCGCGCTGGTCAGCCCGGACGACCCGCCCATCTTCCAGAACTACGGCGGGCGCGGCATCGAGGAAGCGCCGGGAGAACAGGGCTGGAAGACGCACTCGCCCCTATTCGGTTTGGGCCTGAAGAAGCTGCTCGACGACGCCGGCGTGGAGAACGACATCACCTACACGGGCAGGCCGCCGGAGAAGTACGGCAGCGTCGTCGAGTTCTTTAAGGCGAAGCTGTTCAACGACCGCCCCTAGCCGCCTCGCTG
>CAYPWB010000492.1:0-4363 GCA_964414315.1 uncultured Planctomycetaceae bacterium | reverse complement strand
CCCCGAATCCAATAGCCGGCGTCGCGATACTCGACATACTCGTTTTCCATGGACGGTCGTCTTGTTGTCAGGTGTCGGGAGACAGGTGGGCTTTCGGGCGGCCGGTCACAGTCGGGGAATGCCCAATGGGTCGCAAACGGTTCGGGCGGTCGTTTCCTTGAACTCACGATGCCGCGGGACCGCGCGACACCGCCCGCTGGCGGGCTTTCTGCAAAGGGAGCGGTTGGCGCCTTCACGGTCAAAACGGCAACCGGAACGCTCGAGATACCGAACCAGATCGCGCCGTTTCACCCTGCGGGTATCTCGACCGAGATGGTGTCCCACATCGCACCACCGGGGGCGTCGTTGCGAGCGTTGTGTCGGTAGGCTTCCAGGAGCAACTCGACGGCCTCCTTGATGTTCTCGCGCGCCTCGTCGAGGTTGTGGCCTTGGGTTAGGGCGCCGGGCAGTTCCGGCACTGTGGCCATAACCCACCCGTCTTCGATCGGGGTGTAGACAACGTGGTAATCGTGTCGCATGCCGGGGTAAAGGTGCCAAGTGTCAGATTTGAGGGGGGCCGAGATATCGACCAAGCTTCGGAGTCTTAGGTTCTCTGTCCCTCAGGTCTCATCTGCGGGCTTTCATCTTCCGGTTGCATCGTCGCTGGAAGTGAGGGCAATGTGCACGTCGGCGGCCTGGGCGAGTCGGTCCAACACGTCCGACCGCAGGGTGCGCTCGCCCTCCAGGAAGCCGCAGAGTGCGCCGGTGGAAATACCGGCCTGGCCGGCAACATCGGCCAGCGGCCGTCGGCTTCGGTGGATGGCACGGCGCAGATGGCCACAAAGGGTGTCTTCCGCCGCACACTCTTGCATGCGCGCGTCACGCTCGCTGAGTTCCGGAAGCTCCTCAGCAATCAACCGGCGTTCGCGGTCCAGCTTCGACAGGACCTCGGCCGGGTTTTTGTGCTGAACCATGTCGTTACCCTCGGCTCATTGGCGATGACGCTGCACTTCGTACGCCGTAATCGGAATAATCGTCATCTCGTCGAGATACTCATACACGCAAAACACGTATCGCCCGTCCCCGGTGGTGCCCCAACAGCAAGGCCGTCCCGTTGAGCGGCTTTCGCCTCGCCGCTCCGGGGTGCTGACCACCTCGGCGAAATCTTCCCGGCTTATTCCGTGCTCGGCCAAGTGCTCGACAAGGTCGTCGGTCCAGTAGAAGTCGAAAAAGGGTATCGGGCCGGATGTACCACGTCAGGTGTCAGGGGAGTTCGATGTTCGACGTTCCCGACTCCCATCTTCCCAGTATAGCCGTCTGGCCTCTGGCCGGCAAGCGAGCGGTATGGGCTACCCTGGGTCGGCATCGAGCGGCTGTTTGGCTTCGCACAAAGGGCATGCCGCCGAGCAACAGGCCATCAGCACGCCGGCCACCCGTGGCTGCTTCTCCTCCTCGGTAATACCACAGTACATCGGCAGGCGGACGATGCGGGCGGCCGGGTCGTCGATGACGGGCGGGCCGCGGCGCTGCGCTGTCGGGTCGCTGGGTCCCTGGTGGAGATGGAGGGAACAGGAGTCAACCGAGATAACGGAGAGCAGCGGCAACCGCTGACAGTCCGGACGGGGGCGGGTCCATGTTTCGGCCAACCGGCGCCATTTTCCGCGAAAGACGATGCCCGGCCAATGGACCTGTCCCTTTACCGGCCGATTGGTTCCCTCTGTTGTCGAAAGGACGAGTTCTGCATGGACATTCCCTGTTCCGTTGCCTCGGTGCTCTCCTGGGCCCATGAGCCGGGCTGCCAAACGGCAACCAGCAACTGACACCCAGCCTGCAAATGTCGAATGATGAAAGCCAAAGGCGGAAGGACATCCAAAATCTTCCCCCTCCTGACACCTGACATCTTCTCTCCCCAACTCCCAGCTCTTCCCCCGAGGATGGACCGCAACGTGGCTTCGCGCTAGAATGGAGGGGGTAGTTTCAACGGTCCTTTTTCCGAGACGGTTTGAGATGAAAACGGCAACGGCAACCTTCCGCGACGGACGCTTGGAACTGACCACGCCGGTCGACTGGCCGGACGGGATTCAGGTGGAAGTGAGACCGCTTTCGTATGCTCCTGCGCAACGGCCAGTTGGTTGTCTCTGGCGCCTCTGGACGTCGGCGCATTTCGGCAACCAACCCCCGACGACGACCTGCTGGCGGAGATGCTCGATGATTCATGGAGCTGACACGTCATTTTCAGCGGTTCGCCAGGAGCCCAAGCCATGACCAGCATCACCATCGAAGAAGTCCAAACGAACCTCCCAGAAATCGTCCGTCGGCTCCAGCCGGGTGAGGAAATTACGATCACCGACTACGAGCAACCTTTGGCGCAAGTGAAGAGGGTCTTGCGAGCCTCCTGGCCGTGCAAGGCCGGCAGTGCCAAGTACAGCATCCTGCGAATCGCTGCCGATTTCGACGCTTCGATTGACGACTTTCGGGATTGCCTGGAAGGATCGTCCTGTTGGACACCCACGCGCTGTTGTGGTTCCTGCGAGCCGCCCCGATGCTCCGTGTTCGGGTCAAGGCCGTGATTGAGGATGCCTAGCAGCGGAAGGACGGCGGTAACTCTTGATGAGGCAGGGCCTTGCTGGCTTCCTCGTGGGCCGCTCGTTCTGTCGGCTAAGAATTGGCAAAATGAGATATGTGGTTGCTCTTTGGGCTGCGGCTGGAACGACAGCCAATGCGGTCGCTCAAAATCCTGCAAGCAGTACGACATGGGACTCGACATGCGTAAGGCTACCACCGTCCTGCTCGGGCAGCTTATCGCAGCCATGGGAACCCTCTGTTTGGGCACCGAACCGGAGCAGGCCAGCCGGCCCTACGTGCCGGCGCCCCGCCGTGCGGACACCGGTCGTTATCTTGTCGGCGCGATGATGGCGCCGCTTTGGGGCGACGGAACCCGCTGGCAAACGATCGCTCCCTTCCCGGAACGACGGCCGCTCCTTGGATTCTATGATGAGGGGACGCCCGAGGTCACGGATTGGGAAATCAAGTGGGCTTTGGACCATGGCATCACGTTCTTCATGCCGTGCTGGTTCCGCGCCGCCGACAACCTTGGAAAGGCTCCCATCGAACCGGTTCTCGATCACTGGATCCAGGGATTGCCATCTGCCCGCTACGGCGATCGCATCAAGTTCGCCATCCTGTGGGAGAATCGGAATGCCATCGCGTGCGGGGTCGCATCCGAGGACGATCTTTTGGGCAACCTCATGCCTTTTTGGATCGAACAGTACTTCCAAGACCCACGGTATCTCCTGGATGACGGGAAACCCGTGCTTGCGATCTTCGATACCGAGAAGCTGGTGCAGGAGCTTGGTGGCGAAGCGGCCGCGGCACGAGCCATCGCGAAGATGCGTCAAGCCTGTGTGGATGCAGGTTTCCAGGGATTGACGTTGCTTGGGCAGCATTGCTGGGGCCCGCGCGAAGGGCCCGACCGGCGCATGGCACGCATTGGGATGGACTACCAGTTCGCATATCATCTGCCGACCTTCGGCAAGCGACGGCGCGACCTGGACTTCTCCGACGCCGAGAGAATGATCGAAGCCCAGGAGGCATGGTGGCGCACGCACACCCGAGTGGCGTATCTTCCAACCGTCTCCGTCGGGTGGGATAGCAGACCTTGGGGCAGTTTCCTGAGCAGGAACCGCTGGCAACTTACCCCCGAAGAATTCCGTGCGTTGTGCCAGAAGGCCCGCAAGCTGGTCGAGGAGCGAAAACCAGTCTCTTTGGCGGGCCGCATGGTTCTCATCGATAACTGGAACGAGTTTGGGGAAGGACACTTCATCTTTCCTGCGGAGCAGCACGGCTTCGCTTATCTCGATGCGGTCCGAAGCGTGTTCGCGCCTGAAGCGACGGGTCGGGCCAACGTTTCTCCAGGGGAATTCGGACTTGGTCCATACGAATCGAAGTTCCAATCGCTTCGGAAGGGACCTGTGCGGAAGCATCGACCGCCGCGGTGAGAAGCACCCACCGACAAGGACGAGGCGGGTGCGGAAGCAGACCCAGCCTGCCGCGCAATCCGAGCAGCCGATCCGATGGGAACCCAACCTTCGGCTGTCGGACCGTCTGGTCATGCGCGTGCTTCCGTTGCCCAACTTCACCAAGGGGGTCGACGAACGGTCGAATCCGCTTGACAGGTGGCTGTGCTTCTAGAACAATGCAGAAGAGTGGAGCGCGGAGCATCTGCCCGAATCGCTACGTACTGTGAAAATGGAGGAGGCCATGAGCGTCCCGCGAACGATCAGCCAAGACGATATCGAGTGGCACCGTCGTTTCGGCTGGCAAAAGGCGCGGCTCGATGCGCGCAATTGGGAGCTTTCGTTCGAGAAAGCGCAAGCGGACATTG